>JAUSAX010000107.1 GCA_030652315.1 Afipia sp. | reverse complement strand
GTCTGCGATCCACCCGGCCATCTTCCTTTGAACCTCAACAACGCGTGCGGGCGTACTCTTGTTGAACCAGTTCAACAACCAGAAGCCCTTGAGCGTGAGATCGCGAAAGATGTTGGGGGCCGTGAAGAAGGGGCCCGGTCCGCCGCTCATGACACCATAGGCAACCAGCGTACCGCCATTGGCCAGGCAATCGTTCAGCGACATCAGACCTGGTCCGCCAACGCTGTCGAGTGCAAGCATGATCTTTGCCTTGCCGGTCGCCTCCGCGACCCGTTTGGCCAGATCAGGGCCTTCAACCAAGACCACATCGGCGCCGAGCTTTTTCAACTCATCGACCAGTTCGGGACGTCGCACGACGCTGACGGTATGGACACCCATATGTTTGGCGATGGCGATGACCGCACGACCGACACCGGAATTGCCGGCGCTCTGGATGACCCAGTCTCCCTTCTTGAGAGGGACGTACTCCGTCAGCAGGAGATATGCGGTCGGCGGATTGACCATCAGCATCGAAAGCTGCTGTGGATCCGCGCCGGCTGGCAATGCAAACAGCCCGTCGGCTTTGACCTTGCTGCGCGTCAGCCATGTTGATGTGCCCCTTGGGAACAGCACGCGGTCGCCTTCCTTGATTCCGGCGACGCCAGAACCGACTTTAGCGACGCGTGCCACGCCTTCAGAGCCGACAGGTGCGGGCAATTTTGGCTTCACGCCATAAAGACCGCGCATCAACACGAGATCCGAAGGGTTGATTGGCGAGAACTCCATATCGACAACGATTTCGCCGGCTCCGGGAGCGCCGGGATCGGGAAGGGCGACGGTTTCGACCACTTCCCACGGCTTGCCAAACGCATTGAGCTGAACGCTGTGCATGGTGTCCTCCCAAAATCGCCGCTTTGCGGCTGCCCGGACGCGGTGCGACTGCCGCGACGCGGAACTATCTGCTTGCGAAGAACAGGCGAGCGGCAATCAGAAAAATATGATCCGCGCCGTTACCAGGCGCGGAACAGAACGCTCGCGTTGACGCCACCGAAACCGAAGCCGTTCGACAGGACGTGCTCTATCGCCATGGGGCGCGCCGCGCCGCGCACTAGATCGATGCCCTCGGCGGCTGCATCCGGGTGATCGAGATTGAGCGTGGCCGGAGCGATCTGGTCGCGCAAAGCAAGCACCGAGAAGATGGCCTCAAGACCACCCGCCGCGCCGAGCAGATGACCAGTGGCGGATTTCGTTGAGCTGACCGCGACCCGCCCTTCGGTGCCGAACACGGCCTTGATCGCTGCGAGCTCGCCATTGTCGCCGACCGGCGTTGAGGTCGCATGAGCGTTGAGGTGCTGAACCTCGGTCGGAGAGATGCCGGCCTGGCGCAGAGCGATTTCGATCGAGCGGCGTGCGCCGTCGCCGTCTTCCGGTCCGGCCGTCATGTGGTACGCATCCGACGTCGTGCCATAACCGACAAGTTCGGCGATAGGCGTTGCGCCGCGGCTGAGTGCGTGGTCGAGCGTTTCGATGACCACAATGCCCGCGCCTTCACCCATCACGAAGCCATCGCGGTCGCGATCGAAGGGACGTGACGCGCGTTGCGGCTGATCGTTGAAATTGGTCGAGAGCGCGCGGGCGGCGGCAAATCCGCCGAGGCTGACGCGATCGATACACGCTTCCGCGCCACCGGCGATCGCGACATCCGCTTCACCCGCAAGCAAGAGGCGCGCGGCGTCTCCGATCGCCTGCACGCCGGCGGCGCATGCGGTCACGGGTGCGCCCAGCGGCCCCTTGAATCCGTGACGGATCGAAACCTGTCCGGCGGCGAGATTGACAAGAAACGACGGGACGGTGAACGGCGACAGCCGACGGACGCCGCGTTCATCGGCAGTGCGAACCGCATCGACGATGGCGGGAAATCCACCGACACCGGAGCCGATGATGGTCGCCGTGCGTTCGCGCGAACGTGCATCCTGAGGAGCCCATCCGGCCTGTGCGATCGCTTCGTCCGCCGCCAGCATGGCGAACTGGATAAAGCGATCCATCTTCTTCTGGTCTTTCTTTTGAACTGCGCGGTCGGGATCGAAGCCAAATTCCGGATCGTCGACGATGTCGGGCACGGTGCCACAGGCTTTCACCGGCAGGTCAGCGGCGACATTGTCCGATAATGCGCGGATGCCGGATTGACCGGCAATCAAACGCGACCAGTTGCTCTCGACGCCGCAGCCGAGCGGCGATACGGCGCCCATTCCGGTGACGACAATCCGTCGTATGGAACTGTTTCGTTTCACGATCTCACCACAGGTTGCTGAGAGGTAACGCAGCCCGCTTGCCGGGTGTGCGGCTTCGCGCACCGGCGGAATCCCGCCGGTGCATTATTCAAAATGGCGCAGCGCCGATCAGCTGAGCTTGCGCTCGACAGCGATGGCGGTTGCTTCGCCGCCGCCAATACAAAGCGAGGCGATGCCGCGCTGGACGTTGTTCTTTTCCATCGCGTGCAGCAACGTCACGATCAGCCGAGCGCCGGTCGCACCGATCGGGTGGCCGAGTGCGCACGCGCCGCCATTGACGTTGAGCTTATCGCGCGGAATTCCGAGATCCTTGGCGGCTGCCATCGGCACCACGGCGAAGGCCTCGTTGATTTCGAACAGATCGACGTCGCTAACGCTCCAGCCGACCTTATCGAGCAGTTTGCGGATCGCTGGAATAGGGGCGGTCGTGAACCAGTCAGGAGCCTGACTGTGTGTCGAGTGGCCCTTGATCTCTGCAAGAATCGGCAAGCCCTCGCGTTCCGCAATCGAGCGGCGGGTCAAAACCAGCGCGGCCGCGCCATCGGCATTTGCCGAGGAGGCTGCAGGGGTAATTGTACCGTTGGGGCGGAACGCCGGCTTCAGGTTGGGGATCTTGGCGGGATCGACCTTCAGCGGATGCTCGTCGTTTTCAACGACACGAACGCCTGCCTTTTCCTTTACGGAAATCGGCGCGATCTCTTTCTTGAAAGCGCCGCTCTGGACGGCGTTGCGCGCCCGCGTCAGCGTTTCGATTGCGTAGTCGTCCTGATCCTTGCGGCTGAACTGATAAGCCTCTGCGGCGGCTTCGCCGAAGTCACCCATCGAACGGCCGGTCTCGTAGGCGTCCTCGAGGCCATCCATCATCATGTGATCGATAATGCGGTCGTGACCGACGCGATAGCCGCCGCGCGCCTTTTGAAGAAGGTATGGCGCATTTGTCATGCTTTCCATGCCGCCGGAGATAACGATGTTGGCCGAGCCTGCATTGATGAGGTCGTGAGCAAGCATGGTGGCTTTCATGCCCGATCCGCACACCTTGTTGACGGTGGTGGCGCCGACGGCGTCGGGCAACTTCGCGCCGCGTGCAGCCTGACGAGCAGGGGCCTGACCTTGTCCTGCGGGAAGAACGCACCCCATCAAAACTTCGTCGATTCGGTCGGGCGACAGTTTGGCCCGTTCCAGCGCCGCGCCGATGGCGTGTGAGCCCAGATTATGTCCGCTGAACGATGACAGATCGCCCTGAAAGCGGCCGAGAGGAGTGCGAACTGCGGAAACGATGACGACGGGATCGGACGTGGACATGCAACTGCTCTCCTGGTTCGCGCACGGAGCCTGACCGTGTTAGATTACATGCATCATATGAACGGACGCGAAAATTGCAATCCGCGTCCGGACAAATAAAAGCATGAATCGAGTCCGGACAAGCAGTTCGACGTTTAAAACATGCCTTGGCATGCCAAAAACTCGCATGAGTTATTTTCGTGCGTCGGATGAGTTATTTTCGTCTGTCGAGAAATGCCTGCATGTGGCGCTGAGGTTCACCGGTGAGGAACGACTTCCCGAACACGCCGACGCTGAGATTGACCGATTCCGTAAGCGGCAGTTCCTCCCACTGTCTCAAGAGCGCCTTTTGGCTTCGCATGGCTTCGGGGCCGCATTCCGCAATTGCGGCGGCCGCAGTTGCGATCGCCTCATCGAGTTCGGTTTCGGAGACAACCTGATCGACAAGTCCCCAGTTCAATGCGGTCGGCGCATCGATCGTGGCCGCAGTAAGGATCAGCCAGCGCGCGCGTCCCCAACCGATCAACCTTGGCAACAGGGCCGCGTGGATCACCGAGGGGATACCAACCTTGACCTCCGGCATTGCGAACTTCGCATCTTGCGACGCGATCCGCAGATCGCATGCCGCGGCAAACTCCAGTCCGCCTCCAAGACACCATCCGCGCAGACGGGCAATCACCGGCGTTGGAAACTGCCGGACGGCTTCGCAGAGATCCCGTAATCCGGTGATGAATTTTTCAGCCGAGGCCTGATCGAGTGTCGCCATCTCCTTGATGTCCGCACCGCCGATCATGCTTTTTTCGCCGGAACCCCTGACGATCAACACGCGGATGTCGCCGTCCTTCCCAAGCAATTCCAGCCCTTCGCGAACGCCATGGATCACTGCCGAATTCATGATGTTGAGTGGACCGGCGTTGGTGATCGTTAATTGTGCGATGCCGTTGTCGCGACGGGTAACATGGCAATAGTCGTTGATCGTTTGCATTTTCTTGAAACCTGACAGTTGCGATGGGGTGTTGATGTACGCGATGGTGCGCGATCCATTATCCGTCGTCAAATACCGCGCATGGCAGCCATTTTTCGCCCGAAACGGGCACTTTCTCTCACCAAGGTGTGCTATTATATGATCTGAGACATTTGATGAGGCGGCGATGCGTTATTCCAAGGATCACAAGGCTGAAACCCACGACCGGATCGTGAAGAATGCATCGGTGCGTCTGCGCGAGCGTGGCGCTGCGAGCCTCGGGGTTTCTGAACTGATGAAAGAAGCCGGTCTCACCCACGGTGGATTTTATGCCCACTTTGCGTCCCGCGATGCGCTCATCAGCGAGGCTTTCGCCCATGCAATGCAGCAAACCACCGGGCGGTGGCGCAAGCGCGCGGAGCAGTTGCCGGAAGACAAGCGTCTTGCTTCGATCGTGAACGGCTATCTGTCCGCTGAACATCGCGACGATGTTGGTAATGGCTGCGCATTGCCGTCGCTGGGCGTCGAGGTGTCGCGCGCCAGCCCAAAAACGCGCAAGGCTTTCGCCAGCAAGCTTGAGGACATGATTGCGATGCTCGCGGAGCAATCCCCGGACTTGCCCGCTAAGACGGCTCGCCGCGAAGCCATCGCTGTCATCGCAACCATCATGGGAGCGATGATTCTGGCGCGAGCTGCAGGAACGGGCGAATTCTCCGATGAGATCCTCAGCGCTGGCCGTCAGGCCGCGCTGCGGGGAGAGAACGCGGCAAAACCGCGCACGAAGAAGCCCAAAGCCAGGACCGAGGCCTGAATACCGGGCAATATCTCTTTGCATTGCACGCCACCGTGCTGTGCGCAGAACCGGGTTCCTAACCCGGTTGTTGCGGTGCTAGAACCCTCGAAACATTCGCTTTTGGAGGTTACGCATGCGTTCGATCGGGCATTTTATCGGCGGAAAACACGTTAAGGGTACGTCTGGCCGGTTTGCCGACGTTTTCGAGCCCATGACCGGCGAAGTTCAGGCCCAGGTCGCGCTTGCTTCCAAAGCCGAGACCCGCGCCGCCATTGAGAACGCAAAAGCGGCGCAACCCGCCTGGGCATCGACCAACCCGCAGCGCCGGACCCGCGTTTTGATGAAGTTCCTTGAACTCGTCGCGCGCGATAACGACGCCATGGCCGAACTGTTGGCCCGCGAGCATGGTAAAACGATTCCTGACGCCAAGGGCGACATCCTGCGCGGCGTCGAAGTTGTCGAATTTGCGCTCGGAATTCCGCACCTGATGAAGGGCGAATACACCGAAGGCGCCGGCCCTGGCATCGATCTCTATTCCATGCGGCAGCCACTTGGCGTGGTTGCGGGCATCACGCCCTTCAATTTCCCCGCCATGATCCCGATGTGGAAGTTCGCGCCCGCCATCGCTTGCGGCAATGCGTTCATCCTCAAGCCCTCGGAGCGCGATCCAGGCGTGCCGATGAAGCTTGCAGAACTGATGCTCGAAGCAGGGCTCCCGCCAGGCATTCTGAACGTGGTCAACGGCGATAAGGAATCGGTGGATGCGATTCTGGACGACCGCGATATCGCTGCCGTTGGTTTCGTAGGGTCCTCTTCGATTGCGCAGTACATCTATGAACGCGCCGCGGCGACGGGCAAGCGCGCGCAGTGCTTCGGTGGCGCCAAGAACCACATGATCATCATGCCGGACGCCGACATGGACCAGTCGGTGGACGCCTTGATCGGCGCAGGTTACGGCGCGGCAGGCGAGCGCTGTATGGCGGTTTCGGTCGCCGTACCGGTCGGCAAGACCACGGCGGATCGCCTGATGGAAAAGCTGATCCCGCGTGTCGAGAGCTTGAAGATTGGCCTGTCGACCGATCCGACGGCCGACTACGGCCCATTGGTGACAAAGGCCGCGCTCGATCGCGTGAGGGATTATGTCGAGATCGGCATCAAGGAAGGCGCCAAGCTTGCCGTCGATGGTCGTGGCTTCAAGATGCAGGGCTACGAGAAGGGCTTCTACATGGGCGGCTGTCTGTTCGACAACGTCACCAAGGACATGCGCATCTACAAGGAAGAAATCTTCGGCCCGGTGCTGTCGGTGGTGCGTGCCAAGGACTTCGACGAAGCCGTCGCTCTGCCGTCCGACCACGAGTACGGCAACGGTGTTGCGATCTTCACCCGCGACGGCGATGCCGCGCGCGAATTCGCAGCCAAGGTCAATGTCGGTATGGTCGGCATCAACGTGCCGATCCCTGTGCCGGTTGCCTATTACACGTTCGGTGGTTGGAAGCGCTCCGGCTTCGGCGATCTCAACCAGTACGGACCGGATTCCGTGCGCTTCTACACCAAGACCAAGACGGTGACCTCGCGTTGGCCGTCCGGCGTCAAGGACGGCGCTGATTTCGCCATCCCGACCAGCTGACGCAACACGAAGCGAGCGCGCCATGCAATTCGCCCTGACCGAGGATCAAATCGCGGTTCGCGACATGGCGCGCGAATTCGCTGCCGAGAAGATCGCGCCGTTTGCGCTGAAATGGGACGAGGAAAAGTTCTTTCCCGTCGATGTGATGCGTGAAGCGGCTGCGCTCGGCATCGGTGGCATCTATATCCGTGACGATGTCGGCGGCTCGGCGCTGACGCGTTTCGATGCCGCGCTGATCTTCGAGGCGCTGGCAACCGGATGTCCGACCGTTTCAGCGTTCATCTCGATCCACAACATGGCCTCGTGGATGATCGACCATTACGGCTCGGACGCGCAGCGCCAGAAGTGGCTCCCACGTCTTTGCACGATGGAATTGCTGGCAAGCTATTGCCTCACCGAGCCGGGTGCCGGTTCGGATGCGGCGGCGCTCAGCACGCGCGCGGTGCGTGATGGCGATCATTACGTCCTGAACGGCCAGAAGCAGTTCATCTCGGGGGCTGGGAAGAGCGACATCTACGTTGTGATGGCGCGCACCGGCGGCAATGGTGCGGGCGGCATTTCTACGCTGGTGGTCGAGGACGATACGCCGGGCCTGTCGTTCGGCGCCAATGAACGCAAGATGGGTTGGAACGCACAGCCGACCCGCGCGGTCATCTTCGAGAATGTGCGGGTTCCTGTCGCCAATCGCATCGGCGAAGAGGGGATCGGCTTCAAGATCGCCATGTCGGGGCTAGACGGCGGGCGTCTCAACATCGCGGCTTGCTCGCTCGGCGGCGCACAGTCGGCGCTCGACAAGTCGCTCGCTTACCTGAAAGAGCGCAGAGCCTTCGGTCAGAGGCTCGACGAATTCCAGGCGCTGCAGTTCCGTATCGCCGATATGGCCATCGAGCTCGAAGCCGCGCGCTCGTTCCTGTGGCGGGCTGCTGCGTCGCTCGACCGCAAGGATCCTGACGCAACCATGCTTTGCGCGATGGCCAAGCGCTTCGGCACCGATGCCGGTTTTGAAATTGCCAATCAGGCGCTGCAACTGCACGGCGGATACGGCTATCTGTCGGAATACGGCGTCGAGAAAATTGTACGGGATCTGCGGGTGCATCAAATCCTTGAAGGAACCAACGAGATCATGCGCGTGATCGTTGCACGCAAGCTGATCGAAGGTGCGCGATGAGCGCGCATGCGGCGATGGCGGAATCGCCGGAAAAGGACTTGATCGCGTGCCGCGAAGGCGCAGCCGGAATCATCCGGCTGAACCGCCCCAAGGCGATCAACGCACTGACGCTCGAGATGACGCGCGAGATCGTGGCTGCGCTCGATGAATTCGAGGCGGATCCCGGCGTGTCGCTGGTGCTGCTGGAAGGTGCGGGTGAGCGTGGACTGTGTGCCGGTGGCGACATTCGCGGGCTTTATGAAAGCGCGAAGGCGGGCGGCGATCTCGGGCCGGTCTTCTGGCGCGAAGAGTACATTCTGAACGCGCGCATTCCGGAGTTTCCGAAGCCCTATGTTGCCTACATGGACGGTCTCGTCATGGGCGGCGGTGTTGGGCTGTCGGCGCATGGCGCGCATCGGATCGTGACCGACAAGACGAAGATGGCGATGCCTGAGGTTGGTCTGGGTTTCTTCCCGGACGTGGGCGGCACATGGTTGTTGTCGCGCGCACCCGGCGAAATCGGGACTTACTTTGCCCTGACGGGTCAAACCATGACCGGCGCCGATGCGGTCTATGCAGGCGCGGCGGATGTACTGATTGCATCGAGCAACTGGCCGGCGCTGCGCGACGCGTTGACCAATGCGCCGCTGCGGGCGACCAACGACGATGTTCGTTCGATTATGGGGCAATATGCAGCGGTTGACATTCAGGCGCCGGTTGCTGCCCATCGCGAGCAGATAGACCACGCTTTCGGGCATGACACGATGGAAGACATCGTAGCAGCGTTGAAAGGTGATGGTTCGGAATTTGCGCTGGCGACGCTCAAAGCGCTGTTGGAAAAGTCGCCGACCGCGCTCAAGGTTACACTGGAACTGCTTCGCCGTGCACGCACCTCCAAATCGCTCAAGGAAAGCCTCGTTCGCGAATACAATTCGGCGCTGGCGGTTTTCACGAGCGATGAGTTTGTCGAGGGCGTTCGCGCAGCCATTATCGACAAGGACCGCAACCCGATGTGGTCGCCGGCGCGGATCGAGGATGTCACGCCTGAGATCGTCGAGAAGTATTTCGCGCCAAACGGAAAATACAAGCTGGTCTTTCCAGACTGACGTCACTGAACAACGATAACGAGGGCAGGAAATGGCAAACATCGCATTCATCGGTCTCGGCAACATGGGCGGACCCATGGCGGCCAACCTCGTCAAGGCTGGGCACAAGGTTCAGGGCTTCGACCTTGCGCAGGCATCGAAGGACGCGGCCAAAGCAGATGGCGTCAGCATTTCAGCGAGTGCCGCGGACGCCGTGAAGGATGCGCAGATCGTCGTCACCATGCTGCCCGCAGGCAAACACGTTCTGGGCGTCTGGAAAGAGATCATTCCCTCGGTCGGCAAGAACACGCTGATGATCGATTGCTCGACGATCGATGTGGAAAGCGCGCGGCTTGCCCATGCTCATGCAACCGAACACAACTTGCCCTCGATTGACGCTCCGGTGTCCGGTGGCACTGGCGGCGCGAAAGGCGCGACACTGACCTTCATGTGCGGCGGAACCGCTGCAGCGTTCGCGACTGCAAAGCCCATTCTGGAAAACATGGGCAAGAAGGTCGTGCATTGCGGCGAGGCAGGTGCGGGGAAGGCGGCCAAGATCTGCAACAACATGATACTCGGTATTTCGATGATCGGCGTATCGGAAGCGTTCGCGCTTGGTGAGAAGCTTGGCCTGTCGCATCAGGCGTTGTTCGACGTAGCCTCGACCTCGTCGGGGCAGTGCTGGTCGCTGACCACGTATTGCCCGGTGCCGGGTCCGGTTCCTGCTTCGCCCGCCAACAATGAGTACAAGCCAGGGTTCGCCGCGGCGCTGATGCTGAAGGACTTGCGTCTGTCGCAGGAAGCCGCGAAAGCCGCCGGCGCGGCCACCCCGCTCGGCGCGCATGCGGAAAGCATCTATGATGCCTTCGAGAAGGCCGGCCACGGCGGAGTCGATTTTTCCGGTATCATCAAGCATGTTCGTGGGCTGGCGAAATAGGATTCCTTGATGACGACATTCCAGGACGCGCGCGCTTTCCTGCTCAAGCATCGTAACGACTACGATAAAGCCATTGCGGAGTTCCGCTGGCCGGATGAGAAGCAGTTCAACTGGGCGCTCGACTGGTTTGATGCTGGTCTGGCCAGCAATCCCGAACACCGCGACCGCACGGCGCTCTGGATCGTCGATGCTGCGACGAACACCGAGACGAAGCTGTCGTTCGCGGAACTGTCGCGCCGCTCCAACCAGACCGCGAACTTCCTGCGCGATCTGGGTTTGAAGCGCGGCGATCATCTGCTGTTGCTGCTCGGCAATGTGGTTCCATTGTGGGAGACGATGCTCGCCGCCATGAAGCTCGGCGTCATCGTGATCCCTGCAACGACGTTGCTGACGGCGGACGAATTGCGCGACCGGCTCGATCGCGGCAAGGCGAAGATCGTGGTCGCGACACAGGATCAGGTCGCAAAGTTCGAAGATCTCGGCGGCGAGGGCTTTACGCGGATTGTCGTGGGTGCAACCTCCGAGCATAAGGGCTGGCGCAAGTTCGAGGACGCGACGCATTATCCGGAGACGTTCACACCGGACGGCGCGACCAACGCGAACGATCCGATGCTGCTGTATTTCACGTCCGGCACCACGGCCAAGCCGAAGCTCGTGTTGCATAGCCATCGCAGTTATCCGGTCGGGTCGCTGTCCACGATGTACTGGCTTGGACTTCAGCCGGGCGACATTCATCTCAATATTTCGTCGCCGGGCTGGGCCAAGCATGCGTGGAGTTGCTTCTTCTCTCCATGGAACGCCGGCGCGACGATCTTCATCGTCAACCAGCCGCGCTTCGATGCCAAAGGTCTGCTGGCCACGGTCGCGCGCTGTGGCGTGACGACGCTGTGCGCGCCGCCGACCGTATGGCGGCTGTTCATTCAGGAGCGGCTTGCGGACTACAAGGTTTCCGTGCGCGAGGTCTGCGGTGCAGGCGAGCCGCTTAATCCGGAAGTGATCGATCAGGTCAAGGCCGCGTGGGGTCTGACGATCCGCGATGGTTACGGCCAGACCGAGACAACGGCGCTGGCCGGTAATTCGCCGGGACAGCCGGTGAAAGTCGGCTCGATGGGGCGGCCGATGCCGGGCTACAAGGTCCAGGTGGCTGACGCCGACGGAAATCTGGCGAAAGAGGGCGAGGTGCGTCTCGTGCTTGGCGCGGATCGTCCGGCAGGGCTGATGCTCGGGTATCAAGGCGACGACGGCAAACCGAAGGGCGCGGACGGTGACGTCTATCAGACCGGCGACGTGGTGTTTCTCGATGACGACGGTTATCTGACCTTCGTCGGCCGCTCCGACGACGTGTTCAAGTCGTCCGATTATCGCATCAGCCCGTTTGAACTCGAAAGCGTGCTGCTGGAGCATGAACTGGTTGCCGAGGCGGCCGTGGTGCCGACGCCGGACCCGATCCGTCTCGCGCTTCCGAAGGCCTATATTTCGCTGGTACCGGGTACCGCGATCACGCGGGACACAGCGCTGTCGATCTTCAAGTACGTGCATTCGCGGCTGGCGCCGTTCAAGCGCATCCGCCGCATCGAACTGGTGACGGAACTGCCAAAAACCATTTCCGGCAAGATTCGCCGCGTGCAGCTCCGCCGTCTCGAACTCGACAACGACCGCAACGACGCGCTGCGTGGTCAGGAATTCCGGGAGGAGGATTTTCCGGAATTGCAGGTTTCTCAAAGCGCGGCGCGGTAACACCGCGCCCTATCTTTACAGGTTGTCATGGTCGGGGCTTGTCTCGGCCGTCTGCTCAACGTCTTGACTAAAGACGTGGATGCCCGGGACAAGCCCGGGCACGACGACGAAAGGCTTGTGTTCTAGGCGGATGCGCCAGCAGCGGCCAAAGTTTTCGCTTGGCCGGGCGGCTGATCTGTGGAATGTGCCAACCCAGTTCGAAATTCCAGCCGGGAGATGGTTCGTGGGCGCTGCGATGAATCTAGAAGACTACCTGAAACTCGTGGGCACCGAACTCGGCGTTTCGGACTGGCATACCGTTGATCAGAAGCAGATTGACGCGTTCGCCAACGCGACCGAAGACTTTCAGTTCATCCATATCGATCCTGAGCGTGCAAAGCGCGAAACGCCGTTTGGCGGGACCATCGCGCATGGCTTCCTGTCGCTGTCGGTGTTGCCAAAGCTCGCCTATGCCACCATGCCGACGCTGAATGGCGCGGCGATGTCGATCAACTACGGCTTCGACAAGATCAGGTTTCTCACGCCCGTTCGGGCCGGCAAGCGGGTGCGTGCGCGCTTCGTGCTTGCTGAAGCGACCATGAAGTCGCCGAAGGAACTCCTGGCGCGTACCAATACGACGCTCGAAATCGAGGGTGAGCCAAAGCCCGCGCTGGTCGCGGACTGGCTCGGAATGCATTTCTTCGCATAAATAATAAGGGACGATCATGGCAATCAGGTTCGATGGACGCGTTGCGGTTGTGACCGGTGCTGGTGCAGGACTCGGGCGCGCGCATGCGCTCGGTCTTGCGAAACTCGGTGCGCGGGTTGTGGTCAATGACATGGGCGCGGCTCGTGACGGCAGCGGCGGCTCGGTCAGTCCGGCTGAAGCGGTCGTGGAAGAGATCCGCAAGGCGGGCGGCGAGGCTATCGCGGACGGAGCGGACGTTTCAAATTTCGAGCAGGTCAAGGAAATGGTCGCCCGCGCCTCGATGAAATGGGGCAGCGTCGATCTGATGGTCGCGAACGCCGGCATCCTGCGCGACAAGTCGTTCGGCAAGATGGAGCCGGACGATTTCGCCAAGGTCATCGCCGTGCATCTGACCGGCACGTTCAACTGCTGTCGCGCGGTATGGGACGGTATGCGCGAGCGCAACTACGGCCGCATCGTCGTCACGACGTCGTCGTCGGGCCTGTTCGGCAACTTCGGGCAGGCGAATTACGCCGCCGCAAAAGCCGGCATGGTGGGCCTGATGAACGTGCTCGCCGAGGAAGGCCGCAAGACCAACATCCGCGTCAACACGATTTCGCCGACGGCTGCGACCCGTATGACCGAAGGCCTGATCGGGCCGGAGATCCTCGCGCTGATGAAGCCGGAAGCGATCACGCCTGCGGTTCTGTACTTGCTGAGCGAAGACGCACCGACCCGCACTATCATGGGCGCAGGCGCGGGTTCGTTCGCGGTCATCAAGGTCGTCGAGACCGAAGGCCTCAACCTGCCGCAGGATCAGTGGACGCCGGATGCCATCGCCGCGAACTTCGCCAAGATCGGCGATATGTCGACGGCGCGTGATCTCGGCGGCGCATTCTTCCAAACCTTCAAGTATGTCGAACAGGCAGCCAAGGCCGCGGGCATCAAGCTGCCGCCGATGGGCGGTTAAGCAACTTGAAAAATGTCGCCGTCATCGGTGCCGGTCCCGCGGGGCTGATGGCGGCTGAAGTTTTGGCGGCGGGCGGTGCGCGCGTCACCGTCTACGAGCGTATGCCGTCGGTGGGGCGCAAATTTCTGCTTGCCGGACGCGGTGGCCTCAATCTCACCCACAGTGAACCGCTGGACCAGTTTCTCCAGCGCTATCGCGAAGCGATGCCGCATCTGCGGGCCGCTATCGAAGCATTTCCACCCGATGCACTGCGGGCGTGGAGCGAAGGTCTGGGCCAGCCGACATTCGTAGGCTCCAGCGGACGGGTATTTCCAAAAGCCATGAAGGCGTCGCCGTTGTTGCGCGCCTGGCTGCGGCGGCTCGATCAGTCCGGAGTTCGCTTGGCGTTGCGTCACCGCTGGACGGGGTGGGATGCGAACGGGGAATTGCAGTTCGAAACACCCACCGGCCTGACGTCGCTCAAACCCGACACCACGGTGATCGCGCTCGGCGGCGCAAGCTGGCCCAAGTTAGGTGCAGATGGTGGCTGGATCGATTCGTTCAAGGCGAGGGGCATTGAGATCGCATCACTGCGGCCTGCCAATTCCGGATTCCGTGTCGCATGGTCGGATCTGTTCCGCGACCGCTTTGAGGGACAGCCCCTAAAGGGCGTTGCGTTGTCTTTCGGCGGAGAGACCGTGCGTGGCGAGGCGACGATCACGCGCGACGGAATTGAAGGCGGCGCGGTGTATGCACTGTCGGCTCCGCTGCGCGATGCGGTGCTGGCACATAGCGAGGTTGTTCTCTACATCGCGCTGCGGCCGGATCTCACCGCATCGGATATGACGGCGCGTGTTAGCAGGCCGCGACAGAAACAATCGATGTCGACCTATCTGCGAAAGGTCGCAGGTCTTTCGCCGATCGCCATTGGATTACTGCAGGAAGCCGCGATTGCTGCGAAACTGAACCTGTCCGCGATGACTCCGGAAACGCTTGCCGCGTTTATCAACGCTGTTCCGGTCCGCCTCACAGGTGTCGCGCCAATCGAGCGTGCGATTTCGACAGCGGGCGGAATTTCATTCGGCGAAATCGATCCACACTTTATGCTGCGCAAGCTGCCCGGTGTGTTTGTCGCCGGTGAAATGCTTGATTGGGAAGCGCCAACCGGCGGCTACCTGTTGCAGGCATGCTTTGCCACAGGCGCAGCGGTAGGGCACGGCGCGCTGGATTACTGGAAGCGCGTCTAAGTCTTGTTTTCCGTGCACGTCATGGCCGGGCTTGTCCCGACCATCCACGCCTTTCCCGATGTTTCAAGTCAGACGTGGATCACCGGGTCAAGCCCGGTGATGACGACCTGTTATCTGGTGCAAACCGTGATCTGCATAGGAGCCACAGTGAGGATCAAACCCCGCTCTCGATTTCCTCGCGCAGCATTTCCAACTCGATCCACTTTTCCTCGGCGGCATCCAGTTCGGTGTGTGCCTTGGCAATCGCTGCGGAAGCGGCATCGAATTTTTTGCGGTCCTTTGCATAAAGCTCGGGATCGTCGAGCAGCTTTTGATGTTTCGCGATCTCAGCCTGAAGCTTCGCCATCGTTTTCGGCAGTGTTTCCAGCGCGTGCTTCTCATTGAAGTTGAGGCGGCGCCGTGACGAGGACGTAGGTGCTGATCCCTTGGCTTCTTTCGGCTTGTCAGCGGCCGCTGACTCGAGCGCGCGCTGCTTCAGATCCGCGCCGCGCTGCGCCAGCATATCGGAATAGCCGCCTGCGTATTCGGTCCACTTGCCGTTGCCTTCAGGCGCGATGACCGACGTTACCACACGATCGAGGAAATCGCGGTCGTGGCTGACGAGGATAACGGTGCCGTCATAATCGCCGAGCATTTCTTCCAGCACGTCGAGTGTTTCGAGATCGAGGTCGTTCGTCGGTTCGTCCAGTACCAGCACGTTGGACGGCTTGGCCAGTGCGCGGGCCAGCATCAGCCGTCCACGTTCGCCGCCGGAGAGTACTTCGAGCGGCGTGCGGGCTTGCTCCTGTGCGAACAGAAAGTCCTTCATGTAGCCGATGACGTGTTTCGGCTTGCCGTTGACCATGATGCTGTCGCCGCGCCCGCCGGTGAGAGCGTCCGCCAGCGTCGATTTCGGATCGAGGCTTTCGCGATGCTGATCCAGCGTTGCCATCTCGATGTTGGCGCCGAGGCGGATCGTACCGGTGTCGGGCAGGTCACCGCCGGTCAGCATGCTGATGAGTGTGGTCTTGCCCGCGCCGTTCGGACCGACGATGCCGATGCGGTCGCCGCGCGCGACACGAATGGAGAAATCATCGACGATGGGCCGATCACCGTAGGACTTGCTGATGTGCTTCGCCTCGACCACCAGCTTGCCGGAGCTTTCAGCCTCAGCGGCCGCGAGGTTTGCCTTGCCGGCGGCGCCACGATAATCGCGGCGCTGATCGCGCAGCGCGAACAGATTGCCGAGGCGCTTGACGTTGCGCTTGCGCCGGCCCGAGACGCCGTAGCGCAGCCAATGTTCTTCGGCGACGATCTTGCGGTCCAGCTTGTGCTGGTCGCGCTCTTCTTCCGTCAGAACCTCATCGCGCCATTCCTCGAATGAGCTGAAGCCTTTCTCGATGCGTCGGGTCTCGCCGCGGTCGAGCCAGACGGTCGCACGCGAGAGATTGGAGAGGAAGCGTCGGTCGTGGCTGATGATGACCAGTGCGCAGCGGCGGCTGGCGAGTTCGCCTTCCAGCCATTCGATGGTGGTGAGATCGAGATGGTTGGTCGGCTCGTCCAGCAACAGGATGTCGGGCGAGGGCGCGAGGACTCGTGCCAGTGCTGCGCGCCGCGCCTCGCCGCCGGACAGATTGGCAGGGTCTTCGGTGCCGGTCAGGCCCAATTGATCGAGCAGATACTGCGCCTGATAGTGATCGTCGCCCGGATTCAGTCCTGCTTCGACATACCCAAGCGTCGTGCTGAAACCGTCGAAATCCGGCTCCTGCGGAAGATAGCGGATCGTTGCGCCGGGCTGCACGAAGCGGGTGCCGCGATCAGCCTCCACAAGGCCTGCGACGATCTTCAGCAACGTCGATTTGCCGGAGCCGTTGCGGCCGATCAGGCAGACGCGTTCGCCTGCGGATACGGCGAGTTCGACACCCGCCAGCAGCGGTGTGCCGCCGAAGGTCAGCGCGATGTCTTTCAACTGAATCAGGGGAGGCGCCATCTGGTCGGAATACCTTACTTCTGGTCTCGTGCGCGCTGGATGCGGCGAATGGTCTGGTCGAGCGCCGACAGGAACGCGGAGCGATCGCGCGGCGAAAACGAACGCGGTCCGCCGGTGACTTCGCCGCTGGAGCGCAGATCGGTCATCAGGTTGCGCACCGCCAGCGTCATGCCGATGGATTCTTCCGAAAACGGCTTGCCGTTCGGCGCGATCACATCCGCACCGGCCTTCACGCAGCGTGCCGCGAGCGGGATGTCGGACGTGACGACGATATCGCCTTTTTGTGCGCGTTCCGCAATCCAGTCGTCGGCGGCGTCCATGCCGGATCCGGCGGCGATCCGCTCGATCAGCGGATCGTTCGGCACGCGGATGAAGTTCCCGGCGACGACGCTGACGGGCAAACGATGCCGTTCGGCGACACGGTAAATCTCGTCCTTCACCGGGCAGGCGTCGGCATCGACATAAATGCGGGTCGTCGGGGTCAAGATCTACTCGCTCGGTTAGCAAAAGTTCGGCAGGCGGCTGCTGGTAACCTAGTGGCCCGATTCTAACATTCGCACCCCGTTTTCGAATGTTAGAATCGAAGGACCACTAGCAAATATAGGTTTCTAGTTGATTTTGGATTTGACATTCGCTTTTCAGGCTTGTGATCGCGGGGCGCGAATGTCAAATCCACTCCACTAGCCCGCCCAAATGGCGAGTGGGACGCACGGTCCGGCTTGCGAGGCATGCGCGGGCGTGGCTTGTCTTGGCTGCTCGGTTGCGTACCATTCGGACCGATAACGTAAAAATCCGAGGAAACGATGACCGCGCTCAAGCCCTACAGTATCCATGCCCACAATCTCGCCAAGAACTCCGAAAACAAGATGCACGACGATTCGGTCGCGCGCCGGTTCGGGTTTGAGGGCGGGCTGGTCCCCGGTGTCGATGTCTTCGCCTATATGACCCACATGCCGGTGGAGAAATGGGGCCGGGCGTTTCTGGAACGCGGGTTGATGGACGGCCGGTTCTTCAAGCCGGTGTATGACGGCGAGACCGCCGTGGTGACGGCGGAGGAAATCGACGGCGGCCTTGCCATCAAGGTCGAGAGCCGTGGCGAGCTTTGCGCGAGCGGCACCGCCTCGATGCCGTCCGATGCGCCCAAGATCTCGCTGGGAGACTTCCAGGTCTCCGCGCCGGTCGGCAAGCATGCGCCTGCCGACGAAAAGACCTATCAGACCGGCAAGTGGCTCGGCATTCCGCCGTTCACGCTGGGCGCGCAGGCCTCGTCCGAGTATCTGCGCGATTCCCGCGAAACCGATCCGCTTTATGCCAATGAGAAGATTCTTCACACCGGCACGCTGCTGCGGACGTTGAACTGGGCGCTGATGGAGAACGCCATTCTGGGTCCATGGATTCATGTCGGCAGCACCATCCGCTATCTGGCGGCAGCGTCCGTTGAGGATGAACTCACCGTGCGCGCGAAGGTCACCGGCAACTACGATCGCAAGGGCCACAAGTTCGTGGAGCTCGACGGCCTGATCGTGGCGAACGGCTCAAAGCCGATCGCGCATTGCCAGCATGTCGCGATCTATCGCCCGCGCGAGACGATGGCGGCGTAGGTTGTTCTTTACACTTCGTCATGGCCGGGCTTGACCCGGCCATCCACGACTTACTTTTACTTCAATGAAGAGAAGACGTGGATCACCGGGACAAGCCCGGTGATGACGATCGTGGGCGTAGAAGCGTCGCGCACTCCATCCCGATTCAATTTTCAAACAGCATGCGCGTGTGGGGCTTGCCCCATTCTCGCCAACGAAAGACATGCGAATTCGTTCTCGCGCCACGCGCGAGGTGAGCTTTTAGGTCTGCCCCTCAAACGCGCGCGAGGCTTGCCTCGTTCGCGCCCCTTAAAAGGTGAGGGGCATGGAGCGCCGCGAGGCGCACCTTGTGTTGTCTCGCTTCCGGCATCGCTTGCGACACGATGAACCTCCGGAAGCGCATCGCCTTGCGGCGCTCCATTGCGGCGATTTTGGGCGAGGGGACCGTGCTTCCGGGTGGGGACGGACGCTTTCACGCCCCGATCCGGCCGGCTTTCGCCGCCTTCATCCCACACCGCGTCCAGCCGCGAACGGCAGAGCCACGTAGTTGGCCCGGACGGAGACCCCAGCCTCCCGGACGACATGGCTGCGAACCACGCGCGCGGGCGCCGCATCCTGCTCCGCTTCAAAGCGCCCTCGAGAAGCGCCCCTCACGAACAGGATATTTCGGACTATATTCCTAGATCGAAAAAATGTCAAGATCGTCCTCTTTCCCGGGCGCGAGCGTAGCGAGCGAGCCCGGAATCCATAACGACAGAAAGAGTGGATTCCGGGCCTGCGCCAGGAGGCGCATCCCGGAATGACGAAGTGGGAAATCACCTCGGAGCGCAGGATGAACACGACCAGACACGACTAGGATTGCGCTGCGCTCCATCCGGGCTACGCTTGCTCGATACCATCCGCCGTCATTCCGGGGCGCGCGTCTTCGCGCGAGCCCGGAATCCATGCCTGATAACCAAATGGCCTATTACGTCTATCTGCTTGCGAGCAAAAAGAACGGCACGCTCTATCTTGGCGTGACGAGCAATATCGTAAGGCGAGGATTCGAGCATCGAACCAAGGTTATCGATGGCTTCACGAAGCGATACGACGTGGACAAACTGGTCTGGCTTGAAATTTATGACGATGCAATTGGCGCGATCACGCGCGAGAAAGAATTGAAGAAATGGCGTCGGGCCTGGAAGATTCGGCTGATTGAAGAAAGTAATCCCGAGTGGATTGATCTTTATCCCGAGATTGCAAGCTAGCTATGGATTCCGGGCCTGCGCCAAAAGGCGCATCCCGGAATGACGGGTGGGAAAACTCTTCGTTCCATCCCATTCAGCAAATGCGAGCATCAAAAAAACGGAGGCTCGCGCCCCCGTTTTTCTTTGTCGTCTGATTGAGTCCGAGTTTTACCCCAGCCGTCCTGCCGCATGGGCGAGCAGGGTGTAGACCAGCCCGGTTTCCGACACGAGGTGGCTGCGCAGTGCGGCCGGTCCGCGCTCGTCGCGCGAGACTTCATCGAGCAGCCGCTCGAACTCGTTGATGTAACGGTCCACCGTCTGCTTGAAGTTGCGGTCGGAGCGATACTTGCGCGAGACCTCGTCGAACGCCTTCTGGCCGGCGGGCGTATAGAGCCGCTTCGAGAAAGCCTTGCGCTCGCCGCGCTGATAGCGATCCCACATTTCGGCGGCGAGTTCGCGGTCCAGCAGCCGGGCGATGTCGAGCGACAGCGCCTCAAGCGGATTTCCGGACTGGCGCGGAGCGGCAGCAGCGCCGCGGCCACGCGGACCTTCGTCGTTGTCGGAGCGGTTCAGGAGGTCCGAAAGCCAACCGTCGTTGTTGCCGCCATTACCAACAGGGCTGACCGGCGGCGCTTCCGTGCGTCGCGGCGCCGGACCGGCCGGACCGAATTCCGGCGGCGGCAGGCTGGAGGCGCTGGCGACGTCGCGCTGACGCGGCGCAGGGCGTGATACGGCGTCCTGACGTCCGCCGGTGCTGGCGACCGCAAGCTCGTCCTCGCGGACGCCGCGAGCGCCGGTGGCAACGTCGAGACCCTTGCCGTGGCGGGCGACGATCCGGTTGAGTTCGGCGAGCGCCTCGATCTGGTCGACGATGACCTTGCGCATATGCGCCGTGCTCTCGGCGGCTTCCTGCGGCACTTCGAGCACGCCACGGCGCAGTTCGGCGCGGGTGGCGTCGAGTTCGCTGTGCAGTTCCGACGCCATCTGCTTCATGCTGTGCACGATGGTCGCGAACTTGTCGGCGGCCTGACGGAACATGTTGTCCGCCTCGCGGGTGCCCTGGTCGTACAGTTCGGACATCGCTTCGGAGGTCTGGCGGCGTTCGTCCTCGACGGCCATGCGCACGGCTTCGAACTGGCGGCTGACTTCCGCGGAGCTGGAGCCCGCGGTCTGCGCCACGATCTGCGCGATGTCGCGCGCCCGCGTCTCCGCTGCGGCAAGCGAGTCGTCGAGCAGGTTTGTGAAGCGCGAGAGGCGATCGTCGAGATCGTGGGTCCGCAGGTCGATGTTCGAGATCAGCGATTCCAGGATGGCGTTACGGTCGGCGACGGAGTCGCCGGCGCGTTCGTTGCTCTTCTCGACCAGGGTCGCGGCCTCGGCCAGCGCGCGGCCATGGTTCTCGAACTGGGCCGAGAGGGCGTTGAGATTCTCCAGCGCGCCTGATGTCTTGGCGGTGAAGGTTCCGAGCTGCTGCTCCAGCGTAGAGGTGGATTCGCCGTTGCGGTTGGTCACGTCGTTCATCGTCGAGACGAATTCCGCGACCCGCGTGACGAGCGTGCGCTCCAGCGAGTTGAGGTTGTCGTGCGCGCCGGTGAGCACTTCCTGCAGCAGGATGTTGCCTTCGCGCAGCCGCTCGAACAGGGCGAGCGTGTCGGTGCGCAGGATCTTGCTGGTCTCCTGCAGCTCGTTGATGGTCGAGGTCGCGACCTGACGCGACTGGTCGATCGCCGCGCGCGAGGTCTGGTCGATGTCCTTCAGCGACTTGCTGACGGCGCCGATGGCGATTTCGCTGGCGGTGTTGATCTGACGTGCCAGATCGGAGCTGTTGTTCATCATCGCGACGGTGAACGCGCCGCCATGGTTCTCGATCGACTTGAGCGCGGAATCCGCGGCGCTGCCGATAGTGGTCGAAATCTCGGCGGCCTTGCTGCCGATAGCGTCGACCAGTGCGCTGCGCTTGCTGTCGACAAGCTGGGCGAGCTGCTCGGTGTGCTCGCGCACGCCATCGGTGATGGCCTCGACCTTGCCAGTGAGGGTCGATCCGAAGCGGTCGGTCGAGACAGCGATGGTGCGTTCGATCTCGGCGGAGGCCGACTTGATCTGCGCGGTCGCGCCGGTCGATGCGACGGTGAGGGTGTTCTCGGCTTCGCGGGCAGCCATCTGGATGCTGCGCTCGAGATCGCCGGAAACCGCCTTGAGGCTGGTGCCGAGGTCGTTGGAGACGGCCTTGAGGCTGGTGCTGACGTCGCCGGAGACGCCGCGAAGATGCGAGCTCACCTCGCCGGAAATATCCCGGAGATGGGTGCCGACATCGCCCGTGATGCCGCGAAGCTGCGAACCGACCTCATTGGAGACGGTCTTCAGCTCGGTGCTGACTTCGCTCGAGGCGGTCTTCAGCTCGGTGCTGACCTCGCTCGAGACGGCCTTGAGCTGGTTGCCGACTTCGCTGGACAGCGACAGCAGCGACTGCTGGGCGGCGCGTGCGCCTCCCTGAACCGTCGCGGTGGTGTCGGCCATCAGGCCGGTCAGCATGCGTTCGGCTTCCTCGACGCGCGACTTGATCGTCAGCGACAGTTCGTCGGAGCGGGAGCTGATCGCCTCGGCGGCATGCTGGCCGCTGGTGGTGACGCGGTTGGCGGCAGCCTCGACGCGGGTGTCGAGCAGGTTCTCGAACTGCGCGACGCGCGCGCTGATATCCGAGGCGAGGGCAGAGACGTTGAACTCCAGGTTGTTCTGGATGTCCTTGACGCGGACCGACATGGCGCTCGCCATGTCATCGACGCCGCTGGTCATCAGGCTCATGACCTGTGCTCCACGGCTCTCCATCGCGTTGGCGATGGTCGCGGAGCGGTTTTCGACAACCGCCACGAAGGCAGCGGCGCGGCTGTCGAACGTCTGCACCACGGATGAAGTGCGGGTGTCGACGATGTCGGCGAACGCCGCGGTGCGGGTATCGAATGCCTCGGAGACCGCGTTGGTCCGCGCCTCGACGATGTCAGCAAAGGCCGCGGTGCGGGTATCGAATGCCTCGGTGATCGTGTTGGTTTGCGCCTCGACGATGTCAGTAAAGGCCGCGGTGCGGGTATCGAGTGCCTCGGTGATCGCGGCGGTGCGGGCATCGACCACGGTGGTGAAGGCTTCCGCCCCGTTGTTGATCCGCGAGGTGATGGCGGCGGTGCGCGCATCGATGAGATCGGCGAACGCGGTGGTGCGGCCGTCGATGGTGTCGGTGAAGGCGGTGGTGCGGTAGTCGATCGTTTCCTTGAACGCCGCGGTCTGGTTGCCGACGGCTTCGGTGAATTCGGCGGTGCGGGTGTCGAACGTCCTCGCGATCTCCGCGGTCTGGTTCGCCACCGTTTCGGTGAAGGTGGCGGCGCGGCTGTCAAATGTCCTGCCGAGCGCGTCGGTGTGGGTGTCGAGCTTCTCGGTGAACGCCACCGCGCGGTTATCGATCGCGTCGGTGAAGGCGCTGGTGCGCGAATCCATGACCGAGGCGAAGGATGCAGCACGGCCGCTGACCGTATCGCTGAAGGCGGCGGCGCGAGCGTCGAACGATTCTTCGAGCGCCTTGGTGCGGCTGGTGACGGTTTCGTCGAGCGCATTGACCGTGCCGAGCAGCGAGCTGTCGAGATTGTCGATGCGGGTTTCGACCGCCGACTTGAAGCCGTCGAGGCTCTGGTCGAGCTTGGCGTGCAACTGGTCGCCATGGGAGGTGACGCGGCCGTCGAAGGTGTCGACATAGGTCTTGAGACTGTCGGCCAGGCCCTGGGTACGTTCGCCCATGCGTTCGACGATCTCGCCGCCATAGGTCTTCACGGTGCGGTCGAACTCGGCGATGTGGCGGGTAATGAGGGCGCCCAGCGTGCCGCTGTCGCGCGCGAACCGTTCCGCCAGTTCGTTGCCCTGTTCTTTCACGAGGCCGTCGAACAGGCCGATCTGGTTGCTCAGCGTCTCGTGGGCGCTTTCGGTCTGGGTCATGACCTTCGCCACCAGCGTGCTGATGGTGACGTCGAGCGCTTCGCTGGCCTTGTCGCCGCTGTTCAGCACGCGATCGGCCAGCCGGTTGCCGGCTTCGTCGATCTGCTCGGAGAGGGTGGCGCCGCGCACGTCGAGTTCCGACAGCAGGGATTCGCTGGAATTCTTCATCGAGTCGAAGATGCGTTCGGTGCGGTCCGCGACGCTTCGCACGATCTCTTCCGAACGCGAGGCGATGCCGTCGACGATACCGGTCGAGCGCTCCTCGAATTCGCCGGTCATCTTGTCGAGGCGCTCGTTCAGCGAGTCATGAACGCGGTCAGCGAGGTCCGCGAATTCCTCGTGGACGTGGCCGGTCTTGAAATTGAGGCTGGCGGTCAGCTTTTCGCTGGCGTCGAGCACGGCGGCGGCTGTCTGGGTGCTGGCTTCCTCGAGGCGGTCGAGCAGGTCGCCGCCGCGCTCGCCGAGCGCGATGATCATGTTGTCGCCGGCGCTGGAGAGCGCGCGGGTGATGTGTTCGCTGCGCTCCTCGAGCGCGCCGGTGATGCTGCTGGCCACTTCATCGACGCGCGATGCGATGGCGTCGCTGATCAGGGCGATGTCCTGACGCAGGTCGATTTGTACGCCGGAAATGGCGTTGCGGACCTGTTCGGCCTGGCCGACGAGGTTGTCGCGCTGAACCGCGATGTCCTGAAGCAGGGCGCGGATGCGCACTTCGTTGTCGCTGTAGGCGCGCTCAAGCGACGACACTTCGTTGGCAACGAGCGCTTCGAGTTCGCCGGCGCGCGCGATCGCGCGCTCGACGCCGTCGCCCATCGCGGCGACTTCGCGGCGGATCGCCTGACCCACGGTCACGATCGAGCCGTTGGCGACATGTTCGGGTTCGGAGAATCGCACGGCCATCTGCGCCATGGACTGCGCGATCATGCTCATTTCCTGGCTGCGCCACGCCATGCTGGCGAGGAAGTAGAACAGCAGCAGCGGTGCGACGAGAACGGCGATGAGGCCGATCATGGCCAGCGCGCCGGCGCTACCCTGACCGGCGACCGATTCAAGCGCGGGCAGGAAAGCGAAGGCGAGGAAACCGACGCCTGCGATCCACAGGCCGGAGAACAGCGTGGCGACGGTGTAGGCCTTGCGGCTCGGGCGGCCCTTCTGGATCGCCTGGAGAATAGTACCGATGGTCTCGCGGTCGTCGTTCGCGGGAAGGCGGTCGAAGGCGGGAGCGCCGAGGTCGTCTGCCGGATGCTGGCGCAGGTCAGAACCACGGTTGTCCGAACCGCGGTTGGCGGCGCCGAGCGACGGTTCATTGCGCAAATGGTTGTCCCGGCCGTTGTCGGTCTCAGGCAGGTCGCCGATGTTCAGAGCTTCCTGGATCGCCGAGAGAGCGACTTCGGTTGGATCCTTGACCTTCGGATTTTTTGCCATGTGTCCCGCACGCCTTTATTTTTTACGCATCCGCAGTGGCACCACGGCAGAGGCCGCGTGCCTTCGAATGTTCCCCGATACCGTCGGCCGAAACGAAAGTTACGTCGCCGATTTGTCCCGCCGGTTGTCCCGCACTTCCGCAAACATCCTATTGGCTCGGTCGGTCGAATGAAATGGCAGGAGTTAATAGATTTTTAATCATCGTTAACGGCGCAAGGGTTAACACTTTAAGAAATCAACAGTTTTCAAAAGCACTTTGGTATTTTTAGGCGGCGAGACGGCGAAAACATGGCTAAATGGTGGCGAATAGCTGATACATTTCGTTAACCATTGGTGTGATTGCTTGAGGGTGTTTTCCGCCGGTTGATCCGGCGTCCTCACGCAATCTCGGATGTGTCATGTCACTCAATTTGGAGCGGTTGAACTGGATGCCGTCGCCACCGCTGGTCCCTGAAAACTCCCCCATCGATATGCAGCATCTCGGACGTATGACGCTTGGTGAAGCCGCGCTCGAAATCGAGGTCCTCGCCCTGTTCGCGGCGCAGAGCCGCGACCTCATCGGCCGCCTCGCGGCGGTCCCGGCGGATGCACCGGCGCTGGCGCACACGCTGAAAGGCTCGGCGCGGGCGATCGGTGCGTTTCGGGTCGCGGATGCGGCCTTCGCGCTTGAAGCGGCCATGAAGAACGATGGCGACGTGGCTGGCGCGGTGGTCTTGCTTCAGCATGCGGTCGAGGAAGCCGGCACCGCGATTGACCGGATGTTGAACTGATCCCGGGGGGCCGTGTCCGGCACCGCTTTTATCCCGACCGGTGCTGGCATCCGACGGATTGACCCGTTATAGGACTGCTCAATCTAAATTATCCGGGCAGCACGACAAATCATGGTCAAAATCAACTTCACCGATCACACAGGCACAACCCGTTCCGTGGACGTGGAGGCCGGCGCGACCGTCATGGAAGCGGCGATCCGCAACGCCATTCCCGGAATCGAGGCTGAGTGCGGCGGCGCGTGCGCCTGCGCGACCTGCCATGTGTATGTCGATGAAGCGTGGCGTGAGAAGGTCGGCTCGCCGACGCCGATGGAAGAGGACATGCTCGACTTCGGCTACGACGTGCGGCCGAATTCGCGCCTGTCATGCCAGATCAAGGTCACCGACGATCTCGAAGGTCTCACGCTGACGACGCCGGAGCGTCAGGCGTAAGCACGGCCATGCGCGATGCCGCATCGGCAAAGTGAAATTTCTACGTGATGAAAAGAAGCGCTGAAATACGAGAGCAATAATTCTTACGTCATGAAAATCGACGCGAAGCCCCGCCTGTGCGGGGCTTTTTTGTGTCGGCTCCATGTGGCAGATCGGTTCGCGCCCGTCTTCTCATTCCGCGCAGATGCACAGGCGAAATGCGGGAAGGTTAATCTTTTTCAGGCGCGACGGTCGCGATGCCGATGCGCTCAGAACGTCTGACTGACGCCGAGGCGCGAGACGTAAGTGACGACCTGACCGGGCGTGAGTGACGCCGTGACCGAAGCCGTAACAGCGCCGTTGTTCCACACCGGCAGGCGCACGCCGCCGCCGACTTCGGCCCAATCCTTCGCGGACGAGAGACCCGGCGCGGTCAAGGCAAATGCATCGACCAGCGTTCCGGTGATGTTGGCGCCCTTGCCGCCGTCGAGGCGGTGACCCCACGCCAGCGTGCCCCACACCCAGCTGTTCGGCGCGAAGGCGTGACGCGCGTCACCGCCGACACGCGACGTGTGCGACGTCGAGATGAAATCGTCGAATCTGGCTGCAAACACGCCGTCAGTCTCGGAGTAGCCGCCGAAGCGCGTCTCGGCGAAAGTGTAGGAGGCGAACGGCGTCACGGTCACCTGCGGCATCACCGCGAAACCCCAGCCGATGCGTGCCGTCGCACCAAAGCCGTTGCCCGACGTCGATCCGCTCGATGTTGTGGGCGTGATGCCGTTGAGATAGCCACGGGTGATGTCGCCCTTGAGGTTGATCAAGCTGCCGCCGACAAGCCATTGAAAACCAATATCCGGCACGCGCGCGACGAACGCGCCGACTGCGCCGCCGGACATCTTGGCGTTGCCGTTGTAGATCATGTCGGTCTTCACATAATTTGCCGAAGCAGAAAATCCGGCGACGAGACCAAACGGCAGATCGGCGGTGAGGCCGAGCGTGCCCGATGCAATCGGGTCGCTGTCATAGGCACCATAACCGAAGACGGAGTAGGGCGTGCTGCGGCTGCCCTGTGATCGCATCGCCTGTGTGGCGTATTCCTGCATCGTGCCGAGCGTACCGCCGATTGCGGCGTTTGCCGTCTGGCCGACGGCGGACTGTCCGGCAAATGATCGCATAACGTCTTCCGCAGTCACCAGTCCCTGGCAGAGTGCCGATTCGCAGCGGGCGATAAAATACTGGTTTACATTGGACGCATCGGGCCCGTAGCCGACGATGATTTTACCATTGTCGGAAACGCCAGTCGCGGCCCGCAAGCTCATGCCGCCCGTGCGGACGCCGCCGGCGCCCAGCAAGCTGCTGAGTGCCTGCATGCCGCCGGTCCGGGTCCAGCGCATGGCGACGTTCAAACCATTCGTGGTATTGGCTTCACCCACGATCACCGAACCGTCGGCATTCACGGCATTGGGCGTGGAATAGTTGCCGCCCGCGATGCTGCCGAGGTTCTCCATGCCCCCGCTATGGGTCCAGCGGAAAACGCTACGGGTAACCGAGCTATCGTTGCTGAACCCAACGATCGTGGAGCCGTCGCGGCTGATGGCATTGGCTGTGCTTTGCGTGCCACCCGCGAACGTGCCGAGACCGACCCAGCCGCCGCCTTGTGTCCAGTACGCAGCCTGACTGCTCAAAGCCACCGACGACGACACCGTTCCGACAACCGTCTGCCCGTCACCCGAAACGCCGTATGCTAAACTGGATTCGTAGCCCGCCAGAAAGCCGAGTCCGACCATGCCGGTCGCCTGTGTCCAGCGGAAAGCCTGAACCCCAGTTCCGATTGCAACGCCGACTGCAACTGATCCATCGCTGCTCACGCCACGCCCGAAGCTGAGGGTGTAGCCATCCAGCGAGCCGCCAGGAGCAAACGCGGCTCCGCTGTGGAGATCGGTGATGACCGTGCCACCCGCGGTCCACATGACGGCGTGCTGGCTCGCTGCGACCGCTGTCCCGACAATCACGGAGCCGTCAATGTTCACCGCGGAAGGTGTTGCCTGATTTCCAAGGCCCGGCAGTGTAAGCAGTGCTCCATTGGTCTCCAGAAGCGGCAGCGCCGGATCGAATCCGACGCGATTGTCCCTGACGGTGACCTTGCCGTTGCCGCTGATGACGATCAGCGGCGACGTGAAGCCCGGCGGCGGGAACAACACATCAAACCCGTCGGCCGCTTGAACCGCCGGCGCAGCGGCGAGTGTCGTGCTTGCGAAGAACGCCGCGCGCCACAGCGCGCGCGTCGATAGTCCAGCCCTGGTCATCCGATTGTCCCCAAAAATCAGGGTTATCAGGTGGGAAACCAGCCGTCTTCTCACTCTGCGCAAACGGCGTACCCTGGTACGCGACGATTGAATCTTCTCAATTATGTGGCGCCGCGGCCACAAGGATTCACGCGTTGAGAGAGGCCATCCGCACATCGCCCGGCGTCATGCCGAAGGTTGAGCGAAACACGCGGTAGAATGTCGCGATGCTGTCGAAACCGCAGCTATAGGCGGTGTCCGCAACCGAGTGTGCCGGCATTGTCTCAAGCCGCCTGCGCGCTTCCCTCAGCCGCATTGCCGTCAGCGTGCGCGCGAAGGAGGAACCGGTTGGCTCGAACAGCACATGGAGCTGGCGCAGCGAGATCGCGAGTTCGGCGGCGACCGCCGCCGGCGTCAGGTCGGCGCGATGCAGATTGCGCGTCATGATTGCGCGCGCCGCGTGGAGATATCCCGCGCGCAGGGCCGCGCGGCTTTCAGGCAGGCCCAGCGGGAGACGCTGGCGCGCGAGCATAGCCAGCCGCGCGATGTGCTGAACGTCGTCTTCAGGAGAGGCGGCGGGTTCATGCGGGTCTGACAGCGCGGCGAACATCGCTGCGATCAGGCGAGTGAATTTCGTATTGCCATCGAGTGTGCCGGGGGCGAGATCGTGCGCGCGTGCGCCCAGCAGGATATCGCTGCTCAGCGGAATCTTCAGCGTGCGGAAATGAAAGCCGTCCGTGCGTTCCGGTGTCCCCATGAACGGCTGCTCGGAGTGGCTGACGGTGAAGTCGCCTTCGCGAATGCGATGAACCCGGCCGCGCCCGATATCCACATGGCCCGGCCCGCGGATCTGATATCCGATGCTCAGGCTGTTGCTTGCCACGCGTGCGATGTCGGCGGGTGTGCGGCCGACGCGGTAGGAAGACGCAATCATCTCGGCGAGAACGGCATTGCCGATGGCGACGGCGGAAAAGCGTCCGTGGAAATTCGCGCGCCGCTCTCGCTCCAGTTCGATGGTGACGCCGAACAGGTTCTTGCCGCGCACCTCGCACCAATGGTCGAAGCGGTCCTGCGGACGCAGGTCATCGGTGGAGAAGCTGATCATGCGTGCCGTGTGGTCAGGACAGTGATCGGTTCAGGATGGCAAGGCAGCAAGGGGTTGTCCAATCACGACGTTTGCGGCTGGTCTGTCGCAGATCGGCTGCCGGGCGTCTTCTCAATGCGTGCAGAGCAATGTCACTGCTCAATCGGCGGGGCAAGTGGCAGACAGGGAGGGTCTTCCCCGTCGCCTGCGGCGGCCCGGACATCGCCGGGCGTCACACCATAGGCCGTCCGGAATACACGATAGAAGGTCGACAAGCTGTCGAAGCCGCAGGCAAGGGCGACATCGGTCACCGCAAGCGTCGGCGCCGATCGCAGCAGCGGGTATGCCTCCGCGAGCCGCATCGCCATCAAGGTCCGCGAGAAGCTTTTGCCCGTTGGCTCGAACAGGATGTGCAATTGCCGCACCGAAATCCCGAGCGCGCCGGCCACGTATTCCGGTGCCAGCTTCGGATGATGCATGTCGCGCGCGAGGACGTTGCGGGCCGCCTGCAGAAATCCGAACCGCAGCGCGGCGCGGCTGTCCTGCGATCCGGCGAGGACGGAGCCGCGCGCCAGCAGCGCCAGTTGTGCGAGATGATCGACGGCAAGATCGCAATCGGCTTCGGGGTTTTTGGTGGTGTCCGCCACCAGCGCCGCGAACGAAGCCGAGATCAGCAATGTCAGGCGCGGATCGTCGCGCAGCAGCGCGGGCGCGAGATTGAGCGATGGGGATGCAAGCGACGCGCGCCGGGCCATCGGGATTTTCAGAACACGCAGATCGAAGCCATGGGCCGTGATCGGCCGGGTCAGGTAAGGCAGATCCGAATGACTGATGGCGAACTCGCCGGCCCGCACCGCGAATTCGCCGCCGGCGTGGCTGTTGAACCAGCTTGCGCCGCCGGTCTGCTGATAGATGCAAAGACTGTCGCTCGAGGCGCGGGAAATATCGCTGGCGGTGCGCGACACCTTGTAGGGCGACGCCTGCATCTGGCTCAGGATCGCGCCGCCGGTGGATCGTGCCGAGAACTGCCCACTGAAGTGCTGGCGTTCTTCCTGCTTCAGCGAGATCGTCACGCCAAACAGAGTGCGGGCGCGCACCTCGCACCAGTAATCGAACCGCTCATGCGGACGCAGGTCATCGGTCGAGAAGGTGAGCATGACGGATAGCAGCCCCGTAGCCTCGAACTCCTACCGGAGCTTTAGAGGCAGACGGTTGCCGCGGCAACATCAATCGCTGTGCAGGCGCGGGCTTACGCGAGCAACAGCCAGGGCTGAAACCGCTCGATGATGTCGGGGGTCAGCGGCGTCGGCTTGCGGGTCTTGGCATCGACCAGGACGGTGACGGCTTCGGCGGACGCGGTGCAGACATCGCCGGCAAATACCACCTGCTGGAATGTCGCCGAGGTGCGGCCGAGCCTCGAGACGCCGATGCCGAGGTCGAAGCTTCCGGGCCAGTGCATCTCGGCGCGGAAGTCGATCGCCAGATGCACCAGCATCCAGCTCAGGCCCTTCGGCATCAGGCCGCGGTCGCCGCTGCGCAGCAGCGTCACGCGCGCCGTCTCGAAATAGGTCGCGTACACCCCGTTATTGACATGCTTGTTCGGATCGAGGTCGCCGTAGCGGACGTTGTCAGCCAGGCGGAATGGATAGTCTTCAAGTTTGAAGTGGGGTTTCGGGCGGGTCGGCGCGTTCACGTGTTCGGTCTCCGGTTTGAGGCCTGCATAGCGGGAAATGTCGCTGCCTCACAAGGGTGCCGGGATGGCAGGCTGCCCGAATATGGCTTCCCCCAAACGGCCGTCTTGGCTAGACAATGCCGTCAAAAGCGGCACTTTCCGCCCCCGTCCGCCGATCCTCACCCATCAAAGCCGGAACGCGCATGACCGACACGATCAAAACCGACGTCCTGATTATCGGCGCAGGCCCCTGCGGGCTGTTCGCTGTGTTCGAACTGGGCCTGCTCGACATGAAGGTGCATCTGGTTGATATCCTCGACAAGCTGGGCGGTCAGTGCGCGGAGCTTTATCCGGAGAAGCCGATCTACGACATTCCAGCGATTCCGTTGGTGACGGGGCAGGGCCTCACCGATGCGCTGATGGAGCAGATCAAGCCGTTCAATCCGACCTTCCATCTCAACGAAATGGTCGAGACCATCGAGAAGATCGGCGATCCGCTGTTTCGCGTGACGACGGACGCCGGGCAGGTGTTTGAGGCCAAGGTCGTGGTGATCTCGGCAGGCGGCGGCTCGTTCCAGCCGAAGCGTCCGCCGGTGCCGGGCATCGAGGCCTATGAAGGCACCTCGGTGTTTTATGCCGTGCGCAAGATGGAACAATTCCGCGGCAAGGATCTGCTGATCGTCGGCGGCGGCGACAGCGCACTCGACTGGGTGCTCAACCTTCAGCCGATCGCCCGGCGCGTCACGCTGCTGCATCGCCGTGACGATTTCCGCGCAGCGCCGCACAGCGTCGATCAGATGCGCAAGCTCGTTGCGGCCGGCAAGATGGATCTGAAGATCGGGCAGGTCACTGTTCTGGAAGGCTCGGACGGCAAGCTGTCGGGTGCTCAGATCAAGGGCAACGACAACGAAATCTCGAACGTCGAGTGCGATACCATCCTGCCGTTCTTCGGGCTGACGATGAAACTCGGCCCGGTCGCGAACTGGGGCATCAAGCTCGAGAACAATCTGGTGCCGGTCGATACCGAAGCGTTCGAGACCAACGTGCCTGGCATCTTCGCCATCGGCGACATCAATACCTATCCCGGCAAGCTGAAGCTCATTCTCTCGGGCTTCCATGAAGGCGCGCTGATGGCGCAGAAGGCGAGCCGCTATGTCTTCCCGGACAAGCGTGTTGTGTTCCAGTACACCACGTCGTCGTCGAGCCTTCAGAAGAAGCTCGGGGTGAACTGAGAGGCAGGCTGCTACCCCGCTCCTCCCCGCGGAAGCGGGGACCCACGCTTTGAAGTGCTGGATTCCCGCGTTCGCAGGAATGAGCGGAGCGTGCCGACACTTCGTTGTCTTGTTTCGATACCCACTGCCGTCATCACCGGGCTTGTCCCGGTGATCCACGTCTTCGCTTTGTCGATTGCGGAAGAAAGTCGTGGATGGCCGGGTCATCGGCGAGCGAAGCGACGCCGTCCTGCAGACGGCTATGCCCGGCCATGACGACCTGATAGCAGCTATCGCTGCAGCGGCACGGCCGGCGCGATCGGCTCGCTGGTCACCGGATTTTCGGCAAGGCCAAGTCCCAGCACCGCCATGGCGGCGGGGAGTGCGGCATCCGCCATCGCGGCGTGGCCTTCGGCGGTCGGATGGATCGCGCCGCCGTACACCGCGGACAACACGCCCCACGTCGCATCGTGAATGTCGCCCGGCTGGTTCGGCGCCTTCGCAGCCTGCGGATAGGTCATCGCCGTGAAGTAGCTGTCGTTGGCGTCACGGACCCAGCGTGCGCGCGGCGCGTAGGCGCGGAAGTCGCTGGCGGCGGCGCCGCAGACCAGCGGGTTGTTCGCCGCGTTGACGATGTCGTCGGAAAAGCTTTCGCCGCTGGCTGAGAAACACTCACGGTCGAACGGCGGATCGGTTTCCGCGCGCGCGCAGAAACCGTGATTGGCGAAGGCAGCCTGATGCTGATCGACGAAGGTCATGCGATCGCGGGAGCGGTCGCCGCACAGCACGCCGCCGGTGCACTGAGCAAGGTGCTTGATCTGCGGCAGGAATTCGCTCTGGACGAAATTGGTCACGTCGGCGAGGCGCTGCGGATCGGCATTGAACGACGGATGAATGTCGAAGCCTGCGCGGCCGCCGGGGCAGGGTGCGCCGTTCACGAGCGACGGGTTTGCGTAAGACGTGTAGATGACGCGCGCCAGGTCGCCGCCGACAAGCGGCTTCAAGGCCTGGCGCAGCTTGCTGAAGCCCTGCGGCAGGTCGCGTTGCAGAACGCTCCGCGCATCATCGACCGAACTGAGTATGCCGGTTCGCCGTGACAGTGCGCGCTCGGTTTGTCGCTCGACGATGACGTCGGCGACCAGCCCCGAGAAATCGATGTCGTTGGCGCCGATGGACAACAGGATGAGGTCGAGCTGCCGGTCCGGCTGCCGCCGTGTGGCCGCGGTCAGCGCTTCGCGCAATTCCGAGACCTGTGCGTTCACCGTGCCCTGACAGGTCAAACCATTTTTTCCGACGACGCATTCTCGCGCGCGCTGAGATCCGAACATGCCTTCGGCGATGGTCGCGCCGGTGCAGGCCAGCGGCAGATAGGTCACCGCGATCTGCGGATTCTGCGCAGCCAGCGCGATCGCCATGCGGGTCTGGTAGCTGTAGAGCGAACGGTGACAGGCCGGATTGAACCACTGCGCGCCGGCGCGCTGCCAGTTCTGCAGGCTCATGCCATCGGACGTATCGCAGGCACGCGCGCCCTTGAAGCCGGCGCGGCCGGGGCGGAAATACATTCCGGCGGGGCCGCCGAGGTAGGAGCGGAAGCAGAATCCTTCGTCGGAGAGCGTCACCGGCCGGTCGGGATTGCCTTCGCCCGATGCGATCGAGTCGCCGAGGCCCGCGATGAAAACGTCGCGCACCGCGATTTGCGTCGTGACGCGTTGCGGCGCATCCGATCCGCTCGAGACATCGACGGTGACGGGGGTGGCGCGGCCGTAACGGACACGTAGGTTGATCGGCTCGGCGCAATCGAGCGTCGATTGCCGCGGCGGATCGCCATCCTCGAAGGTCCATGCGCAAATCGCGCCGACGGGCACGTCGCCGGCGAGGCGCACGGTGACCGGATGATCGACCGGGGTGAGATAGCTTTCCTTCACGCCGTCGCGGGTGCAGGGCTCGCTGACGCGACCCGCCGCGTCGATGCACAGCCGCCCGAATGTGTTGCGCGCCCAGCCGCGGCCGTCGCTCTGCGTCGCCAAAGTCTGTTCGGCGGCAAGAATGTTGCGGCCGCTGAGCGAGTCGACCTGAAGCCGGAAGTCGCGCTCCTCGCGAAACAGCCGGAAGCGGTTACGGACTTCCCAGGAAATCTGCATCGTCGTGCTGAGTTGCACGGCAGGCGGCTGTGGGACGGCGGGCGGTACGGGAAGGGTCTGCGCCTCGGCATGGCCCGCTATGGCACTGCCGAGTACGGCGACCAAGAGCGCCCCGATCAAGGGCCTTGCCCTCAGCGACAGACGGGTGACGCGTGACTGGATCATGCTGGTTTGAAGCCGACGGATGAGGCCAAAATGTGGGGCAGAGCGCGATCAGCAAAAGTGGAGACCGGTTTTGCGTCCGATCGCGCTCTCACTTTTGAAGGGCGCATGATCTGACCGCCAAACCGCTACACACCGTAGCATTTTCCGGCAAAGTGGAAGCCGGTTTGCCGTCAGAAAATGCTTCCAATAATAACTGGCGCGTATTCTGTCGCAAAACCGGTCTCCACTTTTGCGGAATACGCGCCGGCGGATCATGCGCCAAAACTTAGGTCAGGCCTCCAAACCCCACAAGCCACATCTTTGTGCGCGGAATTATTCCGCGGCCTGCTTGGTGTTCACCGGCTGCGAGGGCGGTGACTGGGCCACCGCCGGCTGCAGTTTCCGGCTCTGTTGCCACGGCAGGATGACGCTCAGCCACAACTCCCGGATGCCCAGAATCGTGATCGACGTGGCGAACGGGATAAGGAAATACAGAATGCGGAACACCAGCAAGGCCGCGAGCAGCTCCTCCTTGCCGAGCATCGGCAAGCCGATCAGCATCGCCGCGTCGAATACGCCGAGACTGCCCGGCGCGTGGCTGGCAAAGCCGAGCAGCGTGGCGAGAATGAAGACGACGGAGAGCGTCACGAAGTCGAGGTTCGGGTTGGACGGCGCCAGCAGGTACATCGCAAGCGCGCAGAAGGCGAGATCGACGACGCCGATCAGGATCTGCAAGACGGTGAGCGGCGCGGACGGCAGATGGACCTTCCAGCCGTCCTTGCCGAGTTTGCGGCGGCCATGCCCCGTCGCGATCCATGTGAGATACGCGGCGATGCCGGCGAGCAACCCGGCGCCGATCAACTGATTGACGCTCTCCGGAAGCAGATCGACCGCCGATGCGGCGGCCGGATGCCAGATCATTCCGATGCCGAGCACGAAGGTGTTGCCGAGCCAGAATGTCAGGCCGGAGATAAAACAGATTTTGGCGACGTCGATCGCGCTCAGGCCCCAGTCGGAATAGATCCGAAACCGGATCGCGCCGCCGGTGAAGACCGTCGCGCCGATGTTGTGGCCGATGGTGTAGCTGGTGAAGCTCGACAGCGCGGCGATGCGGTAGGGCACGTGCATCTTGCCGATCGTACGCAGCGCGAACAGATCGTAGAACGTCAGGGTGAAAAATGCGCACAGCACGCACAGCGCGGCCAACGCAATCTGGCCATGCGACTTTTCGGCGAGCGCCGTCAGAACCATCGCGGTGTCCACACCCTTGAGGGTGCGGAACAGATGCATGATCGCAATGGAAACAATGGCGACGCTGGCGACGATCCCGAGCCGTTTCCAGCCAATTCGTTCCCTGAAAACACGCCCAAGCGCGCTCAACAATTGTTGCATTCGTCCTCCCGGCAGGGCGCGAAACCTATAAAAGCCGATTGAGGCGACAGTGAGCAAGCGGCTGCGACGGTACTCATACGCGAAATTCCGCGCTTGGAAAATAGGGTGGTTGTGCAGCGCGAATAGCGGTGATTGCTGGAAAATCGGGGCCGATCGGCCGTCATCTGCGCTTCATATTGGGCCGGCTCTGCGGTGATCCGGTCAACCCCATGTGGGGACTGAACACGGTGTTTGAAAGGCCGACGGTCGCTTCGTTCAATCGGCCATTGTCGATTCTTCGCATCGGATTTTCAGGAACATCGGCCAGGGCGCGCCGTTAGACAGCCATCACGCTCAAGCGCATTGACGGGCCGTCGCAATAGGATGGCGGCGTCACTGTGTCCCGAAACTTCACAACCTCGACGAGGAAAAGGAGGCCGACCGGAAGCTGACGCAACTGGCCGAAAGCGGCATCAACCTCAAGGCTGCCAGTTAGGCTGATCGCGTTGTTCGCTGGACTGAGAATCCGTGAGGCAAAACGCCGCGCCGGTGCAGACCGCGCGGCGTTTGCACAAGCGACATCAGTTTCGACGCAACGCGAACTGCGCGCCGCAAAGCGACATCACCGCGCCAAGACCCAGCGCTGCGAGACCCGCCAGGGCGCCGGACAGGGAAGGGATCGGGCTCGGCGCAGCCGCGGCCTGACCGGCGGCGGCCAGCATGATGACGCCGACCGCAATCAGGAATTGACGCAGGCGCAGCGAGATCCGGCCGGAGACCGTACTGTTCATCAGCGATGCCGAAATGAAGCCCGCGAGAAACGCCACCGTACCGATCAGCCACCATGCGAGCGCCGCCCGTGCGGGGATCAATTCCGGGACGTTGCTCCGCCACAGATCGCCGAGATTGAGATTGAAGCGCTGGATGATGATGTGAATGCCAAGCGCGAGCAGCACGCCGAACAGGACCGATCCGGCGAGAACGATATGACGGGAGAAATAGGCTTGTTGTGCCATGGTGCGAGATGCTCGCCGGGCTTGACGTTGCGCGCAATCGTTTCTGATCGCGTCCGGTATCTTGTAAGGTAAAGTCCGGGCAGGGTGCAAGCAGGGGCGTGCGCCGCCGAACTGAGGACATTTGATGCTGTCGGGACTGCTCACATCTTTTCGGCAGCCGGCAGCCGCGGGATCGGCAACCGGCGACGGCACGCACTATCTCTTCAAGTCGTCGCTTGCGGGCGGTGCGAAGCAGCTCACGCTCTCGGATGCTGGCCTGACCGTGCAGGCGACGAAGACCGAGCTGTGGCCGCTGGAGAGCATTGCAGCCATCCGTCTGTCATACCGTCCGACCTCGATGCAGGCATGGCGATTTCGCGCGGATATCGAGACGCTGAGCGGCCAAAGCATCAAGGTGTTCTCGACCACGTGGCACTCGATCTCGCAGATGGTGCGTCAGGACGATGACTACCGCGCGTTCATCACGGAATTGCATCGCCGTCTGGGAAGCATCAACAGCAACGCCCGCCTGACGACCGGAATCAATCCTGTGCTGTATACGGTGGGCCTTGTCGCTATGGCGCTGATCGGCCTCTCGATCGCGGGGCTGTTCGTCCGGGCGCTGGTCACAGCCGAGTTTGCCGGCGCGTTGTTTCTCGTGGCTTTTGCTGGCTGGTTCATATGGCAGATCGGCAATTTCATGCGCCGCAACCGGCCGCGCGGCTACACGTTCGACACGTTGCCCAAGGACGTGCTGCCGTAACTGGGAATGTTGCCGAAAATGAAGCGGTCAGCTCGGCCGGGCATCGTTGGCCGGCCCGGCCAAACCTCAGCCGCCCGATGATGGGGATCACCCTCCGGCGGCACGCGACCCTAGCTGACGACGATGACTGAGAGAAGTCAGTCAGCGAGACAAATCGCCGAGGTCCCGTGCGCTAGTGCCGCACCACAAGTACCGAGCATTTTGCATAGCGGACGACGTGTCCGGCATTCGAGCCGAGAAAATAACTCTGCATCGACGGCCGGTGCGACGTCATCACGATCAGGTCGGCGCCGATGTCGGCGGCTTCTTCGAGCACTTCGTGATAGATGCCGCCCTGCCGCACGACCACCGAAATGCGCCGGCTTTCAATTCCGGATTCGCGCGCGACGATCCCCAGCGCTTCTTCCGACGACTGGCGTTGCTGCATGTCGAAATCGGGCGGGACATATTCCGCCAGCATTACCGGTGTTATCGGCATCACATTGACCAGCCGCACGGTGCCGCCGGAGGATTTCGATAATGAAGCAGCTGTTTCGATTGCCGGCTTCGCAAGATCGGTATCGGCAAGGTCGATGGGGACGAGAATGGACTGGAACATCGGTCTCTCCGCGCGATGGAGTTCTTACGATGAAGTCGTTGGCGGCAAGATGCAAGGTTGGCAGGCAGAGCGTCCGAGTTACGCCGGCTGATTTTCAGCTGGGCATGATCTGATCCGAAAACAGGTTCCCACTTTTCGGGATCATGCCTCGTCCGACCATTCTCTCAAAAGCTTGGGGCTGGCGAAGCGTTCGAGCCGCCCGCTGCGGAAACCGACATCGCCCCAGTCGTCGGTCTTGAAATCGATCACGACGACGCCCGCGGTCGGCAGGTTGGCAGCCAGTGCGTGTCTCCCGGCCGCGTCCCCACCGGCGACCAGCGCAAGCGACAGTTCATGCAGGCCGGGATTGTGCGCGAGGATCATCAGGCATTGCGGGTCCGCCTTCGCAGCTCCGTGAACAGCTCTCAGCAGTTCGGACGGATCGGCCCCGTACAGTTCCGGCAAATGTTTGACCCGCACGGACGGCATCGTGGCGCGGAGCAGGTCCCAGGTTTGCTGGGTACGCGTTGCGGTCGAGACCAGCACAAGGTCGGGGCGATAATCTTCAAGCGCCAGCCAGCGGCCGATCTCCACGCTGTCATCCCGGCCGCGCTCGTCGAGGCGGCGATCCTGATCCTTGCCGGAAGGGGCGTCCCGCTCGGTTTTGGCATGGCGGAGCAGGATCAGGCGGCGCATGTCGTGATCTCGTTTAGGAAAACGTCGTCAGCTTCGAGGTTGGACCACTAGGGCATGGCCCGGAATAGTGTACAAGCTTACGCAGAACCTGTGACGGGCGCGAGTGCCGTTACACCCAGAAAACAAACGCGTCGCGGCCTGCGCTTTCCGGAACAATCGGCATGGAAGAATCTTCTGCAAATCCCCCGGCTGACGTGTCCAGCCGTCAGGGGCTGACGTTCGATCTCGATGTCGATATCTGCGTCATCGGAGGAGGGCTGGCCGGGCTGACCATGGCGCTTGAATCGGTCCGGAAGGGCGCGAGCGTGGCGGTACTCGAAGGCCGCAGCATCGGGTGGAACGCGTCGGGCCACAATCTCGGCACCGTCATGCCCGGATACGGCGTTGCGGCGTCCGACCTGATCGAGCGTGTCGGCTTCGAGGATGCGCGTCACCTGTGGACGCTTGCGCAGGACGGCGCGGATTATGTCCGCGCAACCGCGGCCCGCATTCAGGGCATTTCGCTGACAGACGGCGCGCTCGAAGTTTCAAGAGTCGATGCCGGCGACGAACTCATCAGCCGGTTGCAGACGCTCGGCGAGGATTTCGGCACGGAGGTCGAAGGCTGGCAGACCGATCGCGTGCGCGAAGTGCTGAAGACGGATCGCTACTTCCATGCGATTCATTTTCCGAAGGCATTCCAGATCGACGCGCGGTCCTATGTTCATGGTCTCGCGGCGCTCGCCGAAAGCGAAGGCGTGCGGATCTTCGAGGACACCCCGGTGGTCGGCATCGATCCGGCCGGTATCCGCAAGCGCGTGTTTACGCCATCGGCAAAACTGCGCTGCTCTCATGTCGTGCTGGCGGGCAATGCGCATCTCGGCGCGCCCAGTCAGCGTCTCACCGCGACGCTGCTGCCGACCTGGCGCTACGCCGCGTTGACGGAGCCGCTCGGCGAGCGGCTCGCCGGCGCGATGGCTTTTCAGGGATCGGTGAGCGACACCCACGGCGTCGATCATTTTCGCATCGTCGATGGCGATCGGCTGCTGTGGTCCAGTCCCGAGACGACATGGCAGGGCGATCCGCGGCGTTATGCCAAGCGCATCCAGAGCCGCATCGCCGCGATTTTTCCGAGGCTGGGCCCGGTCAAGATCGCAGACACCTGGGGCGGGATGTTCGGCCAGACGGTGCATGGCATGCCGCAGATCGGCGAAGTTCAACCGGGTCTCTGGATTCTCAGTGGCTTCGGCCGTCAGGGATTGAACACGACTGCGATGGGCGGTCAGCTTCTGGCGCGGAGCATTCTGTCGGGCGACGATCGCTGGCGGCTGTTTTCGCCGTTCGAACTGGTGTGGGCCGGCGGATCGGCCGGGCGCATCGCGGGGCAGGCGATCGATCTATGGACGCGCGGCCATTCCGCGGCGGCCGGCGCATTGTCGCGAGTCCGCGAACGCGCCCGCAGCCGGGAACAGGCGCGGGAATATGCCAGGGAGGCGCGGATCGCATCCGCCAAGGCGCAGGCCTCGGTTGCGCGGCAGCACGCGTCGGCGGCGATGCATGAAGATCGCTCGCGCGGATAGGTCTGGTCATTTGAGTTGAACACGCTCACCGCTCATTCCCGCGAAAGCGGGAATCCAGTTTTCGCTCTGGGTCCCCGCTTTCGCGGGGACGAACGGAATTCAAGTCTGATTTAGGGCAGGTGGCCAGATTCTAACGAAATAACGCCCTGGCGGCGGGGTTATGAGAGCAGGCGGCTCCATAAAGGCGACGCCGCCTCGCGGGAAAGTGAGCCTGCCGTGAGGGCGTTGCTGTAACTTTCCGCGACATGGATCGTAGATCGTGATGGACAGCCTGTTTCCCGATTTGCACGGAGCTTTGACGATGATCGACCGCCGTATCCTGCTCGCATCCGCGATGAGTCTCGCTGCTTTCTCGGCATTCCGCTGGCTCGGCCTCGGCAACGCCAGCGCGGGCGAGAAATCCGCCGCAAAATTCGAGATCGAGAAGACGCCGGAGGAGTGGCGCAAGCAGCTGAGCGCGGCCCAGTATAATGTGCTGCGCGAGGCCGGCACCGAGCGCCCGTACTCGAGCCCGCTGAACAAGGAAAAGCGCAAGGGAACCTTCGCCTGCGCGGGTTGCGAGTTGCCGCTGTTCGCGTCCGAGACGAAGTTTGAAAGCGGCACCGGCTGGCCGAGCTTCTTTCAGGCGCTGCCGAATGCCATTGTCGAGAAGTCCGATCGCACCATGATGATGGTCCGGACCGAAACCCTGTGCCGGCGCTGCGGCGGCCATCTCGGCCATGTGTTCGACGATGGCCCGAAGCCGACCGGACTGCGTTATTGCATGAACGGACTGGCGCTGACCTTTAAGCCCGCGGACGGCTCGACGACCTGATACGCGCGGCAATTCTTGCCCGCTAGGCAATTGTGCCCCGGTCATCTGGCCGGGGCATTTCTTTTAAGTTGCTGATTTTGCTCACCTTACACTGTTGGCACAGGGCTTGCGATCTCTTCTTCGAATGCGGCCGTGTACGTTGGGCACCGGTAGGCCGCCCGGATCGAAGTTGGAGAAAATGTAATGGGTCTCTTTGGCGCTCTCAACACATCCGTCGCGGGTCTTCGTGCTCAATCCTACGCGCTGGAAAATATCTCCGGCAACATCGCGAACTCGCAGACGACGGCTTTCAAGCGCATCGATACGAGTTTTCTCGACCTTATTCCCGAGACCGGCAACAACAACCAGCTTGCCGGCAGCGTTGCGACCTCATCGCGCGCAACCAATACGGTGCAGGGTGACGTTCAGAAGGCTGCTGTTGCCACCTACATGGCGATCAGCGGCGACGGCTTCTTCGTGGTTCAGAAGCCGGGCAGCTTCACCGACAACAATCCGATCTTCAACGGCGTCGATAACTACACGCGCCGCGGCGACTTCACCCTCGACAAGAACGGCTATCTCGTCAACGGCGCCGGTTACTATCTCGAAGGCCTCCCGATCGATCCGACGACGGGCAACGTCACCGGCAGCAACCCGCAGGTTCTGAAATTCGGCGGCGACTTCCTGCCTGCCCAGCCGACCACCACGGTCACCTACCGCGCCAACCTGGCTGCATATCCGCTGACCACCAAGCACGACAAGTCCGTTCCGGGTTCGGAACTGATCAACGTCGGTGACTTCACCACTAATCCGAGCACGGTCGGTACGCCGCCGCTGCCTTACCTCGACAACGCGGCCAGCGGCACGCCGGTCAACAGCGCCCTGACCACACCGACCAGAATCAACGGTTCGACCGCCCTGTCGGGCGCGGCGAACACCAACTCGCTGGCGGCAGGTTTCGCAATCGGCGACACCATTACCGTCAACGGCCTCACCATCACATTCACCGACGCATCGACGGCGCTGCCGCCCGGCGTCAATGACGCAACAAACATCCCGATCGACAGCACGGTCGATCAATTGCTCGACAAGATCGACGGACTGAGCGGGAACGCTGCACTGAACTCGACGGTCACCGCCGGCGCGGTCTCGCTGCACACCGGCCTGACGAGCAACCTCGCCGTCAGTTCAAGCAACGCGACCGCCTTCGCCGCTCTGGGCTTCTCCGGCCCTGTGGCCGTGAACCGCCTGGGTGGCGGCACGGCGGGCGCTGGAGTGGTCATCGGCTCCGACGCCGCGACATTCATTTCACAATCGATCGCGGGCGGCGCCACGACCGGCTACGACATCTCCGGTTCGCCGGTGAGCATCCAGTTCCGCTGGGCCAAGATGGACAGTTCGACGCTCGGACCGGGCCATACCGATAAATGGAACATGTTCTATCAGGTCAATCCGAATGCGACGGGCACCGCGACGGCCTGGCAGAATATCGGGACGGACTTCACCTTCAGCGCGAACGGTCAACTCACGCCGGCGGTCGCTTCGGTCACCCTCACCGCACCGAACATCAACGGCATCACGCTCAGCGACGTCACCGTCAATTTCGGCGTCAGCGGCCTGACCTCGTTCGCCGACGCCAACGGCAATGCACAGGTCAACGAAATTCGCCAGGACGGCTTCCCGGCGGGCTCGCTGCAGACGGTCGCGATCGGCGACAACGGCCGCGTGGTTGGCAGCTATTCGAACGGCCGCAACATCGACCTCGCGCAGATCACGCTGGCGACGTTCAACGGCGCGAATTTCCTCAAGCGCATCGACGGCGGCGCGTTTGAGGTGACCGACCAGTCCGGCGCCGCGATCTTCGGAAAGAGCGGTTCGATCACAGGCTCCGCACTTGAAGGCTCGAACAGCGACATCGCCGACGAGTTCACCAAGCTGATCGTGACGCAGCAGGCCTACTCGGCGAACACCAAGGTCATCACCACCGCGAACCAGATGGCGCAGGATCTTCTGAACGTATTGCGATAGTCGCGAGTGTGGCGTCGCGTGATGCGACCTGAGATGGGCAGTATGTTATGGGTCTGAGCCAAGCTCTTTCAACCGCGATGTCCGGCCTGCGGGCGAACCAGGCAGCGATGTCGCTGGTTTCGTCCAACGTCGCGAATGCCGAAACACCGGGTTACGTCCGCAAGACGACCAACCAGGTGCAGATGTCGACCGGCACCGGCGTCCAGACCATCGGCGTCAACCGGACACTCAACGAATATATCCAGGCCCAGTTGCGGACGGAAACGTCAGGCGCGTCGTATGCGAGCACGCGCGCGAGCTTCCTGAACAATCTGCAAAGCATTTACGGCGATCCAGGCTCCTCATCGACGCTGGAAGGGAGCTTCAATGCACTGACCTCAGCGCTTCAAGCGCTCTCGACCAGCCCGGACTCCCAGTCGGCGCGGATCGGCGTGATGAACGCTGCGCAGTCGATGGCGCAGCAGTTGAATGCAACGTCGCAGGGTATCCAGGGATTGCGCAACAGCGCCGAGCTGGGGCTGACCAATGCCGTGTCGGTGGCCAATAACGCATTGAGCCAGATCGCCAGCATCAACAGACAGCTGCAGGGCAACACCGGGCAGGATGCATCGACCGCCGCGATGCTCGACCAGCGCGATCAGTACATCACGCAGTTATCGCAACTGATGGACGTGCGTGTCGTGCCGGGGAACGGCGATCAGGTTTCCGTCTACACGATGTCGGGTGTGCAACTCGTCGGCGGCTCAGACGCGGTGCAACTGTCGTTCAATGCACAAGGCACAGTGACGCCGAATACGCAATGGAATGCCGATCCGGCCAAGAGCTCGCTCGGTTCGATTTCCATCAGCTATGCGAACGGCGGAAGCATCGATCTGATCTCAAGCGGTTCGATCCGCTCAGGTGCGATCGCGGCCTATCTCGAACTGCGCGACGAGTCGCTGGTGCAGGCGCAGGCCCAGGTGGATCAGCTCGCCGCGGCGATGGCCAGCGCGCTGTCCGACAGGACAACAAGCGGTACAGCATATCCGCCAGCGTCACCCGCTCCACCGCCCGGCACACCGGCCGGCTTCGATCTCGACCTGTCAGGCCTTCAGTCCGGCAACGTCGTGAATCTGACCTATACAGATACGATCACCAACACCAAGCACAGTATTTCCATCATCCGCGTTGATGATCCGAGCGTGCTGCCGCTGAAGGACAACGCAACGATCGATCCGAACGACAAGGTGATCGGTGTCGATTTTTCCGGCGGCATGGCGTCGGTCCTGACGCAGCTCAATGCTGCGCTCGGAGGTGCTGGTGTTCAATTCTCGAATCCGTCGGGATCGACGCTGCGCGTGCTCGACGACGGCGCGGGCGGCAAGGCCGACATCAATGCGGCGTCGGTGACGAAGACGGCGACCTCGCTGAATGGCGGCGGACCGGAGCTGCCGCTGTTCACCGACGGCGGACATCCCTATTCCGGCACGATCACCGCAACGGGCTCGCAGCAGACGGGTCTTGCCGGACGCATCTCCGTCAATTCGGGATTGCTGGCCGATCCATCACGCCTGGTCGTCTACGGCACGGGAACACCTGCCGGTGACACCACGCGTTCGGATTACATTCTGTCGCAACTGAAGTCGGGCAGCTTCAGTTACTCGGCCTCGACCGGCGTCGGATCGAACGCTACGCCCTACAAGGGCACGCTGCTCGGTTTCACGCAGCAGTTCACGAGCTTGCAGGGCAATGTTGCAGCATCGGCGCAACTGCTCTCCGACGGTCAGGACGTCGTGCTGAACACGCTGCAAAAGAAAATGGATTCGGTGTCGGGCGTCGATATCGACGAGGAAATGGCCAATCTGCTGGCGCTGCAGAATGCCTACTCGGCAAACGCGCGGGTGATGTCCACCATCAATTCGATGTTCCAGTCATTGATGCAGGTAATATGAGGGTCGCATGACTATCGAGGGCGTTAGCGGCCGGACATCCTATCTCGGTTCGGCGATCATCAATCTCAAGAGCCAGCTCGATACCCTGACGCAGCAGCTTGCGTCCGGAAAGAAGTCGATCACCTATGCGGGTCTCGGCGTCGACGCAGGCGTGGCGACGGGCTTGCGCTCGCAGATTTCGGGAATCGCCAGCTTTTCGAACACCGCGACGGTGCTCAACACGCGCATCAACATTGCGAACCTGTCGCTGGAGGGCATCAGCAGCGGAGCCAGCCAGGTCAAGGCCGCCGCGGCCGGATCGACGCTGACGCTGGACAATGCCGGCAAGACCGCCGGTCAGAAAACCGCGATGGCGTCGCTCACGCAGATGGTCGCGCTGCTCAATACCGAGGTCGGCGGCCGCTATCTTTTCTCCGGCCGCGCCACCGACACGCCGGCAACGCAGTCGGCCGAGGCCATTCTCAACGGCAGCGGCGCTCAGGCTGGATTGAACCAACTGATCGACGAGCGCGGTCAGGCCGACGGCACCAGCGCGCTTGGACGGCTGGTGATTACGTCGCCGTCGCCGACATCGGTCACGATCGGTGAAGATGTCGCCGGCTCGCCATTCGGATTGAAGCTGAGCGCCATCACATCGACGCTGACCGGCGCGACCGTCACCGGGCCTGCGCCGCCGGCGGCGCCTCCCGGTGCGCCTTCGGAAATGTCAGTGGATCTCGGCGCGACAAATCCGAGCGATGGCGACAAGGTCAGATTTACATTCAGTCTTCCCGACGGAACGACGGAGACGATTCAGCTGACTGCTTCATCCGCGGTGCCGGCGCCGGCGGGCAGTTTTGCGATCGGCGCGACCCCGACCGACACGGCGGGCAATCTGAACGCAGCACTCAACACGGCGGTCGGTACGCTGGCAAATACATCGCTGGTCGCCGCATCGGCGATCACGGCATCCGATAACTTTTTCAGTTCGTCGCCGCCGCTGCGTGTCGGCGGTCCTCCGTTCAATACGGCAACGGCGCTCGTGAACGGCACGCCCGCGGACACCGTCTCATGGTATACCGGCGAAAGCGGCACCGATCCGGCGCGCGGAACGGCGGTGGCGGGTGTCGATCAGGCGATCTCCGTTCAATACGGCGCCCGCGCCAACGAACATGCGTTCGTCGCGGCGCTGAAGAACATCGCGGTCTATGCCGCGGTGACGACGACCGCGAGCAACCCGAACGCGAACGCGCAGATCACGGCACTGAATTCGCGCACCGTCGATAATCTCGCCGTGCATCCGGGCCAGCAGTCGATTCAGGACATCCAGGCGGATTTCGCCGGTGCGCAGGCGGCGATCAAGACGGCCAAGGATCGGCAGATCCAGACGGGCGCGGTCGCCCAGTCGATGCTGGACTCGATCCAGGGTATCAACGACAACGAAGTTGCCGCCAAGATCCTCGCATTCCAGACCGCCCTGCAGGCGTCGTATCAGACGACCGCATCGCTCTACCAAATGAGCCTGGTGAAGTTCCTGTAAGACCGGCGGGTATCTTCACGCCGCCGGGCGATCGTCTCGCCATTATCCTGAGAACGAAAACCCATCCCGACAACGAAAAAGGCCTCCTTCTGGAGGCCTGTTCGTATGTTGGTCTGCGTGTGGTGTTAGGCGGCGCTGCTGAAGCCGGCTTCGATCCGGGCCTGATCGATCAGCCGCTTCTCGTAAGCAATCAGCTTCTTGGATTCCTTCAGCGCTCTATAGTAGTCGCCGCTTAAGATGTGGTTATTGATTTCCTCAATCATGCCGCCGGCGCTGGGCACGGCGCTCAGGAAATCGCGCATCACATCGAAATAGACCGCGTGGTGTTCCTGCGGGTCGTGCGAGATGTACATGAGCTGGACCGCCAGATAGATCAGTTTGGACGGCGTGTCGGCATTGTCCGGCGTCAGGATATCTTTCTCTCGCAAGACTGGCAGCCTCTCTCCTTCGATCAGGAATTTTGCCCGCTGATCGGTATTTGTGATCACGCACGAGCCGACAATGATCTTCTCGTGCGGCTTGAGTTCGACTTTCAAAGCCATGGCGGTTCTCCCGTGCGCGCCGGTTTCAATTGGATCCGGCAAGTGCGGTGATCCTTTCGCGTTATGGTTAACGCGAGGTAAACGGCGATCCGATCACAGGGAGATGGGTTTAAGAAATATCCTTGTCAGATCAAGGGAATTGCCGGTTCCCCCGCCGCGCGCGCCGCGCCCTGATCCGGAAACTTGGACCGGCCCGGTTCATATCTTTTTAGATTGTTGCTTCCAATGTGGGCCGGCTCGCTGATCGAAATCGGCGACCACGCTTGTACACGTTGCGTCCACACCAGAAAGGTTGTTTCCATGTCCGGTATCGTTCTCTCGTCATCGGTGCGCCAGAACCTGCTGTCGCTTCAGTCGACCGCTGATCTTCTGTCCACCACCCAGACCCGCCTTGCCACCGGCAAGAAGGTCAACACCGCTCTCGACAATCCGACCAACTTCTTCACTGCCGCGGGCCTCGATGCACGCGCCAGCGACATCAACAATCTCCTCGACGGTATCGGTAACGGCGTGCAGGTTCTGCAGGCTGCCAACACCGGCATCACCTCGCTGCAGAAGCTCGTCGACAGCGCGAAGTCTGTCGCCAACCAGGCACTGCAGACCACTGTCGGCTATTCTCAGAAGTCCACCGTAACGACCACCGCGATCTCCGGCGCCACCGCCGACGATCTGCGCGGCACTGCCTCTGCCACCGTGCCTGCTACCGCTGGCGCTCTGACCGCTGGTGCGTTCACGTCCATCAACGTCTCTGGCGCTGGCTCGCTTGCGACTGCGGCCACGACCTTCACCGGCACCGGCTTCAGCGCCATTGACGTAACCACCGGCGCGGTCTCGTTCGACCTCACCGTCGACGGCGGCGGCACGCAGTCGATCTCGATCGACGCTGCTGCGGTCACAGCCTTCACCGGTGGTGGCGGTACGCTGGTTGGTTCGGCTGCTGCGCTCACCGCGGCGGACATCGCCAACATCGCGAACGACCAGTACGGCAGCAACGTGGTCACCGTCAATGCTGGT
>JAUSAX010000084.1 GCA_030652315.1 Afipia sp. | reverse complement strand
TCGATCGACGCTGCTGCGGTCACAGCCTTCACCGGTGGTGGCGGTACGCTGGTTGGTTCGGCTGCTGCGCTCACCGCGGCGGACATCGCCAACATCGCGAACGACCAGTACGGCAGCAACGTGGTCACCGTCAATGCTGGTCAGCTCGAGGTCGCTTCGGCCGCGACCGGCACCGGTTCGGTAGTTACCATCGCGAACTACGCCAACACGGCGGCTAGCGGCGTGACAGGCCTTGCCAACACCAGCAGCACCGGTACCGCTGCTGTCGCAGCCGCTTCGCAGAGCTTCACTGTCACAGTCGACGGTGGTTCGGCCCAGACCGTCACGCTCAGTGCGGCGAGCATCGCGACCTACAACACGGCGAACCCCACCGCGACTGTCAACGCCGCGAGCCTCAGCGCAGCGAACGTTGCCAGCGTCATCAACAGCCAGATCACCGGTGCGGTGGCTTCGGTGGTCGGCGGCGCGCTGACGTTCACGTCGAGCTCGACCGGCGCAACTTCCAGCGTCGCGACCTCTGCGGTTACGTCCGCGGGTGCAGCTTCCGGTTCGACCGGTGTCGCTGTGGCAACCAACACCGGTGCTGCGGCCACCGGCGGTCTGGCCGGCCAGACCTTGACCATCGCCGCAGCGAGCGGCGGCACTCCGACCAACATCACCTTTGGAACGGCTCTCGGCGAGGTTTCGGACATCAACGAGCTCAACGCGGCGCTGCTGCCCAACAACCTTCAGGCCAGCATCGACACCACGGGTGCCATCACCATCACGACCGCGAATGATGCGGCATCGTCGACGATCGGCGCTATCGGCGGCACGGCTGCAAACCCGGGCAACCTGTTCGCCGGTCTGACCGCCACCATCCCCGTGGTCGATTCGAACTCGCAGGCGACCCGCGCGAACCTCGTGTCGCAGTACAACAACATTATCCAGCAGATCAAAACGACATCGCAGGATGCTTCGTTCAACGGCGTCAACCTGCTCAATGGCGACCAGCTCAAGCTGATCTTCAACGAAACCGGAAAGTCGACACTCAATATCACCGGCATCAATCTCGACCCGGCCGGCCTTGGTCTTGGCAACCTGACCCAAGGAACGGACTTCGTCGACAACGTTGCGACCAACAAGGTGCTGGACGCTCTCAACTACGCGAGCAGCTTCCTGCGCTCGCAGGCATCGACGCTGGGTTCGAACCTGTCGATCGTGCAGATCCGCCAGGACTTCTCGAAGAACCTGATCAACGTGCTGCAGACCGGTTCGGCCAACCTCACCGTCGCCGACACCAACGAGGAAGCTGCGAACAGCCAGGCGCTGTCCACCCGCCAGTCGATCGCGGTGTCCGCGCTGGCTCTGGCCAACCAGTCGCAGCAGAGCGTACTTCAGCTTCTCAGAACTTAAGAGAAGGCTAAGGATTAGAACAGGAAAGCGGCGAGGGGACCTCGCCGCTTCTTTTGCGCCGCAAATTGCCGGTACTGATCAAGAGCTGGATTTACAAGCAGCAGCCTGACAGGAGCTACACAGCAAGGGAGACAGAACGTGCCTCTCAGAGTCGAGCTCAAGCCGTTCGAGCGAATCGTAATCGGCCAGAGTGTCATCACCAATTCCGAGCACCGCGCGACATTCCTGATCGACGGCGATACGCCGATCCTGCGCGAGAAGGATATCCTGACCGCGGAAACCGCAAACACGCCGGTCAAGCGAATCTATCTCTGCGTGCAGCAGATGTATCTCGAAGATGACATTCCGAAATATCAGGAGCTCTATCTTGGCTTCGTGCGGGACATGCTTGAGGCGGTACCTAGTTCCCGCGAGCAAATTGAAGCCGCAAGTAATCATATTTTAAACGGTGATCTTTACAAAGCTCTAAGAGAAATCAGGAAACTGATGAAGCGCGAAGAAGAACTCTTGTCGAGGTGATGAATGTCTCACGCTGCGTACGCAAGAACTGCTCAAACCACGGCATCTCCCCGGGAGATCGAAGCGCAGGCTCTGCTGAAGGCAGCGAACAAGCTGCAGGACATCGTGAGCAATCTTGGCCGCACCGACGACGAATTCGCCGCCGCACTGCTGTTCAATCGCAAGCTCTGGGCCATCCTGCTGAGCGCGGTCACCAGCGACGAAAATCCGCAGCCCGTCGAGGTTCGTCAGAACATCGTCAACATCGGTACATTCGTCATGACGCAGACGATGGAACTGCAGCTCAATCCGCAGCGCGAAAAACTCAAGCCGCTGATCGACATCAACTGCAATCTGGCGGCAGGATTGTCCGGCCGGGCATAACGAGCGGGTTGCGCTGTGGCTGATCTCCTTGGCATTATGTCGGCGAACTACGTGGCGGTTGGCGCGAACGTCAACTACTCGAAGGGTCCCTATGTGCCTGTCGATGCCGCAAGCTATGAGGGCAACTGGACGGGCAAGTACGCGAACAATGAGTCCTTCAGTATCCAGGTGTCCGACGTCATCGGATTCCGCGCCAAGGTCAGATACCAGAGCGGCGCCACGATGAAGTATCAGGAGGTTCTGATCCGCGACAATTCGTTCCGAATCGGAGACTCGAAGTTCATGCTGACGAAGCAGGGCACGGCGCAGATCAAGACCGTGATGACCAACGCCGCCACCAGCGGCCAGTCGATGGAAACGGCCTACGCCAAACAGGGCTGATCTTCGCGGTTCGCTGTGGCGCGAACGGCGACCAGGTTCTCAGATTCTCAGATCGGTATTCCGGCGCATGTTGTCTTCCCGGGCGATATCCATCGCCCGCAGATAGGCGCGTGCGCGCAGCCGCGCTTCGTCCGGATACTGGCGGACGACCAGGCTGGTTGCGCTGTCGACGGTTCGATAGACGATTTCAGCCGCGGCGCGATCGATCACCACCTGCTTTGAGAGCCGGTCGGTCTCGGCCTGGGGATTGTTGCGCACGTGCAGGGATGCGTCCGGCGCTGTGACGGCCTTGTCAGGCGGAAGCTGCGTCTGGACAGCCGTCTTCGCTGCGTTAAACGCAGGATCGACGTATGTTGCGATAACCGATGCCCCCACCGGTTTGACGTTGAAGTCCGTACTCATGGCAGCTTCTGGCTTTCCCTTGAGTCAAACCCCAACCCTCCGGTTCCCAGTATGGACGGAACTCTCTGAAGCCAATCCTTATGTTGCGGCGGTGATTTGAATCAAAACGTCTGCGTTTCGCGCTGCGATGATGCGCAACGCAAAATCCGGCGCGGCCCATGGTCGTGCCATCAGCCGCGCCGGGATCGATCGGGAGAGGAAATTAGAGCGAACGGCTGACGGTAAGCGGGGTGACGTGACGCGGCCCCGGCATCGCGCGTTGTCCGGCGGCGGTATAACCGTTCGGAAGACTTTTCCGCTGCATTTCGCCGTTGACGCCGCGGACGATTCCCTCGGAGACGGCATGCGCCGTCGCGAGCACCGTGAGATTGACCTGAAGCATGGCGCGGAAGGTGTCGTGATGACGATGCAGCGCGGTCAGCAGTTCAGGCGTGGACTGCTTGAGATAATCGCGGCTGTGCGTCAGCTTCGAAATCGCATCGACATACTGTCGCGACATCTCGCCTTTCTCTGCATCGAGCGTCATCGCTTCGCGGACATTGCCGGCGCGGACCAGTTCGGTCTCGCGTTCGACGATCCCGAGCAGCGTGCTCATGATCTTCATCAGCCCTTCGGCGAGTTGGCGGGCTTCCACCGGCGTCGATGCCGGAGTCGGAGACGCGGGCGCTCTGGAGTTTTGCTGTTGAGGGGTCATGAGGTGTCCCTTCCGCCGCTTAGGCAGCGCGGTTGGCCTGTTGAAGGATGAGGGTGCGGTAAACGTCGCTGGAGATTCCAACGCCGCCAGACTGCGCGAACGACTTCGAATATTGCTCGGTCATCATCGAGCGCCAGATGCCGGTGCCCGGCGTGTTGCCATAGGGACCGTCGCCCTTGATGCCGCTCATCATCTGCGTAAACATCGAGTTGAGGAACACCGCCTCGAAATCCTGCGCCTGGCCCTTGGCTTTGGCCTGTGCCTGCGGCGAGACTTTCGTCAGCGCGTCCTGCAGCAGAAGATCGGGACGTCCACCGGTGAAGGTCGTCGGAGCCCGTGTCGTGCTCGGGGTGATGCTCATCACATCACCTCGATGTCGGCCTGGATCGCGCCGGACGCCTTGATGGCCTGCAGGATGCCGATCAGGTCGCGCGGACCGATGCCGAGTCCGTTGAGGCCGTCGACGAGTTGCTGCAGCGAGACGCCATCCTTGACGACCGCGAGTTTCTTGCCGTCTTCCTGAACGCCTACGCGGGTGTTCGGTGTGACCACAGTGCGGCCCCGCGAGAGCGGCGCGGGCTGGCTGACCTGCGGGCTTTCCGAAATGGTAACCGTGAGATTTCCTTGCGCGACCGCGACGGTGGCGACGCGCACGTCGCGGCCCATCACGATGATTCCGGAGCGTTCGTCGATGATGATCTTGGCGCCAAGATCCGGCTCGACCTGCAGTTGCTCGATCTCGGTCAGCAGCGCGACGACGTTGCCCTTGAACTCGGCCGGAATGCTGAGCTGCACGGTGGAAGGATCGACCGGCTCGGCGGTCTTGGTGCCGAGGTAGTCGTTAACGGCGGCGGCGATGCGCTTGGCGGTGGTGAAGTCGCCGTTGCGCAGCGCAAGGCGGACATTCGGCAGGCGGTTCAGCGCGAACTCGATTTCGCGTTCGATGATCGCGCCGTTGACGATGCGGCCGACAGTCGGGACGCCCTTGGTGACGCTTGCGGCGGCGCCTTCGGCCGAAAAACCGCCAATCGCCAGAGAGCCCTGCGCGACCGAGTAGACGTTGCCGTCCGCGCCGAGCAGGGGCGTGACGAGCAGTGTGCCGCCCTGAAGGCTCTTTGAGTCACCGAGCGCCGACACGGTGACGTCCATGCGGGTGCCCTGGGTGCCGAACGGAGGAAGGTTGCCCGTGACCATGACGGCGGCGACGTTGCCGGTACGGATGGTAGAGCCGCGGATGTTGACGCCCATGCGCTCGAGCATCGCTTGCAGCGACTGCTTGGTGAAGGGGATGTTGTTGAGGGTATCGCCGGTGCCGTTGAGGCCGACCACGAGGCCGTAGCCGATCAACTGGTTCTGGCGCACGCCTTCGATGTTCGCGAGATCCTTGATCCGCGACGTCGCATGGGCCGGCGCGCCCGAGGCGCCGATAACGGCGGTCAGAAGGGCGAAGGCCATGCAGGCTGCCTGAGAAATCCGAAACATCCTCTGCTCCCCGCTGAGGTCTTTGCGGCCTGTTCCGTGCTCCCCACGAGACTGGTCCGTCATTAACTATGCGAGGGCCGTGCCAGAGTGTGAAAACACTTAAGTCTATGTATTTATTGTGAAATATTCTGGAGCCGAGAGCTGAAGCGGTTTCGCTCGCACGCCGAACTTGCCGTATCCGGCATAAATTGCCGGGTCGTTTACCTCTCATTAACCATAAACCGCCACTTTGGGGCGTGGACCAATCAGGGCGTCACGCCAGCGGTCCCAACCCGTTGCGAGATAGCACGATGCGAATTTATGGACCGAATGGAGCCAATCTGGCGTCGCCGGCGGCAAACGCGCGGCGCTCAAGCTCGACGGCCTTTTCCCTTGGCGACATTGGCACGGCGGCGGAGACCCGTTCTGCTGCACCGCCGCGCGCCACCAGCGGCATCGATGCACTGCTGGCAATGCAGGGTGTCGAAGACTCTACAGAACGCCGCCGCCGCTCGGTCGCCCGCGGCCGGACCGCGCTCGATGTGCTCGATGACCTCAAGATCGGGCTGCTGGCCGGGGCGTTCAATTCAACCACCGTCGCCCGCCTGCGCACCGCGGCGGCGGACCTGAAGGTCACCTCCGGCGATCCGGGACTCGACCAGGTGCTGTCTGAAATCGAGCTGCGGGTGGAAGTCGAACTCGCCAAAGCCGGCCAATAAGGCTGGTCAGTCCGGCGGCGGGTAACGGCGCTGCCGTGCCCGGCCATTGGGCAGGGTTCCCTGTGGGCCCATATTACGGGGGATTCCCGGGGTTTCCGGCCCACCGGCGATATTGTCTGTCACAGGCCGGCGCTATATAAGCTGCGGCGCGACGGGGATATTCCGTCCGCCTTGTACGCCGACATGGACCGCACTTGGAAAAGTTGAAGAACTACAGGCCCTCTGAAAAAGAGCCTTTCATGAACGAGCGTCAGCGGGAGTATTTCCGCCGGAAACTGCTCGACTGGAAGGAAGAGATCCTCCGGGAATCGAAGACCACGCTTCAGCAGCTTCAGGAAGAAAACGTCAATCATCCTGATCTTGCCGACCGCGCTTCATCAGAGACCGATCGCGCCATCGAACTTCGCGCGCGCGACCGCCAACGCAAGCTCATTTCCAAGATCGATGCCGCCCTGCAGCGCATCGAAGAAAATACCTACGGGTATTGCGAAGAAACCGGCGAGCCGATCTCGCTGAAGCGGCTGGAAGCGCGCCCGATCGCGACGCTGTCGGTCGAGGCGCAGGAGCGCCACGAAAAGCGCGAGAAGGTCTATCGCGACGAATAGCCGGCGTCGCCGCTTCTTCCGCGATAATTGCATCAAGCCCGGTGGCCGAAAGGCCATCGGGTTTTTTTCATGTCGTTCCGAAGCATGCGCGTTGGTCGCGAATTAGCGACGACAAATAAACGGAGGAAATCGTGAGGACAGTATTGATTGCCATGCAACGCTCGCCGTCGCTTCGCTCGTGACAGCAACGGGCGCCGATGCACGGGGTTACCAGTATTGCCTGAAGAGTTCGCCCGGTCCGGGTGACTGCAAGTACAGCAGCTACAGGCAGTGCAAGGCGGCAGCGTCGGGACTTGATGCGACCTGTGTCCGCAATTACGGCCCGCGACGCTGAAGGTATGTCCGCTGAGTGATGAGTTGTGTGCGAGTTCTTATGTGCTGCTCATGCAGCGCGCATTCTAGCTTAGCGGCTTGTTGATGGTTGCGTTGTCTGCGTTCGCCTTGTCGGCGCTCGCTTTGCCACTGCTCGGTTTGTCGGATTTCGATGCGCCAAGTTCTTTGCGAACTGCTGCGGCGGAGTTGCCGACCTTGTCGATGGCTTTCTGCAATTCTTCTCGCGTGACACCGAGGTGCTTGGTCCAGTAACGGACCTCATCGTCTGCGTTCATCGCGATATGACAGCGATCCTGCTGGCCCTTCACCGCAAGGCGATCCGTCATTCCGGCCTCCCGCGATAGTTCTCTTGAAGTTCTGCGATCGGTGAAATGACCCCGTCAGGGGCCACTTCATCCGTTTCGATCAGCGATGGTGGTGGCCATGACCGCGCTTGATAACGATCACCTTTTTGCCGTGACGATGTCCGTGATGGCGATGTCCATAATTCCGATTCATATGGGCGCGAGCGCCGCGATACTCGCCGTGATGATGAGACTGATGACCGCGATGCACGCCGCGTTCGCCCGTCTGGATAACGACGCTCTGTGCGCCGGCCATCGAAGGCGCCGCAACAACAAGTGCAGCCACGGCTGCAATAACAAAACCAAACTTCCTCATTTTCTCTCTCTTTCCTTTGAATAAAGCGAGAGTAGAACAGGAGCGGCAACCAATCGTTCCATGCGCGGCGCAGACATTTTTATGAACCGCTGTTCATGGCCGCGGCGCGCTATCTAACCAGCGAATCCGTGCGTCGTGCTGTTCACACTCTCAGAGAGGCGAGTGCTGATTCCGCAGCTAGGCCAGCGTATGAACGATGACCGGTCCGGCGACCGCGGAAGCGGGGCCGGTGAGCAGCGGCGCGAGATTTTGCTCGATCCACGCAAGCCCGCGCTTGTTCGACTCTTCCGCTCCGGCGAAATTGTTGAAGATGCTGATCGCCGTCACCGTGTCGTCCGGCGCATAGACCACATAGTAGGCCATGAAACCTTCGACATCGCTGATGATCGGGATCGCGCCTTCCTTGATCCGGCGCGCCAGTTCCTCTGCCATGCCCGTTTTTGCTTTTCCCTGACGAATGGCGGCGTACATAGCATCCTCCTTCACCGATCGGCTGCCCGAGGTTGCGGTAGCTGCGAGGTGGCATCACGCCCATTCAGTGGCGGCCGGGCAGCGGGATTGTCCGCGCGCTGAACGGTTCGCAGTTGCGCATGGCGGCAGATTATCACCTCCACGACCTGCTGAACACCGACCCAAGAAAGAGCGGGCCCGATCTGCGATCGGATGCCCAGCCTTTTGCGTGACGAAGCCGGCAAGCCGCTATCAGTGTCGGTAGGGCAGGGAATGATCCCGGATTCATGGCTCCGAAACATCCACACAGAGAACCTCGGACCGGGACTGGAAGTCTTGCTCTGACTATCGGCAGGTATTAGCCTTGCCCCGTTTTTGATGAAATTTTATTTTGTGGGGATCATTATGACGTCACGCGTCTTTGGGGCCGCGCTGCTTTCGTTTTCTTTCCTTTGTACTCCCTCCATGGCGGCAGAACCAGTTTTGGGGATGGGTATCGAGCATCCCAGGAAAACGACTGAGCTTGGTGACCGCCGAATTTATCAAATCACCTTCGAATGCAAAAAGCTGGCTGATCCGACAAGCGATCCGGTCGCAAACGCCTTCATCCAGAGAAACAAAAACAACTCACATCTGATTGTGATAGCAGACGAGCTTCCGGCAAAAGATCCTGCGACCGACAAACTCAAGTTTTCTGACAAGGCAGTCGCTCTATTTCCGGTCTTCTCGGTCGGAAAAGGAAAGCTCAATCCAGACAATCGCGAATCCTGTCCGAATGACACTTATGTTTATGGCGGACGCAAGCTCTATGTCCTCGGCATCGCCAGCTTCTCAACGACCAACACGCCGGGCTGGCTGACGAGTCTTACATACGGGATCGCAGGCTTGGTGCCGCCTCTTTGGTCGATGTTCAAGGGCAATATTTCGCCCGAGGTATCGAGCAAGTTGGGCAAGTACGAGGAAACTGAAGACCCCTTAAAGAAGACTCTTAGCGCACTCAATGTGGACGAAAACTACAGCCTCACTCAGGAATTGGGCGCGGACCGATATGTGGTGCAAACGGCATTCAGCCGGGTCACCATCAAGGTCAAGTACATCCGGTCCATTCTCCGGGACGGCACCCAAACCGCCCGCAATGCTTTTCGGAAGCAGTTGGACGGAGGTGAGGAACTCAGCACCACGGACATTGCCGCGACATGCTCTAAAATCGCGGCCGAACTGCTGAAGCTCGGTTTCTCCAATGAAGAGGATGTGCCGTTTGGCCTCGGTTACAAGGCGATAAACTCAAAGCTGAATGTCGATCAAATCACCACATGTCTTGGCTCGGATTACGCCCTGGCGGCGGCCAGCATGAAAGACCTTCAGAGCTTCGCTCCGAAATCGCGAAGACTTGATCCTAAAAAAGTCGCCGAGCAATTTCCGCCGGCAGACAGTTCCGTCGAATATCAACCCGAGTATAAAGTCAATCAGGCCAACACCGAGAAATTCAATCGGGCGCTGGCAACCATCACGAGAGCGAAGGAAGTCCTGCCCGCCGATCAGGCGAAGCTCAATAACCTCCTTGCATCGACGTTCGCGCTTCAAGACGAAACACAGGCCAAGGTATTTGGAGGTTCAAGCGTCGCCGGTGGCGAGGCCTTGGTGAAGACAATGATTGATGCCGGCTATCGACGGTTCGGTTGTTATCAATCGACAGAGTTGGGCAAGTCTGCGGACGGCGGCACAACCTTGCTATTCGCTTTCAAGGCGGACGCAGACAACAAAACATTGCCTATTGAAAGCGTCGTGATCCTTAAACCGTTCTTTGCGAGCAACAAGGTCACCAAGGTTATCGCTTACGACGAGTACGACTGGATTAACACGGTGATGGAATCACGCGGTTATGCTTGCTACGGCACGAAGATCGAGAAGCCGGCGGGCGAGCAAAAGGTTGCTGCCGGACCCACCTGAAGGGGCGGGTGAATCTCTGCCGCCTCGCCGCGTTCAGACCGTCTCGCTGCCGAGGCCGTTGCCTCAAACGATCGCGGTCCTCATCAGGGGAGCTGATGAGGACCGCGTCGTAAACACCGTGCTGCGCCTAGGTTCGCCGCCTGGTGTGGGAGCTGGGAGAAAGACGGTGGGAGCCGTCTTCATTTATTGCGGCGTGATCTCCTTCTCAAAGCGGTTCAAGATCACGCCTCTGTGCCGTGCTTAGAACGGCAGCAGGATGTCGAAGGCCTGCTGGCCGTAGCGGGCCTGCTGCACGTCGGAGATCTGGCCGCGGCCGCCGTAGGCGATGCGGGCCTGCGCGATCTTGCTGGAGTCGATGGTGTTGTCGCTCTGGATGTCCTCCGGCCGGACGATACCCGCGACGATCAACTCGCGGACTTCGAAGTTGACGCGGATTTCCTGCTTGCCTTCGACTACGAGGTTGCCGTTCGGCAGCAACTGCGTGACCACGGCCGCGACGTTGGTCTGCAATGCTTCCTGCCGGTTGACCGAGCCCTTGCCGTCGCTGGACGAGGTGGAGTCCGCCGTCAGCATGCGGCCAGGGGGGATCGCGGCATTGGTGCCGGGGATCTTGTTGATGCCGAAGAAGCTGGTGACGCCGGAGTTTTCGCTGTTGGTGCGGCTGCGCTGGGTCTCGTTGGCGATGTTCGCCTTGTCGGTGATGTTGACGGTCACCGTGAGGATGTCGCCGATCTGATGCGCGCGCTGATCCTTGAAGAAGGCGCGCGAGCCGTTCCGCCATAGCGAGTTCGGATTGAACGACGCTGGCTGCGGCGCGGGCATCGGCATCGACACCGGCTTGTAGCCCGCCTGCGTTGTCGGATTGTCGATCGCCGAGAGCTTCGGTTTTTCACCGATCGCCGCGAGGCGATCGAGGGACGAACATCCGCTGGCCAGGGTGCCGAGCGCCAGCAGGCTGCCGGCGACTACGATGCGATTGAACATGTGAAACTTCGACATGACTGTTACTCGGCTTTTCTGGATGCAGGAGCGGGAACGGCTGGCGGTTCGCTGGTCGAGAGGGCTGCGGTCGTCGTGAGGCGCGGCGTCGGAACGATGATCGAAACCTGGCCGGGGCCGGTCACCGTGCCCTGAACGGTGCGCTTCGACTGCAGGTTGACGACGTTGACGACGTCGCCCTCGGTGCCGCTGTCGATCGCCTTGCCGCGGCCGGTGAGATAGATGCCCGGCGTCTCGTAGATCAGCGTCACGCCCTGGTCGCGCAAGACCAGATCCGGCTTTCCGAGATCGGCCGCTTTCAGCGCCTGTCCGGCGCGCATCTGCTTGCGGGCCTGCATGCCGACCGAACGGTCGCGATTGGCGACGTCGTTTCCGACTTCGGCTTTCGGCCGCCGCTCGATCACCACGTCGGATGACTTGAGAATGTCGTTGCGCTCGACGGCGCGGGTCAGCACCACCGCTTCCACGGTTTCCACCGCAGTGCCGGTGAAGCGCAGCTTGGTCGGCGTGTAGGTGACGTCGTTGGCGATCTCAAAGGTGATGTCGAAGCGGCCGTTGCGCGGGTCGAACCGCACGGTGGTGGCGCGCATGTCGCCGGTATGGGCGGAATCGAGCTGCAGTTCGCGCAGGTCGCGCTCGAAAGTCACCGAGATGTTGGCTGCGTCGCCGAGGCCGTTGCGGCGCTCGAGCACACGGGCGATCTGATGCTCGATCTCCTTCGAGACCAGCGTACGCGACGACCGGGTCACCGAGACTTCGCGGATGTCGCGGGTCTGGACGCCGATCACCTCATGGGCGCGCAGCACCGACAGCAGTTGCTGCGTCGGCAACGATCCGGTGGTGCCGAGATCGGGTGCGCGGAAGATGGCGATTTGCGCGGCGGTTCCGGCGTTCTCTACCACGTCGCCGATGCGGACCACGTCGCTGCTGACAGTGACGTTCGCGCGCAGCACGGGAGCAGCGAGCGAGTCTCGTTCCGCCTGTGCAAATGCCGCGCCGGACGTCAGGGCGAGCAGGGCGGCGGCGATCAGGGTTGAGCGTAACATCATTCTCTCCCTCAGCGGAACATGCCGGTGGTGGCCTGCATCATCTGATCGGCGGCGCTGACGACCTTGGCGTTCATCTCGTAGGCGCGCTGCGCCGCGATCAGGTCCGAGATTTCGGACACGACCTCGATGTTGGCCTGTTCGAGATTGCGCTGCTGCATGTCGCCGAAGCCGTCGGCGTTGGCGATGCCGTCCTGCGGCGGGCCGGAGGCGGGCGTATCGGTGAACAGGTTGTCGCCGATCGACTGCAGGCCCGCCTTGTTGATGAAGCGGGTCAGGCCGAGCTGGCCGACCACGGTCGGCGTGGTCGTGCCCGGCGTCGTGACCGAGACCTGGCCCTGCTGGTTGATGGTGAGGCCGGATGAATTCTGCGGAATGGTGATCGTCGGCTGCACCGGATTGCCCTGCGCCGTCACCACGCGGCCCTGGCCGTCGGTGGTGAACGAGCCGTCGCGCGTGTAGGTGTAGGTGCCGTCGGTCATCTGGATCTTGAAGTAGCCCTCGCCGCGGATCGCGATGTCGAGGTCGCCGCCGGTCGGGTTGAGCGTGCCCTGTGTCATCAGGCGCGGCGTACCGACGGTCTTGACGCCGCCGCCGATGTCGATGCCGACGGGCAGGATGGTGCCCTGATCGGAGGCCTGCGCGCCGACGCGCTTGACGTGTTCGTAGATGAGATCCTGGAACTGCGCGCGCTGCTTCTTGTAGCCGGTGGTGCGCAGGTTCGCGATGTTGTTGGAGATGACCTGGACGTTGAGTTCCTGGGCCGCCATCCCGGTCGCTGCTGTATAAAGTGCGCGCATGGATTGGTCTCCTTATGCCGGAACGTCGGCGAGTACTTGGATTGCGTTTTTGCGAAGGTCGCTCTGCTGCTGCATCAGCGATGCGACCGACTGGTAGGTGCGCATGACTTCCATCATGCGGGTCATCTCGGCGACCGCGCTGACGTTGGACTTTTCAACGAAACCCTGATTGACGCGCGAGGCGAGGTCAGGCTGCGCGGCGGTTCCGGCGGGCGCCGAGTAAAGGTTCGCGCCTTCCTTCTTGAGCTGCTGCGGACTGTCGAACTTCACGAGCTTGAGCTTGCCGCGGATCGAGTCGAACTGGGTCACGACGCCTTCGCCCACAGTGATCGTGCCGTCGCTCGAGATCGCGATGTCGCGGTCGGTCGGCTGGAACACGATCGGGCCGTTGGTGCCGAGCACGATGTTGCCGCCGGTGGTCACGAGCTGGCCCTGGGCGTTGATCTGGAACGAACCGTCGCGGGTGTAGCGTTCGCCGGCCGGCGTCTGCACGGCGATGAAGCCTTTGCCGTCGATGGAGACGTCGAGCGGGCTGCCGGTCTTCTCCGACGGGCCCTGTGAGAAATCGTGATAGGCGGCGCGGTCCTGGACGAAGCTGACGCGGCGGTCGCGGACCGAGAAGTTGTCCTCGTGCGCGCCGGTGTTCAGGAATTCCTCGAACAGCGACTTGTTGGCCTTGAAACCGGTGGTGTTGACGTTGGCCACGTTGTTGGCAATGACGTCGATCTGCCGCTCAAGCGACATCTGCCGCGATAATGCGACGAGAAGCGTATTCTCCATCGGCCAGTCTCCCCTTGTTGAACCGCGGCCTGCCTCTCCCAAGGCCTGACGCGGATCGTGCGAACCGGTGAGGCTCTCCCAAGCCGTGCGGTTCGCTATCTACAATGCGAGAGGCGTGCCAAGTCAGAAATATAAGCAATTTCAATATTTTAGGTGTTTTCGAGGGGTGCCGGACGTGGGCAATAACCTCTTGTTGACCATGTTGCCTCGGCAAAAATTTCCCAGTTGGGGGACAAAAGAAAGATTCCGTTAACCATTGCGTCCGTACGGTGGACAAACAGGGCGCTCAAGCGCCGGCGGCCTTTGTATCGCGTCATTTAAAGCCAGTTCGGCAGCATCGAGCCCATCCCAGGACAGCGGGCGGGGGCAATGGCAGACGACGATCAGGTCGAGGAGGGCGCGGAAGCCGCTGCTCCGAAAGGCAAGCGCAAACTCATTATAATGGGTGGCGCCGCGGTGCTTGTGCTTCTGCTTGCCGGGGGCGGCTGGTTCTTCTTCATGCGCGGACCCGCGAAGGAAGTGCAGGCAGTCGCGCCTCCGCCGAAGCCGCCGGTATTCCTCGATGTGCCCGAGGTGTTGGTCAACCTGTCGAACGCGCCGGGTGAACGAGTTCAGTATCTGAAGGTCAGGGTCGTGCTCGAGGTGAAAGATCAGCCGCTGTCGGCGCAGATCGCGCCGACGATGCCGCGGGTGACCGATTTGTTTCAGACCTACCTGCGCGAGCTGCGTCCCGCCGATCTCAACGGTTCCGTCGGGCTGTTCCGCCTGAAGGAAGAACTGACGCGCCGTGTCAACGCCGCGATCTCGCCCAATCAGGTGAACGCTGTGCTGTTCAAGGAAATCGTCATTCAGTGACGGGCGGAAGTTGAAGCATGTCTCCGGGTGAAAATGACGTCGATCAGGATGCGCTAGCCGCCGAATGGGAAGGCGCGCTCGATTCCGAAGATCCGGTAGCCGCTGCGGCGGAGGCGGAAGCCAATACGCTGACCGAGACTATGGCCGAGCAGTGGGCCGCGATGGTCGACGACGGCAGCCGCAGCCTCGAAATCGGCAAGGCCGGCGGCGAGCGTGTTCTGTCGCAGGAAGAAATCGACAACCTGCTCGGGTTCAGCGACGGCGAGCTCAATATCGACGAGAATTCCGGCATCCGCGCCATCATCGATTCCGCGATGGTGTCGTACGAACGCCTTCCGATGCTCGAAATCGTGTTCGACCGCCTGGTGCGGCTGATGACGACGAGCCTGCGCAACTTTACCTCGGACAACGTCGAAGTCTCGCTGGACCGCATCACCTCGGTGCGCTTCGGGGACTATCTCAATTCGATTCCGCTGCCTTGCGTGCTGTCGGTGTTCAAGGCCGAGGAGTGGGAAAACTTCGGTTTGTTCACCGTCGATTCGAGCCTGATCTATTCGATCATCGACGTGCTGCTCGGCGGCCGCCGGGGCCAGCCATCGCTGCGCATCGAAGGCCGGCCCTACACCACGATCGAAACCAATCTCGTCAAGCGTCTCGTCGAAGTCGTGCTCGCGGATGCCGAGCAGGCCTTCCGGCCGCTGTCGCCGGTGACTTTCACGATCGACCGGCTTGAGACCAATCCGCGCTTTGCCGCCATCAGCCGTCCCGCCAACGCCGCCATTCTGGTCCGCCTGCGGATCGACATGGAAGATCGCGGCGGCAACATCGAACTTCTGCTGCCTTACGCAACCATCGAACCGATCCGCAACGTGCTGTTGCAGATGTTCATGGGTGAAAAATTCGGCCGCGATCCGATCTGGGAAGGTCATCTGGCGACCGAAATCGCGCAGGCCGAAATCTCGGTCGATGCAGTGCTCTACGAAGCCAACATTCCGCTCAAGCAACTGATGACGCTGAAGGTCGGCGATACCCTGCCGCTCAACGTGCGGCCAGATGCGCTGGTCACGGTGCGATGCGGCGACGTGCCGCTCAGCGAGGGGCGGATGGGACGGGTCGGCGACCGGGTCGCCATTCGTGTCACCAAGCCGCTGCGCAAGCCTCATACGACCTACGCGATGTTCGAGAAGCAAGATGAGCAAACCAAATTGATGGAGGCACAATGAGTCACGCTTTCGGAATGATCATCGAAGGCCTGGTCGCGGCGCTGCTGCTGCTGACGATCGGCTATTGCATGCTGCTCAACAGCCGCCTGAAGCGGCTGAAGGCGGACGAGCACTCCCTCAAGGCGGTGATCGGCGAATTGATCACGGCGACCGAGATCGCCGAGCGCGCGA
>JAUSAX010000081.1 GCA_030652315.1 Afipia sp. | reverse complement strand
GGCTTTTTCAGCAAGTTCCGGAATCCGTTCGAGACCGTTGCCGACAGAATAGGTGCGGACGCAGCCGGTCACTTTGGCGAGCTGTGCGAGGTCTTCCGCCATCTGCTCCGGCCCGATGACCAGTCCCGGTTCGAGCGGGTTTTGCCCTCCCCGGAACGGCGCGTAAGACACGCATTCCAGCTTCGCTGCGGGGTCGATGGGCGCGCGCGCCAACATGATCGGCGTGGCCAACCACCACCAAACTGCGGCAATAGCGCTCAGGGATATGACCAGAAGGGCCAGTGGCGTACGAAGCGAAATGGTTCCGTCCTCCAGGGAGGCACTCGATAACCGCTCAGCGCTGGTCTGCCAAGACCCCAACCGGTACCTACCCCCGGTCTTCTCGCCGCACGCCTTTACCAAAACCGCATCAAACTTCCGGCTTGCTGGACAAAAACATAAATGTCCTTCATTGGAATCAGGCAGTTGCGGTAAAGGCAATCTTCCGCCGCAATAGCGGGGCATCTGTTTGGCGCCGAGCGTTGCCGACTGGCACGCCATTCATCGGGGATTTCATGGGTCGGGTTCGTACCGGGTTTCGAGTTGCCGTTTTTCAGCGAGTCGCCGTTCCGGCACTTGCTCTGTTTGTCGGAATCGGGGCCGCTATCGCTCAAAGCGGTGATCTCCGGGCCCAGGACACAGCTCCCAAGCAGGCCGCCCCAGCAGATGCGGCTAAAGATAGCCAGCGCAAGGCCGACGAATTCGTGGAGGCTGCGCAGGCCATCAATGGCCCCGCAGGAAATCCGGAATGCGTCTGGCTCGGACGGCGCGTGGTCGGCCTGATGTGGCGAGACGACCTCGATACCGCGTTCCGCCATCTCGACCTTTATGAACGGTTCGGTTGTCCCGGCGGTCATATCCAAGCCTCGTTCCGCTGCGTTGTGCGGTTCGGCGCGACTATCGATCCCAAGGTGGCCGAAACCCTTCACGGGCGTGTCCAGGCCTGCTGGATCAATCCGACGGCGCAGCCGCAGACCGCTGCCACGCCTGCCGCCCCCGCACCTGCCGCAGCGACACCGCCCGCTCCTGCCGCAGCGCCTCCACCGGCTGCCCCTGGCAAATAGGCAGGCCACGAAACTGCCGATGAGGAACCAAGCGGCCGTGTCTCAATTGGATTCGGCTGCGCCCTCAAAACGCCATGTCGCCGTATGAGTTGTTAAGCTGCGCAGCATAGATAAGCTGCTTTTGACGCTGCCGAACCGAGGGGACAGGTTCGCGATCTGCCACGTTTGGCCCCGTATGGTTTTTCTTGATGCGTGCCATCGTCGCTGTCCTGCTCTGCGTTACCGCCATTCACGCCGCCCTTTGGGGCTTGTTGCGTGACGAGCAGAAAGCCCCCGACTTCAACGGAATGCTGCCCAGCCTTTCTTACGCGCCGTTTGAAGGTGCGGGGCATCCGGATGTCGACAACATTCCCAACAAGGAAAAAATTCGGGCGGATTTGAAGAAACTCGCCACGATGACCAAGGCGATCCGCCTGTATTCATCGACCGGCGGCGTTGAACTGGTTCCCGCAATTGCCAACGAATTCGGCCTCAAGGTCACGGTTGGCGCGTGGATCGACAAGAACGCGGACCGTAACGAGCGCGAAATCGCCGCCGCCGTCGAACTCGCCAAGCGCAACAGCAACGTCATCGGCATCGTCGTCGGCAACGAAACCATCTACCGCGGGGAACAGAAGGTCGAAGATCTCATCGAGATCATCCAGCGCGTCAAGAAACAGGCAAATGTTCCGGTAACCACTGGCGAAATCTGGAACATCTGGCGCGACAATCCGCAACTTGCCTCGTCCGTCGATTTCATCGCCGCGCATATCCTGCCGTATTGGGAAAACTTCACCGCCCAACAGGCTGTCGATCAGGCCATGTACATCTACGGGCTGCTAAGGGACACGTTTCCCGGCAAGCGTATCGTGATCGCCGAATTCGGATGGCCCAGCGCGGGATACAACCTCAAGAACGCCTTCCCCGGTCCGTTCGAACAGGCTTCAGTGCTCCGCAATTTCGTGACCCGCGCCGAAGCCATCGGCATGGACTACAACATCGTCGAAGCCATCGACCAGCCGTGGAAGTTTTTTGAAGGCGGCGTAGGACCTTACTGGGGAATCCTTGATTCTTCACGTGAGCCCAAGTTCGCCTGGACGGGGCCTATTCGGGATCAAGACTACTGGAAGATTGCAGGCATAGCCTTGCTGGTGGGGGTTCTGCTGTCGCTCCCGATCTTCCGTCTGGCGCGCCCTACGGTTCTGCAAGCGACCGTGCTTGCCGCCGCCGCCAGCGGCGTCGGCACATGGGTCGCGACCGTCTTTGCCTACTGGAATACGCACTATTTCGTCTTCGGGTCCGCCTTCGCGCTGACACTGGGCCTTATCCTGCTGGTGCCGCTGGTCCTGATCGCGATGGCCCGGATCGAGGAAATCGCCACCATCGCCTTTGGACACAAGCCTGCCCGCCTGATCTCGGCCGCAGTCCCCCCACCGGCCGAAGGATACGCACCGAAGGTCTCGATCCATGTGCCGGCTTATTTCGAGCCACCCGAGATGCTCAAGCAGACGCTCGATGCAGTGTCGCGTCTCGACTATCCGAATTTCGAATGCGTCGTGATTATCAACAACACGCCGGATCCGACGTTCTGGCAGCCTATACAGGATCACTGCCGCACGCTGGGCGAGCGCTTCATCTTCATCAACGCCGAGAAGGTCGAAGGCTTCAAGGCCGGCGCGCTGAAGATCGCCATGGCGCGCACGGCTGCTGACGCGGAGATCATCGGCATCATCGACGCCGACTATGTCGTCACACCGGACTGGCTCAAGGATCTGGTTCCGGCCTTCGCCGATCCGCGCGTGGGCCTGGTGCAGGCGCCGCAGGATCATCGCGACGGCGACCGCTCCCTGATGCACTACGCCATGAACGGCGAGTATGCGGGCTTCTTTGACATCGGCATGGTGCAGCGGAACGAAGCCAACGCCATCATCGTCCATGGCACGATGTGCCTGATCCGCCGCGCCGCGATGGATATGGCGGGCGGCTGGGCCGGTGACACAATCTGCGAGGATACCGATCTCGGCCTGGCCGTGATCGAGCACGGCTGGCTCACGCACTACACCAACAAGCGCTACGGCTACGGACTGCTGCCGGATACCTACGAGGCCTTCAAGAAGCAACGCCACCGCTGGGCCTATGGCGGCTTCCAGATCGTGAAAAAGCACTGGCGCCGGTTCCTGCCCAATGCGAGCAGGCTCTCGCCGGATCAGAAGCGCGAATTCGCGCTCGGCTGGCTGAACTGGCTTGGCGCGGAAAGTCTCGGCGTGGTGGTTGCGATCCTGAACCTGATCTGGGTGCCGATCGTGTCATTCGCTGACATCGCTATCCCCGACAAGATACTTACCCTGCCCATCATCGCAGCGTTCGTGGTGTCGCTCTCGCATTTCCTCATCCTCTACCGACTTCGCGTGCCGGTGAAGGCCGGTCAGATGCTGGGGGCCATGGTGGCCGCGATGTCGGTGCAATGGACGGTTTCGCGTGCCGTGGCGAACGGCCTGATTACCGATCATCTTCCGTTCGCGCGCACGTCCAAGGGCGGGCTTTCGATAATGTCGGTGGAGTTCCAGGCGTTCTGGGAAGCCGTGATCGGCATCCTGCTGATCATCGGCGCGATCGTGCTGGTCGCGTTCAATGTGAAGGAAGTGCGGGAGATCAACATCTTCGCAGGCGTGCTGGTGCTTCAGAGCCTGCCGTTCCTGTCGGCCGTCGCCATTGCGATCCTCGAGAATTCGCGGATCAATGCCTTCAACTTCTGGAAGACTTCGTCGGTTCGCGCTGCCGAGTTGATCGGACTTCGCCGTGAAGCGACGCCGGCAACCATCACCGCGCAGCAGCCGGTCACCTCGGACGTCCGCTCCGACACCTGATCGTTGAAGGATTGAGTTTCGTCAGCTTACTTCATGCTGACGAATGCGCCCCACACCGCGGCCAGTCCCGCGCCTACCAGAACATAGACGGGATGCCGGCAGAACGTGTCGCCGTAGGTGCACATCTGAGCGCCAAACCTGCCGAGCTGGCCATGGTCAGCGGCGTAGAAGAGTCCGGACAAGACAACCAAGAGACCGGCAACGAAGTACATTGTCGTTATCCCTTCCCAGCGAGAAACCGCATCTTGATGCGGTGCCATTCTTGCTGCGATTCCCTCCGCTCGTCGAGGACGAACGCCCCGCTGCGGTTTGATTGGGGGCCCATGGTGAGCGCGGTGGGACTCGAACCCACGACCCCATGATTAAAAGTCACGTGCTCTACCGCCTGAGCTACGCGCTCACGTGTGGCGGTGTGTAGGTGGCGGGTGAGTGTGGGTCAAGTGCAGCCCGGCATCCTTGTTCAGGCTGTGGAATTCGTCGCCAAGGCTTGAGAACTTCCGCTGCCAAGACGACAATTGACAAAAGAACAAAAAGAGAACATGATGCGGGTGTCACTGCCTGGGAAACAAGATGGCCGATATCTCCTACTATGTAGCGCTTCCGTTCAGCGAGGATGACGAAGGATCCGTTGTAGCGGGAACAGCCGAAGAGTTTCAAAGCCCGTCTACGGCGATCCGGCGTGCGGAAACACTGTCCCGGACGTCCGGTGTCGTTGGCGCGGTAGCCTTCACCCGCTCCGGCGACCCCATGACGGGCGATTTCAAGGATGCTGTGGTCCTGAAAGCATTCGGCAGCGTTCCGATGGATCTCAGCGGCCTGTAGGCGCGATTCGTAATTGCCCGGCGGCCGTCAGGATCTGCGGTCCTCCTGCTCTTTCAGTTCGTCTTCGCTCAAATCATTCCGGGGCGTCGCGAAGTCATCGCTGTTGGGATCAACCTTGAACGGCGCATCCTTGGTCGGATCCGAGCGGCGTTTTTTCGTCTTCGGATCGACAGCGTCGTCTTTCTTCTTTTTTCCGCTCATCGGCTGGTTTCCTTGCCTGCGCCGCCGGCATGGCCGGCCTCGTTTCCCTTAATATGGCTGAGACGGCGCGCATCTGCTACGCCTACCTCACCAGATTTGAGGACGCCCATCATGACGGATTCGCCTGCTGTCCCCGAGGATACCGTGCGCGACTTCGATGTGCCTATCCCTTACATGCAGCGGACGCGGGATTATTATCTCGCCATCGGCTACGACGCCCCCTACCGCTGGGCGCACAATGTGGCGGCGCCATTCCAGCCGCTGACCAAGCCGCTGGCGAAGTCGCGCGTGGCCATCGTAACCACGGCCGCCCGGTTCGACCCCACGAAGGGCGATCAGGGACCGGGAGCGACCTACAACGGCAGTGCGAAATTCTACCAAGTCTACGACGGCGGCACCTCCCAGCAGCACGACCTGCGAATCTCCCACATAGCCTACGATCGCGCGCACACGTCTGCGACCGACATGAACACCTGGTTTCCACTGGCGCAATTGCATCGCCTGGCTGGCGAAGGTCGGATCGGATCGGTCGCGCCGCGTTTCTTCGGCGCGCCGACCAACCGCAGTCATCGCGTCACCATCGATACCGACGCGCCGGATATTCTTGCACGCTGCAAGGCGGATAATATCGACGCCGTTGTGCTCGTGCCGAACTGTCCGGTGTGCCACCAGACCACGTCCCTGGTTGCGCGCCATCTGGAGGCCAACGGGATTTCCACTGTCGTGATGGGCTGCGCCAAGGACATCATCGAACACGCCGCCGTGCCGCGATTTCTGTTCAGCGATTTTCCGCTGGGAAATTCGGCCGGTAAACCGCACGATGTGCCGTCGCAGGCATTCACACTTGATCTGGCATTGAAGGTGCTGGAAAGCGCACCTGGTCCACAGACGACTGTTCAGTCTCCGCTGCGCTGGAGCGAGGACGCGTCGTGGAAGCGCGACTACAACAATGTCGAGCGCATGGCGCCCGAGGAACTCGCGCGAAGACGCCGCGATTTCGACGCCCAGAAGGAAGCCGCGCGCGCCAATCGCGTGGCGTGATTCAGTCGGACTTTCCGGCGGCCTTGCGCAGCGCCGCGTTGATGCGGTCCTGCCATCCGGGACCACCCTCCTGGAAATGTTCGAGAACGTCCTGATCAATCCGGATCGAGACAAGCTCCTTCACGCCCGGGATCGCGACCGTCCTCGGAAGCGCCTCCGGCTCCTTCTTGGTGACAGATTTGAACGCCGCTTCGGCTTCTGTCTTCGCATCGCTGAGCGTGCGCGGCCGCCTCGGAGGTGACGCCATACTCAGATTCCCTCGAACAACGCTGTGGACAGATACCGCTCGGAGAACGACGGCACGATCGCAAGAATAGTCTTGCCCGCGTTCTCGGGCCGCTTGCCAAGCTCCAGCGCGGCGGCAATCGCCGCACCCGAAGAGATACCACCCGGAATACCTTCGACGCGCGCCAGAGCGCGGGACGTGGCAAGCGCCGTCGCACTATCGATCTGGACGATCTCATCGATCACAGACCGGTCGAGAATGTCCGGAACAAAGCCGGCGCCGATACCCTGAATCTTGTGCGGCGAATGCTGACCACCGGACAGCACCGGACTTTCCACAGGCTCGACCGCAACGACACGCAAGGACGGTTTGCGAGGTTTCAGAACCTGCCCCACGCCGGTAATCGTACCGCCCGTGCCGACGCCGGCGACGAACACATCGATGTTGCCGTGGGTGTCGTTCCAGATTTCCTCTGCGGTGGTGCGGCGGTGCACGTCGGGATTGGCGAGGTTCTTGAACTGCTGCGGCATCACCGAGTTAGGCGTGTTGCGGATCAGTTCCTCTGCGGTTGCAATCGCGCCCTTCATGCCTTGCGCAGCTGGCGTCAAAACAATTTCCGCACCGAGAAATGCCAGCATCTTACGGCGCTCGATCGACATCGACTCCGGCATCACGAGTTTAAGGCGGTAGCCCCGCGACGCAGCGACGTAAGCCAGCGCAATACCTGTATTACCGGATGTCGGCTCGATCAAAACGGTGTCGGGATCGATAACACCGGCCTTCTCCATCGCAATGATCATGGCCGCGCCAATGCGGTCCTTCACACTCGCAGCAGGATTGAAATACTCAAGTTTGGCGAGAATTGTCGCTTTCACACCGTTTTGCTCAGGCAACCGATGAAGCCGGACGGTTGGCGTATCGCCGAATGCATCAACGATGCTGTCGTAAATTCGTCCCCGCCCCGGCCGATGTAATTGCGAAACGTCTGAATGTGACTTCGTGTCCATGCCGGGTCCTCCACATCAATCAAATGCGAACTAAGAGGGAAAGCTACGCAAAACGAACAGATTCCGCCATTAAGGGTGCCAGCGCTCACGCGCGCAAGGGCCAATCGCGCAGCTGGTCAGCGAGCGTTGCATTGCAAAATGTTATTTCTCTAAAGAAACATATTTGTGTTGCGACAACTTCAAACTCCCATGTGTATATTGGGCATAAGCTCAAATCCGGTAGGGAGGTCACGATGCCAGCTCTTGCTGAAATTCTGTCGACCAAAGCATCACGCTTACCGCCGCGCTCGACCGACCGTCCAGTGTGCACGATTTGCGCGGACTCGATGGTCGCAGCCGAGGCATCTGCATTTCTTTCCGATAACGTGATCAGTTATCTCTGGACCTGCGACAACTGCGGCTATGGCTTCGTCACGAAGCATTCCACAAAGATAGTCTGCAACTGACAGCACAATTTGTCAGCATAGCTGTCAGCGCGGCGCGATATCGCCCCGCGCCCATCCCTCGCGAACCGATGCGCGGTAGTCGCCATATGTGCCTGCGGCGATAGCGGCTCGGGCACCGCTCATCAGGCTTTGATAGTACGCAACGTTGACTTCGGACAGCAGCATCGCACCCAGCGCCTCCTCTGACTTCACCAGGTGGTGCAGGTAGGCGCGAGAATAGCTGTTCGCCGAACGCCAGGCGCTTACCTCGTCCAGTGGACGCGGATCATCGGCATGACGCGCATTGCGCAGGTTGATCACGCCATGCCGCGTGAAGACGTGGCCGTGGCGGCCGTTGCGCGTCGGCATTACACAATCGAACATGTCGATCCCGCGTGCGACAGCTTCCAACATATCGTCCGGCGTACCAACACCCATCAGATAGCGCGGACGTTCCTGCGGCAGGATTGGCGCCACTTCATCGATCATCGCAAGCATAACGGCCTGTGGCTCGCCAACCGCCAGTCCACCGACCGCGTAGCCATGAAAACCTATGTCGATCAGCGCGCGCGTGCTCTCGCGGCGCAATTCGGGAATGTCGCCGCCCTGTGCGATGCCAAACAGCATGTATCCGGCAGGTGCGGTCTCGAACGCGCGCTTGCTGCGCTCCGCCCAGCGAATTGACAACTGCATGGCGCGTTCGATATCGGCCCGCTCGGCCGGCAGCCGCACACACTCGTCGAGCTGCATGGCGATATCGGACCCAAGCAAGCGCTGCACCTCAATGGCACGCTCGGGAGACAATTCGACTTTGGTGCCATCGATATGCGAGCTGAACGTCACCGCATGTTCCGTGACCTTGCGCAGCTTCGCAAGGGACATGACCTGAAAGCCGCCGGAGTCGGTCAGCATAGGGCCGTTCCAGGTGGTGAACTTCTGCAGTCCGCCCAGCGCCGCGATGCGCTCCGCACCGGGGCGCAGCATCAGGTGATAGGTGTTGCCGAGCACGATGTCGGCACCCGTTTCACGGATGTCGCGCCAATGGATGCTCTTCATCGCGCCTGCGGTACCGACAGGCATGAACGCAGGCGTGCGCACGACACCGTGCGGCGTCGTCAACGCGCCGGTGCGCGCTTCGCCGTCGCGGCCAAGAAGTCTGAAATGATTGGGAACGGTCATATGGCGACGTTATGGGTCAGGTCGGCTGACGAAACAACAGGCATGCGTCCCCATACGAGTAGAAGCGATAGCCGGTAGAGATGGCATGGGCATAGGCCTGCTGCATGGTCTCCAATCCGCTGAAGGCCGAAACCAGCATGAACAGGGTCGAGCGCGGCAGATGGAAGTTCGTCATCAGGATGTCCACCGCCTTGAAGCGATAGCCGGGCGTGATGAAGATTGCGGTCTCCCCGGTGAACGGCTGGATCGTGCCGTCATCCGCCGCAGCGCTTTCCAGAAGCCGCAGCGATGTGGTCCCGACAGCCACGATGTGGCCGCCCTTGGCGCGGGCATCGTTAAGCGCGGCGGCGGTCTCACCAGACACCATGCCCCATTCAGGGTGCATCTTGTGACCGGCGGTGTCATCCGCCTTCATCGGGAGAAACGTCCCTGCTCCGACATGCAGCGTCACGCGATGCAAACCGATACCGCGGGCGCGCAATGCGGTCTCAAGCGCCGGCGTGAAGTGCAGCCCCGCCGTGGGTGCAGCGACCGCGCCTTCGCTGACCGCAAACATGGTCTGATAGTCGGCAGTATCCCGCTCGTCCGGCGTCCGCCGGGAGGCGATGTACGGCGGCAGCGGCGGCGCGCCTACGTCGGCGATAGCCTGATCCAGAATTGGCCCGTGAAACGAGAATGACAGCGTCACCTCGCCGTTCTCGCCCTTGTGCTCGACCTGCGCGTCGAGGTTTCCGAGCAGACAGACGCGTCCTTCATTTCCGAAGCGGATGGCGTCACCCTGGGTGAGTTTCTTCGCCGGCTTCACCAGCGCCTGCCAGCGCGATCCGTCGATGCGCTTGATGAGGGTGGCTTCGATCTTCGGTTCTGTCTCCCGACCGACGCGGCGGCCGGTCAACTGCGCAGGGATCACCTTGGTGTCGTTGACGACCAGTTGATCGCCCGGCTGCAGGATACGCGACAGATCAGCAACGACGGCATCGGCCAATGGTTGGCCGGGGCTCACTACAAGCATGCGCGCGGCATCGCGCGGGCTGACAGGCCGCAGCGCGATGTTGGCTTCCGGGAGCTCGAAGTCGAAAAGATCAGTACGCATGATGCTCAAATGTCGATGGCCGGGACATGCCCGGCCATCCGTTCGCAAAGCCAGACTACAGCGACAATCAGGCGGCGTCAGCCGCCATATGCGCCTTGACGATCTTGTCGGGGCTCTGCACGGGTTCGCCGCGCTTGATCTTGTCGACGTTCTCCATGCCGGACGTCACCTTGCCCCATACGGTGTACTGGCCGTTGAGGAAGGCGGAATCGTCGAAGCAGATGAAGAACTGGCTGTCCCCCGAATCCGGATTCGCCGCGCGCGCCATCGACGTGGTGCCACGCACATGCGGCTCCTTGTTGAATTCGGCCTTCAGCTTCTTGCCCGAGCCGCCGGTTCCGGTGCCCTGCGGGCAGCCGGTCTGCGCCATGAATCCTTCGATGACGCGATGGAAAACGATGCCATCGTAAAATCCTTCGCGCACCAGTTCCTTGATGCGCGCGACGTGACCCGGAGCCAGATCGGGACGCATCTCGATCGTCACCGGGCCCTGCGTGGTTTCCAGGATCAATGTGTTTTCGTTGTCTGCCATAATGTTTCCTTTGCAGATTGGGAAACCCGCTATGGCCGGTATGGCCGCGGATCGCCTGAGATGGATTACTTGATGTCGGAAGCGACCTGAACCTTCACCATCTTGTCCGGATCCTGAACCGGCTCGCCGCGCTTGATCTTGTCCACGACATCCATGCCCGACACGACCTCACCGACGACCGTGTACTTGTTGTTCAGGAAGCTGCCGTCCGCGAACATGATGAAAAACTGCGAGTTGGCAGAGTTCGGTTCGCTTGATCGCGCCATCCCGACAATGCCGCGCTTGAAGGGCACGCTGGAGAATTCGGCCGGGAGATTCGGGTACTTTGACCCGCCGGTGCCGTTGAAGCGCTGACCGTCGCCGGTCTGGGCCATGAAGCCTTCGATCACGCGGTGGAATGGCACATTGTTGTAGTACCCGTCGCGCGCGAGCAGCTTGATGCGCTCGGCATGCTTGGGCGCGAGATCGGAGCGGAGCTTGAAAATGACGCGGCCCTTGGTGGTGTCGATAACGATCGCATTGTCCTTGTCGAGGCCGGCGGGAAGGGCCTGTGACAGGGCGGGCGTTACGAAAGCGAAAGCCGCGAGAACGGCGAGTATGCGGATCATGACAACTCCGGGGTGATAGGAGGGCTGGTTAGCCAGCAAGTCTCTTCTTCAGGCGCGAGGCGACGGCTTTCGGCACGAAGTGCGAAACGTCGCCGCCCATCCCCGCGATCTGACGCACCAGTGTGGCGGTGATCGGGCGGACGGTGGCGGAGGCAGGAATGAAAATCGTGTGAACCTCCGGCACCAGCGTCTGGTTCATGCCGGCGATCTGCATTTCGTAGTCGAGATCGGTGCCGTCGCGCAGGCCGCGGATCAGGATTGTGGCCCCTGCCCGCTGCGCTGCGGTAACGGTCAGATCATTAAATGTGACGCAGTCGATTTCGCAACCGGCGTTGGCGGCGATGGGTGCGAACACCTCCCGGACCATGTCCAGCCGCTCTTCGGTGGAAAACAGAGGGGCCTTGCCGGGATGGATGCCGATCGCAACGATCAGCCGGTCGACCAGGCTGCAAGCCTGCCGCACCACATCCAAATGGCCGTTGGTAACAGGGTCGAACGACCCGGGGTAAAGCGCAATACGGGACATGCCCCCTCCTAACCCGGCCCGGCGACCGCCGCAAGCAGGGCCGGTTCCGTCCGCCACGGCTCTTTTCCGGGTCAAAAATTTTAAGATCTCGTGAACCTTTACCGGCCGCCGCGCGTCATCCCCTCAAGCAGACCGTAAAGGCCGGCATGACAGGGGACGGACCATGATCAAGGCACTCTCAGCAGTGACGATTGCGGCTTTCGTTGCAGCCGCCATGACGATTCTTCCAAGCTTTGCGCCTCGCGTGGAGGCAAGCGTGCCGCAAGCGCTTGCAAAGGCTGACCGGCTGCCGATCCGAACGGCCAGCGTATCCTGCACGGCACAGCATTGGCCGACCATGGACGCGTCCTGCCTGCGTCGCAGCAACTGGAAAGCCGGCGTCCAGCCGGTCCGGGTCGTGACGACGGACCGCAACCAACCCCGGCAGCCTTAGATCCCTTTCGCCTCGTCTTGACCGGCGTAGTGGCCGCCTCTCGCCATCAATAAAATCCGCTCGGCGGCCATGGCAATTTCCCGCTCCCGGTAGCAGACTATGGGCAAGCGCCCGTTTCCGGACGCTTGCGAAGCGACGGGGGTAGCGAATGACTGCCATTCATGCCGCAGCTTCAGGTCGCAGCCCCGGACTTCCGATAACCGCAACGGTCGGAGCCCTCGGTGTCGTCTATGGCGACATCGGGACGAGCCCGCTCTATGCCTTGAAGGAAGCAGCCAAGGCGGCAAGCCATCATGGTGGCGCCCTCACCAATGAAGCCATCCTTGGCGTGGTCTCGCTGATCCTCTGGGCGTTGATCCTCATCATCTCGTTCAAGTATGCCATGCTGATCATGCGGGCAGACAACCGTGGGGAAGGCGGAATCGTCGCGCTTCTGGCTCTTCTCCACGCCCGCAATGCGCAACCCGGAACGTGGCGCGCGAAATTGCTTATCATCGGACTGATCGGTGCAGCGCTGTTGTATGGCGACGGAGCCATCACGCCCGCGATCTCGGTTCTCAGCGCCGTGGAAGGACTGAAGGTCGATGCCCCCTCACTGGCACCCGCCGTGGTGCCCATCACAGTCGTTATCCTGATTGGTGTTTTCCTGATGCAGCGCAAGGGCACAGGCTTCATCGGCGGGATATTCGGTCCATTTATGCTGGTCTGGTTCATCGTCCTTGCACTGTTGGGAATTCACGGCATCGCAAAGAATCCCGATGTGCTTGTGGCCCTGAGTCCGATGTATGCGGTGACGTTTCTCATCAGCCAGAATTTCCACATCTCGTTTGCGATCCTCGGCGCAGCATTTCTCGCCGTGACAGGCGGCGAGGCCATGTATGCGGATATGGGGCACTTCGGCCGCACGCCCATCCGGCTCGCGTGGTTTACGATTGCGCTGCCAGCTCTGGTCCTCAATTACTTCGGGCAAGCGGCGTTGCTCCTGACCGATCGTGGCGCCCTTGAAAACCCGTTCTACCAGCTCGCCCCTGATTGGGCGCACTATCCGCTCGTTGCCTTCGCGACCCTCGCTGCGGTGATTGCATCTCAGGCGATCATCACGGGGGTTTTCTCCCTCACACAGCAGGCTATTCAGCTGGGATTCCTGCCCCGCATGCATATCCAGCACACGGCGAGTGACGAGAAAGGCCAGATCTATGTCCCGCTGATCAACTGGTTGCTGGCCGCAGGAACGCTCGGAGCCGTCATCGGCTTCGGCTCGTCTGATGCGCTTGCTGGGGCCTATGGTGTAGCCGTATCGCTGCTGATGGCGATTACAACGCTGCTGGCCGCGCTTGTCGCCATCCAGTGGGGCTATCCGCCGATCGTTGTCATTGCGGTCAACGGCTTCTTCTTCGTGATCGACTGCATTTTCTTCGCGGCAAACTCAGCCAAGCTGTTCGAGGGTGGCTGGTTTCCGCTGCTGATCGCAGCCGCAATTGCATTCCTGATGCTGACATGGCGCAGCGGCGTTAAGCTCGTCGAAGCAGCGCGAGGTGCGCTGCGCCAGCCGGAAGAAGACCTGATCGAAACCGCGGTAAGCAAATGCCATGCGCGGCTTCCGGGGACCGCGGTGTTTCTCGCCTCCGCCGCGAATGGCGTACCTTTGGCGCTGACGCAGTTCGTCAAACACAATCACGTGCTTCATCAACGCGTCGTTCTCGTGACCGTCCTGATTGCGGAAGCGCCGCGCATTGCTGACGAAGACAGGGCCGAGGTGATCGAGGTGATCGAGGGCATTACGCGAGTGATCCTGCACTTCGGTTTCATGCAGTACCCGGTCATCCTGGAAGGACTGCAGCTTGCCTGCGAACAGGGCAAGCTTCCGGGAATCGATCTCAACAACATCACCTATTACATCGGCCGCGAGACGATCATCCCCAGTGAGAAAATCGCAGGCATGTGGGTGTGGCGGGAAACCGTGTTCGCATTTCTCCAACGGAATGCGGAACGAACGGCGGCGTTTTTCGGCGTGCCCACCAAACAGGTCGTGGAATTCGGAACCGAAATCGAGATTTAGGCTGAAACCCCCGGCCCGACGGGCCGAGATTAGATTTTAACCGCCGTTGCCGTTTTCCGCTTCATCGTCGGTTATGTGTTCCACCGAGACGACATGCTCGTCTTCAGCGGTGTCGAACACAATCACGCCTTGAGTAGAACGTCCGGCCACGCGGATGTCCTCGACCGGGCAGCGGATCAACTGGCCGTTATCGGTCACCAGCATGATCTGATCGCTGTCCTCGACCGGGAATGACGCCACCAATTTCCCGTTGCGGTCGTTGACGGACATCGCAACGATGCCCTTTCCGCCGCGACCGGTGGTGCGATACTCGAACGACGAGCTGCGCTTTCCGTAACCGTTCTCGCTGATGGTCAGCACGAACTGTTCGGCAGCCGACATCTGCGCGTAACGATCCTGACTGAGTTGCACGGATGCAGACGATTCTTCCGTATCGGCCTCAATCGTCTCATCCGACGCAACCTCACCCGCAACCGCTCGGCGCATTTTCAAATAGGCAACGCGCTCATCGGATGCCGCCTCGAGATGACGCAAGATCGTCAGCGAGATCAGCTTGTCGCCTTCGCCCAGCGAGATGCCGCGCACACCCATCGAGGTGCGGCCCTGGAAGACGCGCACATCGGTCACCGGGAAGCGAATGCATTGTCCGCCGGCTGCCGTCAGCAGTACGTCGTCATTCTCAGTGGCGATCTGCACATCCACGATGGCCTCGCCCTCATCGAGCTTCATGGCGATGATGCCGGATCGGCGCACATCGACAAAATCGGAGAGCTTGTTGCGCCGGACGTTGCCGCCAGTGGTGGCGAACATCACGTCGAGGTTGCTCCACGACGATTCATCCTCGGGCAACGGCATGATGGTGGTGATCCGCTCGCCCTGATCCAGCGGCAGAATGTTGATAAGCGCCTTGCCGCGTGAATTCGGAGCGGCCATCGGCAAACGCCAGACCTTCTCCTTGTAAACCTGACCGCGGGACGAGAAGAACAGCACCGGCGTATGTGTCGAGGCGACGAACAGCCGGCTAACGAAATCCTCGTCGCGCGTCTGCATTCCCGAACGACCCTTGCCGCCACGCTTCTGCGCACGATAGGTCGAGAGCGGCACGCGCTTGACGTAGCCCGCATGCGAGACGGTGACGACCATATCCTCGCGCTGGATCAGATCCTCGTCCTCGACCTCGCCTTCCTGATCGATGATGACGGTGCGGCGCGGCGTAGCGAACTCAGCCTTCACGGCACCAAGTTCATCCTTGATGATCGCCTGAATCCGGGCACGGGAGCGCAAGATGTCGAGATAGTCGGCGATTTCGAGCGCGAGCTTATCGAGCTCGTCAGAAATCTCCTCGCGGCCGAGGGCCGTCAGGCGCTGGAGGCGGAGGTCGAGAATGGCCTTCGCCTGCTCAAGCGACAGGCGTGCGGTGCCGTCTTCGGCGACACGATGGCGCGGATCGTCGATCAGCGTGATCATCGTCGCGACATCCTTGGCCGGCCAGTCGCGCGCCATCAAAGTTTCGCGCGCGGTGTTTGGATCAGGCGACGTTCGGATAACGCGAATGACTTCGTCGATATTAGCGACGGCGATGGCAAGGCCAACCAGGATATGCGCGCGGTCGCGCGCCTTATTCAGCAAGAATTTAGTGCGCCGTGAAACCACGCTCTCGCGGAACGCGATGAACACAGTCAGCAGGTCCTTCAGGTTCATCACCTTCGGGCGACCACCATCAAGGGCGACCATGTTGGCGCCGAAATTGGTTTGCAGCGGCGTGAACTTGTAGAGCTGGTTCAGCACCACCTCCGGCACCACATCGCGCTTCAGTTCAACGACCACGCGGTAGCCGTCGCGGTCGGATTCGTCGCGTAGATCCGAAATGCCCTCGATCTTCTTTTCACGGACCAGTTCGGCGATGCGCTCGACCATGCTGGCCTTGTTCACCTGATACGGGATTTCCGAGACGATAATCGCTTCGCGATCCTTGCGGATGGTCTCGATGTTCACCTTGCCGCGCATCACGACGGAGCCGCGACCGAGGTGATAGGCCGCACGGATACCCTGGCGGCCAAGTATAATGCCGCCGGTCGGGAAATCTGGTCCGGGAACGATATTGACAAGGTCGTCAATACCAAGCGCGGGGTCATTGATCAGCGCGATACAGGCATCAATCACTTCGCCGAGATTGTGCGGCGGGATATTCGTCGCCATGCCGACCGCGATGCCGCCGGCGCCATTGACCAGCAGGTTCGGAAACTTCGCGGGCAGAACCTTCGGCTCACGTTCGGAGCTATCGTAGTTCGGCTGGTAGTCGACAGTATCCTTGTCGATGTCGTCGAGCAGCGAATGCGCGACTTTCTCAAGGCGCGACTCGGTGTAGCGCATCGCAGCGGCCATATCGCCATCGACCGAGCCGAAATTGCCCTGCCCGTCGATCAGCGGCACGCGCATGGAAAAGTCTTGCGCCATGCGCACCATCGCGTCGTAGACCGACTGGTCGCCGTGCGGATGGTATTTACCGATCACGTCGCCGACGGTACGCGCCGACTTGCGATATGGCTTGTTCCACTCGAAGCCGTTCTCATACATCGCATAGAGAATGCGGCGATGGACGGGCTTGAGACCGTCGCGCGCGTCCGGCAGCGCACGCGCCACGATCACGCTCATCGCGTAATCGAGGTAGGAGCGCTTCATCTCATCCGTGATCGAGACGGGACGGATATCAGCCGCCTCGGGAGGGCCGGACGGCGGATCTTGGGGGTCAGTCAACGTGCGAATCCTGGGTGCGAAATACTCTTGTTATATAGGCGAGTTCGGCGGCCAACGCCAACCGCATTTACCGTCAAAATGAGTGCAAAAACTTTCGTAATTACAATATCTTATAGCCAGTCAAAAACCCATTCCATCTCGCGCTTTTTGGTGCGGGAAAAACGCTGTTTTGGAGCGGTATTCAGGGCCCGAATGCAACCGCATGCATGATGCGGCCGGGGACAAAAGTGAACAGCCCAGCGATGACTAGTCCGCCCGTAAAGAGCGATATCATTGTGATCCGGTGCCCGTTCACCCGATGCCTGTGCGCAAACCAGATGCCGAGCGGAAGCATCATCAAGCTGAAGATCGACAGTAGATGGATCGGACTCCAAGGCCCGCCCAGCCTGATCTGATTCTGATGGATCCAGAACGAACTGAGCGCGACTGTCACCATCAGCACAACCCAGATCCAGCCGAGAGTGCGATGAGGCAGCGTGCCCTTCGGAGAAGCGAACTGGACGATACCCAGCACCAGCGCGCTCATGGCGGCAAAGGCGTGCAACTGAATGACCAAAGGCGCATTGAGCAGCGGCGCTAGGCTCATCGGTCGTTTCCGGCAATGAAGCTGGCTTGAAATTCAGATTTCGACGGGATGCATCACGCGGCGTTTAAGCTGCGACACGCAGAGCCGATGAAAAATTCACTGGCTCTGCGCTCACTCACATGATTGTCCTTAAAATGGCTTAGAATGGAATGTCGTCGTTCATGTCGTCGTTGCGGCCGCCGCCGGCGGCCACGCGGCGCGGAGGTGCCGAGCGCGACGGGCCTGACGATCCGAAATCGCCACCACCTTCGTCAGCCCCGAACGAACCGCCACTGCTCTTGCCGTCGAGCATGGTCAACGTCGAATTGAAGTTCTGAAGAACGACTTCGGTCGAATAGCGGTCCTTGCCGTCCTTGTCCTGCCATTTGCGGGTTTGCAACTGGCCCTCAAGGTAAACCTTGGATCCCTTCTTCAGATACTGCTCGGCGATCTTGCAGAGTCCTTCGCTGAAGATCACGACGCGATGCCATTCCGTCTTTTCCTTACGCTCGCCGGAATTCTTGTCGCGCCAGGTCTCCGACGTTGCGACGCTGAGGTTGGCGATCGGGCGACCGTCCTGCGTCCGTTTGATTTCAGGGTCGGCACCGAGATTTCCAACCAGAATGACTTTATTGACGCTTCCCGCCATTGCCGCTCTCCACTTTTGCGCACGCATACGGTGCGCCCGAATCTGTCAGGATTTATGTTCGCGGGATCGCCATCCTAACCAAGGAAGCGCCCGCTCCGAAAATGACCCTATACGCTCCGGCCGGCGCTATGAGCCCGGCTCACCGGTTATCCACACGCAAGCCGTCAGTCGTTCCAGACATAATATGTACTGTTTTTGTTCTCGTGCAAGTAGGGCCTGAAAGGGAACCCTTTGATAGACAAAAGCAATGTTCGGCCGGGTTCCAAAAATGTGACGAAAACGTGATCAAATCGTGGAGTCGAGGAACCAAATATCCCAAACAATTCCTTGCCTTAGGAAGCCTCACTTCCCGTCCGACTGTTGCATTTCGGAGACGGCTTTTTCGGAAGAAGCCGGTATATTCCGACTCACGAAATCGAAATCCCATTGCGTTCGCGCCGTGGAAAACTGCTTCGAAAAAATCGAAGCGGACTTAAAACTGGAGAACTAAGATGAAGAAGTTTTTGCTCGGCACCGTGGCACTGGTTGCCCTCGGTACTGCTTCGGCGGTTGCTGCTGATCTGCCGGCCCGTACCTATACCAAGGCACCGGTTTACGCCGCGCCGATCTACAACTGGACCGGCATCTACGTCGGTGCGCACATCGGCGCTGCTTTCGGTGGCGATGACGGCTTCACCACCACCAACGCGGCCCTCGTCGGCACCAAGCGCGACGCGGCGTTCCTCGGCGGTGGCCAGCTCGGCGCTGACTACCAGTTCGCTCCGAACTGGCTGGTTGGTATCGAAGGCCAGATCAGCGCTCTGTCGAACAGCGACCGTACCTTCACCGATGGCGTCCTTGTCCTTCGTGACCGTTCCGACTGGCTGGCTTCGGTCACCGGCCGCCTCGGCTACACCTGGGGTCCGGGCCTGATCTACGCTAAGGGCGGTGTCGCGTTCCGTGACGACAACGGCCTTGCTGCGAACTTCGCTGGCGTGACCAACCGTGAATCGACCGGTTACACCGTCGGCGGCGGTCTGGAATACATGTTCGCCCCAGCCTGGTCGGCGAAGGTTGAATACCAGTACTACAACTTCGACACCACCACCGCTGTGTTTGCTGATCCGGCTCTGACCGGCGTCAGCTACAAGGACGACCTCCACACTGTGAAGGTTGGCGTCAACTATCGCTTCAACTGGGGTGGCCCGGTCGTCGCGAAGTACTGAGCTTCGCAGACCTGACTAACTCTTCCTGAGCTTCTCAGGATTACGGAAAGGCCGGCTCTTGAGCCGGCCTTTTTGTTTGACGGTCACATCCCCATATCCTCGGCGCCCCCCAGCAGCAAACAGTTGATGGAGTGCGAACAGGGCTGGAAATACGGTCACGTTCTTACTATGTTCTACGGACAAGAATCTGATCGAGAAATGAGAAACCGGCGAACGGTCATCGCGTTTTCCGGAGACAGCGCCCTTGTTGCGCACAACGTGCCACCGGAAATCCCTCATGGACGAAGTCATCAAGGCAACTCGTAAACCAACCGCTGGATCCAGCATGCGGGCCATCACAATTCGCGGCGCGCGCGAACATAATCTCAAGAACGTCGACCTCGAGATTCCGCGCGACAAGCTGGTGGTTTTCACCGGGCTGTCCGGCTCGGGCAAATCCTCCCTCGCCTTCGACACCATCTATGCGGAAGGCCAGCGCCGCTACGTCGAATCGCTGTCGGCATATGCCCGCCAGTTTCTGGAGATGATGCAGAAACCGGACGTCGATCAGATCGACGGGCTGTCACCGGCAATTTCCATCGAGCAGAAGACAACATCGAAGAATCCGCGGTCCACGGTCGGAACCGTCACCGAGATCTACGACTACATGCGCCTGTTGTGGGCGCGCGTCGGCATTCCCTATTCGCCGGCAACAGGACTTCCCATCGAAAGCCAGATCGTTTCCCAGATGGTCGACCGGGTTCTGACGCTTCCCGAAGGCACACGTCTCTATTTGCTTGCGCCCGTCGTCCGCGGCCGCAAGGGCGAATACAAAAAGGAACTCGCAGACTATCTCAAGAAGGGCTTCCAGCGCGTCAAGATCGACGGAAAGTTCTATGAGCTGGCCGATGCGCCGACCCTCGACAAGAAGTTCCCCCACGATATCGACGTGGTGGTGGATCGAATCGTCGTGCGTGCGGACATCGCGCAGCGCCTCGCCGAATCGTTCGAGACCGCGTTGAAGCTCGCAGAGGGACTGGCTGTCGTCGAGTTCGCCGACGCGCCTGCAAGCGAACCAGCTTCCGAGAAGAAGGCGGAGAAAAAGACCGCGAAGATCCACGACAAGAGCGGACCCGAGCGGATCCTGTTTTCGGAGAAATTCGCCTGCCCGGTGTCCGGCTTCACCATCCCGGAAGTCGAACCGCGTCTATTCTCGTTCAATAACCCGTACGGCGCCTGCCCGAAGTGCGGCGGCCTCGGCGTCGAGCAGCATATCGACGCCGAACTCGTGATTCCCGACAAGGAAGCAACGCTGCGCAAGGGCGCGATTGCGCCTTGGGCGAAGTCTTCTTCACCTTATTATGTGCAGACGCTGCAGGCGCTGGGCAAATTCTACAAGTTCACCCTCGATACCAAATGGAAGGACCTGCCCAAGAAGACCAAAGACGCGATCCTGTTCGGCTCCGGCGACGACGAGATCAAGTTCTCCTACGAGGACGGCGTGCGATCTTACGACACCAAGAAGCCTTTCGAGGGCGTGGTCACCAATATCGAACGCCGCTTTCGCGAAACCGAAAGCGAGTGGGCGCGCGAGGAACTCGGAAAGTATTTCAGCGATGTTCCCTGCGAATCCTGCCACGGTCATCGTCTGAAGCCGGAAGCCCTGTGCGTTAAGATCGGCGGCAAGCATATCGGTGATATTTCCGAGTTGTCGGTGATGCGCGCCGGTGAATGGTTCGAGACCGTTCCGAAGCAACTGAACAAGCAGCAAAACGAAATCGCGGCACGAATTCTGAAGGAAATCCGCGAGCGGCTCTCGTTCCTGCTCGACGTCGGCCTGAATTATCTCACGCTTGCGCGCGCCTCCGGCACTCTGTCCGGCGGCGAAAGCCAGCGTATCCGCCTCGCATCGCAGATCGGCTCCGGACTGACCGGCGTGTTGTATGTGCTGGACGAGCCATCGATCGGCTTGCACCAGCGCGACAATGCGCGGCTGCTCGACACGTTGCGGCGGCTGCGCGATCTCGGCAACACCGTGATCGTGGTCGAACACGATGAAGACGCGATCCACACCGCCGACTACGTCGTGGACGTCGGACCCGGCGCGGGCGTGCATGGCGGCAATATCGTCGCCCAGGGCACGCCGCAGCAGGTGATGAACAACCCGAATTCAATGACCGGAAAGTATCTGACCGGCGAAATGTACGTGCCGATTCCCGAGCGGCGTCCGCCCAATCATCGCCGCACCATCAAGGTCATCAACGCGCGCGGCAACAACCTCAAGAATGTATCCGCCGAAATCCCGCTCGGGCTGTTCACCTGCGTCACCGGCGTCTCGGGTGGCGGCAAGTCCACGCTGCTGATCGACACGCTGTACAAGGCGATCGCGCGCAAGCTCAACAATGCGTCGGAAGGCCCTGCCCCGCACGATCGCATCGAGGGTCTGGAGCATATCGACAAGATCATCGACATCGATCAATCGCCTATCGGCCGCACGCCACGATCAAACCCCGCGACTTACACAGGCGCGTTCACGCCGATCCGCGAATGGTTCGCGGGCCTGCCCGAATCGAAAGCGCGCGGCTACGAGCCGGGGCGCTTTTCGTTCAACGTAAAAGGCGGACGCTGCGAGGCCTGTCAGGGTGACGGTCTGATCAAGATCGAAATGCACTTCCTGCCGGACGTCTACGTCACCTGCGACACCTGTAAGGGTAAGCGCTACAACCGCGAGACGCTGGATGTCCTGTTCAAGGGCAAGTCCATCGCCGATGTGCTCGACCTGACGGTCGATGAAGCCGCCGACTTCTTCAAGGCGGTACCGCGCGTCCGCGAAACCTTCAAAACTCTTCAGCGCGTCGGCCTCGGCTACATCCATGTCGGACAGCAGGCGACAACGCTGTCCGGCGGCGAAGCCCAGCGCGTCAAGCTGGCCAAGGAATTGAGCAAACGCGCCACCGGCCGCACACTCTACATCCTCGACGAACCGACCACGGGATTGCACTTCCACGATGTCGCCAAGCTGCTTGAGGTGCTTCACGAACTGGTGGCGCAGGGCAACAGCGTGGTGGTGATCGAGCACAATCTCGAAGTCATCAAGACTGCCGACTGGGTGATTGATCTCGGCCCTGAAGGTGGCGATGGCGGCGGCGAAATCGTTGCCTGGGGTCCGCCGGAAGATATCGTCAAGGCACCGCGCAGCTACACCGGTAAATTCCTCGCACCGGTCCTGAAGAAGGGTCGCGCCGGGAAAATCCGCGATGCCGAAGAGGCGGCGGAGTAAGCTGAAAAATGTAAAGCACGTCAATGCGCTCGCGCCCAACTCGCGACGCCGCATTGCATCCGTTAAGGCGGTCTCTGCACCACCTTATGCGGATATTTCCGTGCGTGCCTGGTCCAATATCCCAACAGGCCGTAATCGATTTCCTGTAAATCCCACATTCGCCGCGTGAGCGGCATAGTCGCTCTGTCCAACGCTGAGTCCGGGTACCACGCGACAAATGCACTGAAATCCTCGGCAAGCAATTCGCCGATCTTATCCCACCATGGTTGGGCTACCGCATAACCTTTTGCGAACAACTCGGCCTGCTCAAACGCTTCCAATTCTTTCAATGCCCAAGCCGTCTCCTCGCAATAGCCGTGATGATGCCAGTTAGCAAAATGCCAACCGAGATCGTCGAGCGTGAGACTGACATCGAGTTGGTAGATCGCGGCCATGGCGCGGAGCCCGATTGGGATCGTGCGGGTCTCTTCGAGAAATTCATTGAGATCAAAGCCTTCTTCATACGGAAGTAATCTTTTTAATTCCGCCGACAACAGCTTGAACAATTCATCATCAGTCGTGCACTCGCGGATCCCTACTTCCGTCAATGTCATGATGATTTCTCACCAGCTTGCACCGGTTTCTGACAATTCTTGCGAACTTCGTCTTATATCGTAAAACACAAGAATCCGGGCTTCGTCTACCGCTCTCACCTCACCCCAGTCCCTTTGCAGCGCTGGCACGTGAGAACCTTGTCGCCTTTCTTCACCAGCCCCTTGCCTTCGCAGTTCTTGCACTTCTGCTTTTTCTTGATGTTGGGGCCTTTTTCGTTCGCCATTCCATTTTCCTCACAAAAATTGTCGAGCAGGACGCACACTGCGTCCTGCTTTCAAGTAGCGCGCAATCCTGTCATCGCGCGACTTAAATCATCGTATCCAATGAGCCTACTGCCCATGCCGGGCAAGCTCGTCGTCACTCAGATCCCAATCTTGCCAAAGCTTAAGAACACCCAGCAGGATCACAACGCCGCCGAGGGCCGTGTGCCAGAGCCTGAGCGTTCCGTCCCCGGAATAGCCGAAGATGTGAGGCGAAGCGATCAGCCAGAAGCCAAGCGCGACCTCGCACGCTTCCTCCCAACGCCGAAGCACGATGTATTCCATCTGGGCAAAGCCAAATATCAGGACGCCGACGCAAACCGCATTCAGGATTGCCATTCCCGGATCAACGTGCGCGCCGAGTCCGTTGTTCGCCTGACCTGTAAGCCAGGGCGACAGCATGATCAGCAAGCCGAGCAACATGCCGAACCAATCTTCCCAGGACCGATGTCTGTTCAAAAACCGATCAATTGACATTGAATACCTCCATCAAAAACGAAGGCATACGGCGGCGGCCTGACAGATGTGACATTCCGACTGCCAAACGACCAATTCGGCCGCCTCTCGGTATGTCTCAGAAAACGTATGGATACCGGCAACCTTTACAAGGCCTCGGGAACGGGTTTTTGTCGGATTTGGAGACACATGTCGCCTGGAGAGGCCCGTACTGAGCGGGCTTCCTACCGAGTGATCGGACAAGCGCCCAACATCGGGGACAATCGTGCAATGACCGAAACCGTTCAAAACAATCCGGCCCGGAAACGCTACGAACTGGAGGCCGAAGGCCATCTGGCTGCGACCTACTACGAACTTTCCGACGAGGTCATTACCTTTGTTCATACCGAGGTCCCGAAAGAACTCGGAGGCAAGGGTATCGGATCGAAGCTCGTCAAGGGCGCCCTCGATCAGGTGCGCGCTGCCGGACTGAAGGTTGTTCCCCAGTGCCCGTTCGTAAAGGCCTATATTGAGAAACACGCTGAATATGCCGATCTGTTGAAATAGATTCGCGCCACGCATCGAGTCCGCAAACACAACCTCTCGTCACGGTTCACGACATGGTTCGCAACAACACAGCACTCAGCCGCTACGAGCTTGACGTCGATGGAGCAACCGCTTTCGCAGACTATCGGCTTGCACCAGGCAAAGTCATCATCACCCACACCGAAACGCCGCGCGCCTTGCGCGGCCGCGGCATCGCCTCCAGACTGGTGCAAGGTGCGCTGGAGCAGATCCGCGCCGATGGATTGAAAGTTGTCGCTGGCTGCGGGTTCGTCGTCGATTATCTAGATAAGCATCCGGAATTCGCGGATGTGGCGGCGTGAGCGGCCTTTCATTCCCGTCATGAAAAAAAGCCCGCCATCGGCGGGCTTTTCCGTATCTCGACCCGACATCAAGAAGAAGAGCGATATCGAGCCGATCCAGAACTAAGCAATCTTGATCGACATGTCCGGCAATCCGTCGAGCTTGCACAGAACAACGTCGCCTTTCACCACCGGTCCGACATTCTCCGGCGTGCCGGAGTAGATGATATCGCCGGCTTTCAGTTCGCAGGCTTCGGACAACTTCGAGATCTGTTCGGCCACGCTCCATATCATATTGCTGAGATCGGAGTTCTGCTTCACCGTTCCGTTGACCGCGAGCGAGATCGCTCCCTTGGTAAAATGCCCGGTCTTGGTGACGGGATGGATAGGTCCCAGCACTGCGGAATTGTCGAAACTCTTGCCGATCTCCCACGGCTTTTTCTGATCCCCCATCGCGCGCTGCAAATCGCGGCGAGTCATGTCGAGGCCGAGCGCATAACCGTAGACGCAATCCAGAGCCTTTTCTGGCGAGATGTTCGAGCCGCCTGATTTCAACGCGGCCACGAGTTCGACTTCGTAATGATAATTCTTGGTCAGCGGCGGATATGGATGATCCGCGACCGAACCTATCGCAACATTCTGAATCGCATCCGTCGGCTTCTGGAAGAAAAACGGCGGTTCGCGTGTCGGGTCGGATCCCATCTCGCGCGCATGCGCAGCGTAGTTGCGGCCGATGCAATAGATGCGACGGACCGGAAACACCTCGTTGAGGCCGACAATGGGGATCGTTGTTTGTCCGACGGGGAAAACAGCCTTCACCCCGACCTGCGCCTCGGCGATCTCAGCGAAAGCCGCGGTGCCGGCCAATGCCGCCGCGCCTCCGGCGAGAATGTTTCTGCGATTGAGCTCGATCATGGTCGTTCCCCGCCTTGCCTTGTTGCTCGTTCGGCTGCTTCCCCTGCCGCTTGCTTCAATTGCGGCGGCTGATGAATGTTCCGGTGGCATTTTGTATGCCGGTGTCGACGGTTTGAACAGGACGTCGATACCAGTGTGCACTGCAATGAAAAAGGCCCGCCTGAGAGGCGGGCCTTTCGGAACGTAATCCCGCCTCGCGGCCGGCTGTCGGATCAATTCTTCAGGTCATCCGGAAGCTTGCCGCCATTGGCCGCAAGCTTGGTCATCACCTGCTTGTGCAGCCAAATGTTCATCTTCGCCGAGTCACTCGTGTCGCCATCGTACTTCAGTTCTTTCGCCAACTCCTTGCGGGCCGACAGACTTGAATCGATGTCGAGAGCCTTCATCAGGTCCACGATCGACGTGCGCCATTCAAGCTTCTCGCCCTTGGCCGCGACAGCCTTGTCGAGAATTGGCGCAACATCAACCATTGGCACGCTGGCGCCGCCACCCGCAGCCGATCCAGCACCGCCGGCAGGCTCAGCAGCTTCGGCTTTAGTGCCGAAAATCGCGCCCATGATTTTCCCAAAAATGCTCATCTGTAAAACTCCCGATAGCCCGTCGGTTGACTGTGAATGATTGGCGCTTCTTCTGTTCGTCCGGCAGCACCGCGCCGGTCTTCACGTGTCAGTGTAGACGTCCGGTTACAGCTTGCCAATGCAACTCATCAATATTTGCGCTGCGGCGATTTGAGTCAAAAGCGCCAAAAAGACGCCACAATGACTCGAAGCGGCTGCGACTTCAATTTGTCACACAGCTTCGCGCCGCCGTCCCCTTACAGAATTTTGCTGCGTCTGCTCGGTCTTCCATCGCAAGCAATCGTGATGTTTTCGCAGATGCTCTTTCGGATGATCATGATAACTGTGTGACTTTCACGCTGCCCCTATGAGCAATCGATCGTGGGATGTGGCGTCGAATTTCTATACGCTTGTGCCAGCGAGGTCTCGTGTCCGCTGACGCGTCACGCCGGCACCATGGGACCGCGCTGATCCACGCACTCGGCCATGCGACCTCGTATCCTGCACTGTGGCCTAACCAGTTGCCCGAGCACCCAAGGTTTGGCATGGATGCGTTCTTTCAAAGTAAGCATCCTAAACTCCCATGTTCGACGCAGTTGTTTTCGCAGGCGGGGGTAACCGCTGTTACTGGCAAGGCGGCTTCTATGAAGCAGCTGCAACGCGTCTGGGCTTGTCGCCACAGCTCGTCGTCGGCGCCAGTGCTGGCGCATTTGCTGCGGTCTATTCATTGCTCGAAGCCGGACCAGCAACCCGCGCCCGTGTAATCGGCGCTTGCGATCCGCAGTTGCACAATTTCGATTTTACCGCGTGGCGCCAAGGCAGGCCACTCTGTCCCGTCGGCCCGCTGTATACCGAGCTGCTTCATCAAACCATCGATGAGAATGCGTTCAGGCGACTACAGCACATGACTGACTTCCGTGTTGCGGTATCCCGATTGCCGCGCGGCTTTTCACCCTCGCTCGGTGCAGCCATCGGCATCGGCCTCTATCAGCTGGAGAAACAGATCTTTCACCCGGTGCACCCTCGGTTCGGACGCGCGCTCGGTTTCCGATCCGAGTTCGTCGCTGCGCGCTCCCTCACCAATCCGCAACAATTTCGCGAGGCGCTGATGGCTAGCAGCGGTGTGCCGCCGTTCATGCCGGTGACGAATGTTGCCGGAAAGCCCGCCTTCGATGGCGGGCTGGTCGATAACGTTCCCGTTGAGCCGATTGAGCCCATCGAATCCGCCGGCGGGCGCACGCTGGTGCTATTAACGCGGGTCTACAAATCGATTCCGATCGTCAAAGGACGCACATACGCGCAACCTTCGCGGAAGATCGATGTGGGACAGTTCGATATCAGAAATCCTGACGGCATCCGCAACGCTTACGAGTTGGGCTTGAAGGACGGCGATGCGTTCGCCACCTCGCTCAATCGATGAAGCCCCGTCGCGACACGTTTGATCGCGAGCGCAGGGAGAAACTCGCGACGGTCTGATGTTGCAGAGCAGGCCTGCCTCTGGCCGCTTTGCGCAGGAAGGTGGATATCGACGAACCACCTTCCTCAAGTTCGTTCACATCTGATCAATGCCGGTGCGCAGGCGCTCCACCACTCGCACCTATCGCCCTGACATTGAAACTGAGGTCGAGTCTCCCTGCCTTTTCGAACGTCAGGGTCGCCTTCAGCGTGTCGCCTTGCTTCAACTGCTGCTTGATATCCATGAACATCATGTGGAATCCGCCAGGCTTGAGCTCGACCGTCTCTCCGGGCTTGACGATGAGCCCATCCGTCAGCGGCCGCATCTTCATCACGCCGTCGGTCATCGACATTTCATGAATTTCCACGCGATCTGCACTGGCTGTGACCGCACCAACCAATCGATCGGGTGACTTGCCGTTGTTGGTGATCTTGAGATAACCGCCAGCGATCTTGGCGCCGCCCGGCGTGGCGCGCGTCCACGGCGATGCCACAACTAGATCGCCGATCTTGAACGTATCACTCCCGCTCTGCGCAGGTGCCCCCATCTGGGCGTGATCCATCTTGCTGTGATCCATCTGCGCCTGCGCAACTGTCGCCGCGTCGGCAACGATCCGCAGCGTGGGAGCCGGCGATTTCAGGATGTGTGGATTCTGGCCGTCCGCTGCAACCTGATCCCAGCGAACCTCACCCTTGGCGCATTGCTGGACGGTCGGAAAAGAGATCGCCTGCCCCGGACGGAAATCGCCGGCAAGGAAACTCGTGAAAACGAACTCATCGTAGTTGTCGTCAGAGAGAGCGCCGCCTGACCACACAATTTCCTTGGGCCCTTCAGTCACAGCCTTGCCGTGGCTCTGATAGGACTTGGCATAGGCGCCGCGAGTGATGTTCAGTGTCCATCCCGCCTTGGGCATCGGCTTCACGCCGATGACCCCCTCGGGAATCTGAATCCGGACTGTTTGGGTGGACGCGCCCTCGCAGCCGTGCGGGACCTGAAACACCGCCTTGTAATAGGTGCCGGTACGCGCCTCGCCGGTCGCAAGGGTGATATGGGCGACCGCCGCCGATTGCGAGATGATAACGACAGATGCGGCCAAGCCAGCGCCGGCCAGCAGCCGCTGGGGACTGCGAAAGTTGATGGACATGTTGTTCCTCGACTGATGCTGAAAGATAATTCCGAAACGAACGTCTCAGGTTGTCTCAGGTCAGCGTTGGAGGTGCCCGGGCCAGGAAGACCGGCTCCCGTAAAACGACCGTCAGGGTTATTTCGCGTGAAACAGCGGAATGCGCGTAGACCGTGGGGAGCGTTAATGAGCCCCCCTCGCGCAACGGCGCTCCCGCCGTATGGCTCATCAGGCACGCGCTGAGGCAATCGTGATCCGCCCTTGGCGCGAGCGGCCCACTCCCGTCATCGTTCGAGCTCGCAGGTACTCCACCGCCGGAACAGATAGTGCCTAGGCTCCCAGCACCACCCGCGAACGCCAGCGTGCCACTCCAGGCCAGAAGGAGACCCTGGATCACCATGACCTGCGACAGCACGATGGTCAAAAGCAGCCGGCGAACTGAGTGGCGATCACGCATCTCGCGGCTATGCCACGCCTCGGCTGGAACGTCTACGATTCGGAGACGGTTCCTACAACACGCCTTGTCGGTAGAACTCTCGAAGGTCATATAAAATGAACTATTGTTCGCTGTTAGACTGATCGTCAGGCACTATATTGGCAGCGGAGGTGCTCCAGTTTTACCCTGTCGATAAAGCATAGCTTAGCGAGAGCCTTATTAAATTACCGGCGTGCGCGGTCCTGTCGGAATATGTGTCTCCCTTGCGTCAAACTGATGAAATAACGATCTAAATTTTGATCTGGCGCTCGAATGGGGCGGAGACGTGAGCTCAGACCAGTCAAATATTTGGTGAAAGATTAATCATTTCTTACTAGTGATATGCGTTTATTGCTTAGCTGCATCGCAACATTTGCGGTGTTGCCACGCAGAATCGTACCCTATATTCAGTTCCAACGATGACGCTACTCCAAGAGCTGAATCGGGATTACGAAGGAGACTATCCATGCTGCTCTCATTTATCCGCGCTATCCAGGCGTTCCGTGACTATCAGCGCAATGTCGCTGAGTTGTCCCAGTTGAGCGATCGGGAACTGGCCGATATCGGGCTTGACCGCTCCGACATCCAGCGGGTCGCAGCCGGCGCTTACAACGGCTAACCGTTGCGAAAACTGACTGACGAACGATTGCGCCCGCCCTGTGCGGGCGTTGTCGTATCTGGCGCTTCGCCAGGCGCACCTTACGCACCGAAACATTGCATCGAAGCGTTGCCGGCTCTAGTTGTGAGCCATGACAATCCAGAAAGATCATAACGCGGCAGCGATCCACGTCATCGGCGGTGGACTGGCCGGTTCCGAAGCAGCGTGGCAGATCGCGAACGCCGGTGTCAGCGTTGTGCTGCACGAGATGCGTCCGGTCAGGACGACCGATGCGCATCGCACCGACAGCCTCGCGGAACTCGTCTGCTCCAATTCCTTCCGCTCCGACGACGCCGCTAACAATGCCGTCGGCCTGCTGCATGCGGAACTGCGCAAGCTGAACTCCCTGATCATGCGCAGCGCCGACGCCAATCAAGTGCCGGCGGGCGGCGCGCTTGCGGTGGACCGTGACGGTTTTTCCGCGGCGGTCAGCGCGGCGCTCGCGGCGCATCCGCGGATCGAAATCCGGCGCGAGGAAATCGCCGGGCTCCCTCCGGCCGACTGGCAGAATGTCATTGTTGCGACCGGCCCGCTGACCTCACCGGCACTTGCCGATGCGATCCGCGCCTTGTCCGGCGAAGATGCCCTCGCCTTCTTCGACGCCATTGCTCCGATCGTGCATCGCGACTCGATCAACATGGATGTGGCGTGGTTTCAATCGCGCTACGACAAGGTCGGCCCCGGCGGCACCGGTGCTGATTATCTCAACTGCCCGATGACTCGCGAACAGTACGACGCTTTTGTCGATGCGCTGATCGCAGGCGAAAAAACCGACTTCAAGGAATGGGAAGCCAACACGCCCTACTTCGACGGCTGCCTGCCGATCGAAGTTATGGCCGCGCGCGGTCGCGAGACGCTTCGTCATGGACCGATGAAGCCGGTCGGACTGACCAATCCGCGCGATCCCATGGTCAAGCCATACGCGATCGTGCAGTTGCGCCAGGACAACAAGCTCGGCACGCTCTACAACATGGTCGGCTTCCAGACCAAGCTGAAGCACGGCGCGCAGACGCACGTGCTGCGCGCCATTCCCGGTCTCGAGAATGCGGAGTTCGCGCGCCTTGGCGGCCTTCATCGCAACACCTTCCTGAACTCGCCGAAGCTGCTCGATCCGCAATTACGCCTGAAGGCGCAGCCGCGGCTACGTTTTGCCGGGCAGATGACGGGATGCGAAGGCTATGTCGAGTCCGCAGGCATTGGCCTGCTCGCCGGGCTGTTCGCAGCAGCGGATGCGCGGCAGAGCGCCATCGCGCCGCCACCGCCGACAACGGCGCTCGGCGCGCTGCTCGGTCACATCACCGGCGGCCATATCGAGACCATCGATGCTGGACCGCGCTCGTTCCAGCCGATGAACATCAACTTCGGATTGTTTCCGCCGCTGGCTTCGGCTCCGACAAAGAAGCCGGACGGCACGCGGCTGCGCGGCAACGAGAAGACGGTTGCGAAGAAGCAGGCGATCAGCGCGCGTGCGTTGTCCGATATGCATCGCTGGATCGCAGACACACTGCGCGTCTCTGACGCCGCGTAGTTTTGTCTCCGCGCGCCGAGAAGTCGCGTCACCGGTCAAAAGGCAAACTGGTGACGGACTTCGCTGCAAAAGGCGAAAACGCGGCGGAATTGCACTGCGCAACCGGATCGGGATTCAGCTCTCGCGCCGCCCCTGAAATGGCTTGACATGCATCATTCGAACAGCCGTTCAGGCCTTGAACGGGATTTGCCATTGAGAATTTTGGTCCAGGAATCTTCGGCGCGCTTCGACTTTCAAACCATGCCGAATGGATCAGGGGAATGTCGCTGCATGGTTCAGATGGTTTGACTTTGCCCGGCAGCTCAACGCCGAACACGGCGAGCATCGCAGGACTTCAGATTGATATCTTTGCCCGGTCACCAGACCGGATTGTCCACGCGCACGCCACCAGTTTTTCTTGCAGTGATCCTCATTCTCTGGTGCGGCGGGTGGTTTTCGAATTTGAAATCAGAGACGTTAAATGACGTGGCCTTTGCCCATGCCTTCACGCAAGCGGGATTCGGCACATACCAACTGTGCACGTCTCCCTTGACCCCGTTCGGGTAGAATATGCTCAGGGGAATGTCGGATTTTGAAAGGGCCTCGATGTTGATCTCGGCATCAGAGAATTCCATCTGATTGAGCAAGCAGAGCCTTGGCATCCGCATCCGTGCTCTGTTTTCCGATCAGCCGCCCGATAAGACTCATTTTCGCCCCCGCATTTCGGCGGACAACATAGACCAAGAAAAGGCAGCGGAAAGCTACGCGAGCCACTGAACACGCTGCGGACTCACGCCTTGAACGGCTTCGCGCGCGCCGCACGCCATGTCGTCCAGAGAATGCCAAGCCGCGATGGCAAGGGCGGATCGAACGGCTCCGATGATTCAAGCCGCGTTAAAGTCTTTCCGATTGCTGCAAGCAGCAGGAAGGCTGGACGTGCAGCCAGCGGCGCTTCTGCCACCATCGCCATTGCCTGATCCAGTTGAGCCCGCGCTTCGCGGCGAAGATGCGCAAGCGCATCTTTGAGCGATGAACTGCTCTGCTGGAGGAAGACTTCTTCAGCGATCACGCCATGAACGGCCATCAGATCGCCCGGCAGATAAAGCTGCCGCCGCGCAGCGTGGCGCGGCAGCGCCAGCATGACGTCAACGAGCCCCTCTGCAATGCCTGCATGTTCGGCGAGGCGTGCAGTCTCCGGCGAATTCACGCCCAGCACTTTTGCGCGCAAAGCATACATCGCAGCCGACGTATCGCGGCAGTGCGCTTCAAGGGCCGCCATGTCGGGCATCGGATCGTCATAGACATCGAACACATGCGCGTCGATCAGACGAACAAATGCTTCGATGGGAAGATCGTACAGCGTCATCGCCCGCAACAATTCCGCCGCGACCGGATTGCCCTCGACCGCGCCGTGGTCGGCAGTCTGACTGCCGCCCGTCAACGCGTCGCGCCACCATTGCAGGCGGATCTCGCCGGGCAGCGGCTGGCTGACGTGATCGCGGACATGCGCGACCTCGGCATTGAACGCCGCGAGTGCCATCCATGCCCGCCGCGCTTCCGGCGGCACGAACAGGCTCGCCGCATAGGCTTTGAAATCCTGCGCGCGCACCAGATCAGTGCAAAACACTTCGGCGGATCGGTCTGTTGCGCTCATGGAACAGCAATGAGTGCTGCCGCCACGCGCCGACGCTCACCCATCATGACATTGTAGGTGTGGATTGCCGGCCCCGTCTGCATGGTGTCCAGCATCACATGGACCTGCCGCAGCGCATTGCGCAGCGGCGCGGGAGCGATCCAGACATCGCTTCCCGTCCCGATCAGCAATGTATCGATTTCGTTGGCATGCTCGAAAATCCGGGCCAGCGAATACCGGTCAATGTCCTTGGGATCGTTGACCGGCCAAGCCCAGATCGCGTTCGGCAGGCATAGCAACGAGCCGCGATGCGACATCTCCGCAAACCGGAAGCCGCCGCTGCCGTAGGCTTCGATCGGCGCCGACCGCGGAAGATGCAGCGCATCCGACGCGCCAGTACCCACTTTCCGAAGTTCGTGATCCATCTCAGCACCACCTGTCACGAACTTCGGAAAGTCGTGGATATTAGAGCGGGGTGAATTCAGGTTAAGTCGCTCACCACGTCATTGCGAGCGAAGCGAAGCAATCCAGTTTTTGTTTTGCATCAGCAAGAACTGGATTGCTTCGTCGCAAGCGCTCCTCGCAATGACGACCGAGAATGACTGTCGATCACACCTAAAATCATCAGGGCTTCGACGGCTTGTCGTCCTCGCCGCCCCGGTTTTCGCCCACGCCGAGATAAATCAGGATCGGCGCCGCGATGAAGATCGAGGTATAGGTGCCGACCAGCACGACGCCAAAGGTCATCGTTGCAGCGAAGCTGTGGATCGCCTTGCCGCCGAACAGCAACAGCGCAAGCAATGCCAGCGTCACCGTGACGTGAGTGATGATGGAGCGCGACAGCGTCGAGTTGATCGACGCGTTCAGCAATTCCGGCATCGGCATCTTCTTGTAGCGCCGCAGCATTTCGCGAATGCGGTCGTAGATGACGACGGTGTCGTTGAGCGAGTAGCCGAGAATGGTGAGCAGCGCGGCGATACTGGTCAGGTCGAATTCGATCTGGGTGATCGACATGAAGCCGAGCGTCAGCACGATATCATGCACGTTCGCGATCATCGCGCCGAGCGAGAACTGCCACTCGAACCGGAACCAGAGATACATGAAGATGCCCGCGATCGCGAGCATCAGCCCAACCGTGCCGTAGGCGAGCAACTCGCTCGACACACGCGGTCCAACCACCTCGACGCGGCGATACTCGACGCTATCTCCCAACAACTGGCGAACCTTTTGAACCGCCACCTGCTGCGCCTGATCGCCACCCGGCTGTTCGGCAATGCGGATCAGAACGTCGGAGGGACCGCCAAATTGCTGAAGCTGGACGTCGCCGAAATTCAGTGTCGTGAGCTGCGCGCGCAACGATGCGATATCCGCCGGACCCGACTTGGTCTGAATTTCCAGCAGCGTGCCGCCCTTGAAGTCGATGCCGAAATTCAGCCCGTGCGCGAAATAGAGGCCGATCGCGATCAACGACAACAACGCCGAGATCGGAAAGCTGATGCGGCGAAAGCGCATGAAGTCGAACTTCGTATCGTCGGGAACGATGCGAAGCGCGGGGATCACGCCATAAATGCTGAGCACCGTCAGAACGACGATGAAGACAGCCAGAGCAATGATAATCGTCTGAGTCACAGGCTAGTGGTCCGCTTCTGACATTCGCATCCCGTTTCAGCAGCCCTCTTTGCGAATGTCAGGAGCAAAGGACCACTAGTAATCATAATTTCTAGTGGAGTTTTGGATTTGACATTCGCCGGTCGAAGCTCCCGCAAAGTGCGGGCGAATGTCAAATCCGCTCCACTAGCTATCCTCAAATCGGCACGGTCTTGGGCCGCTTCCAGCTCACCCACGTCGCAACGATCAGCCGCGTAACGGTAAACGCCGTGAAAACCGTGGTGATGATGCCGATGCCGAGCGTCACGGCGAAGCCGCG
>JAUSAX010000075.1 GCA_030652315.1 Afipia sp. | reverse complement strand
TCAGAAGCTGCCGGTCATTCATTGGCCCAACCGGCGCGATCAGGATCCCGTTCGGCTCCAGCCGCCCGAGCAGCGCCTCGGGAATTTCCTCCATCGCTGCGGTGACCATGATCCGGTCGAACGTGCCGAGCGTTTCCGGCAGGTCGAAGCCGTCACCAAGGATGACGTCCACATTGGTGCATTGCAGATCTTTCAGGACGAGCCTGGCGCGGTCGGCCAGCGTACGAAACCGTTCCAGCGTCACGACTTCCCGGGACAGCTTCGACAGGATCGCGGCCTGGTATCCCGATCCCGTCCCGATCTCCAGCACACGGTGTTCCGGCTCCAGATCGAGCTGCTCGGTCATGTAGGCCACGACGAACGGCTGGCTGATGGTCTGTCCGCACGCGATGCCCAAGGGCGTATCGCGGTACGCATAGCCGCGGTCCAGCGACGTCACGAACAGTTCGCGCGGAATGTCTCCCATCGCCTTCAGCACGGCCTGGTCGCTGATCCCGCGCTGCCGCAAGTTCAGCTGAAACATCATCTTGTCGTGTGGCGTGGGCTGGGGCGACTGCATGCCTGATCAACATTGAGAGCGGGAAAGACTTGTATTCGATGCGTACTTTGACAAGTGTCGCGGCATGCGCCACCTTTTCGTGTTAGAAATCCGGATCTGTTTTGCGCAATGACCGCTTACAGTTCAAGCGTGCCGAGACTCTCATGACCTTATCTCTTCCAGAACCATTTCGCTCCACCTTTGACGGATTGGAGGAGCAGCGCCTCTCGGGCGAGCCAGACAACCGCTTTCATCAATGCTTCGGCTGCGGTCCATCGCATCCCACGGGCTTGCATGTGCGCACTTTCAGGACAGACGAAGGCGTCGCCTCGCCGATCCTCATTTCGCGGCAGCACGAAGGGCCTCCGGGCGCCGCGCACGGAGGCATCGTTGCCGCCTATCTCGACGAGGTGCTGGCAGCCACGGTGCTCCGGGTCACGGGGCGACTGGGGGTGACCGGCGAACTGACCATCCGCTACATCAAGCCGGTGCCGACCGAGACGCCGATCGTCGGGCACGGTTCGCTGGTGACCGACCATGGTCGCTATGTGGACGTGGAAGGCCGGCTGGAGGACCTGAACACCGGCGTCGTGCTGGCGACCGGGCGAGGCCGGTTCTTTCCGGTGCCTTCCTGACATTTCAGCCTTAAAAAAGTTCCTGCTCATGGAACTTTTAGATCAGGTGTGAGTTTGTGCGCTGGATAATTATGTTATTTCTGTAGCAGTCCAGATTTGTCGTTTGGGGACCGAATGCCGGGCAATTTCAAAGCAGGATCGCGAACGTCGATTCTGTTGGTCGAAGACGAAGTCATGATCCGCATGATGGTTGCCGACATGCTGGAGGAGCTTGGCTACACGATTGCCGGTGAAGCAGGCGACATCGACGAAGGCGTCAGGCTCGTACAGGCAGTCGACTTCGACATCGCCATTCTCGACGTCAACGTCAACGGCAGGGTGATCACACCGGTCGCCGAAGCCGTTCAGATGCGCGGCCTGCCCTTTGTGTTCGCCACCGGCTACGGCGCGCAGGGTTTGCCGGAGAAATTCCGCGACCGTCCGACACTGCAAAAGCCATTTCAGATCGAAACGCTGGCGCGCACGATCGAGACGGTCCTGAAGGGCATCGCGGCTTAGAACATTCTCGCGTCCGCTTAGCTTCGCTCCATCCGAGCTCCGTCATTCCGGGGCGCGAGCATGTGCGAGCGAACCCGGAATCCAGTGGTTGTTTCCGATGAACTCTTCGGGATTCCGCATCATCGCGCGACAAGCGCGATGTCCGGAATGACGTGCGTGGCGAGAGAAACCCATGGCCCTAGGGATGCAATTATGCGTCCTACTTCAACACGCCCTTCAGCTTTTCCGAAAACACCATGTCAGTCCGGTCGAGCCGCAGCGGCGTGACCGACACGAAGTTCGCGCCGAGCGCGGCGAGATCAGTCCCCTCCGCAGGCACTTCCAGCATCGCCGCCCGCTCGAAGCCGATCCAGTAATACGGATTGCCGCGACCATCCTGGCGGCTGTCGATCTTGAGAAAGCCCAGATTACGCTTGCCCTGTCTGGTGACGGCTATGCCCTTCACCTCTTCCGGCAAACATGCGGGAAAGTTGACGTTGATGACGGTGTCGCGCGGCACGCCGAGCTTCATCACGTTGCGGATCACGTCGGGGCCGAACTTCAGCGCGGTGTCCCACAGCGGCTTGTTGCGCGTCTCCATCGAGAATTCCTGCGACAGCGCGAACGACGGCAACCCAAGGATGGTGCCTTCCAGCGCACCGGCGATGGTGCCCGAATAGACAACGTCTTCGGCGACGTTGCGGCCCTTGTTGACGCCCGACAGCACGAGGTCCGGGCCCTTGTTGCCGAGGATGTGGCGAGAGCCCATGATGACGCAATCGGTCGGCGTCCCTCTGACAGCAAAGTGACGCGGACCGACTTCGCGCAGACGCAGTGGATCGTTCAGCGACAGCGAATGCGACACGCCGGATTGATCGAGTTCGGGTGCGACGACCCAGACGTCGTCGGACAGCTGCTGCGCGATTTCCTCGATAACCTTGAGGCCCGGCGCGTGAATGCCGTCGTCGTTGGTGCAGAGAATTCGCATATTATTTTTCTTCCTTCGCGATCACTTTGAGCCCGCCCATATACGGCTGCAACACATCCGGCACGGCAATCGAGCCGTCGTCCTGCTGATAGGTTTCCATCACGGCGATCAGCGCGCGTCCAACCGCGGTGCCCGAACCGTTCAGCGTATGCACGAAGCGCGGCTTGCCGTCTGGGCCTCTTGAGCGCGCATCCATGCGCCGCGCCTGAAAATCGCCGCACACCGAGCATGAGGAGATTTCGCGGTACATGCCGCCCTCACCCTGACCCGGCATCCATACCTCGATGTCGTAGGTCTTTTGTGACGCGAAGCCCATGTCGCCGGTGCACAGCGTCATGACGCGGTAATGCAGATCGAGCTTTTTCAAAACCTCTTCGGCGCAGGACAGCATGCGCTCGTGCTCGTTCCTCGATTCTTCCGGCGTGATGATCGAGACCAGTTCGACCTTGGTGAACTGATGCTGGCGGATCATGCCGCGCGTGTCGCGTCCCGCTGCTCCCGCTTCCGCGCGGAAGCACGGCGTCAACGCGGTCAGCCGCATCGGCAGTTCTTTTTCGTCGAGAATGGATTCGCGAACGAGATTTGTCAGCGGAACTTCGGCGGTGGGAATGAGCCAATGGAGACTACGCTCTAAAACGACTTCTTCCTTTGTGGTTGATGGAGAAGGAGCCTCGCCACGCATCTGACCGGGAATATCGATATGAGTTGTTCGTTTTCGCTCCAGAATTCCTTCCAAGGAGGACACCGCGAACTGATCATCGCGAAACTTCGGCAACTGCGCGGTGCCGAACATCGCATCGTCGCGCACCAGCAGCGGTGGGTTCACTTCGGTATAGCCGTGCTCGTTTGTGTGCAGATCGAGCATGAACTGGCCGATCGCGCGTTCAAGACGCGCGAGGCCCTTCTTCAAAACAACGAAGCGTGAGCCGGACATTTTCGTCGCCGCCTCGAAGTCCATGAACTTGAGTGCTTCACCAAGCTCGACATGCTCCTTCGGCTTGAACGCGTAAGTGCGTGGCGCGCCGTAGTGATGGTGCTCGACATTGCCGTGCTCGTCGGCGCCGTCCGGCACTTCATCGAGCGGCAAGTTTGGAATCTGCGCGAGTTCTGTCTTGAGGTCGTCTTCGAACTTCTTCGCAGCCGCTTCCAGTTCGGGCAGCTTGGTCTTGAGTTCTCCGACTTCGGCCATCAGCGCGTCGGCGCGAGCAACGTCCTTGTTCTTCTTGGCGTCGCCGATTTCCTTGGAGGCTGCATTGCGCCGCGCCAGCGTCTGCTCCGACGCAAGGATGGCGGCGCGACGCTTCTCGTCGAGCGCGATCAATGAGGCTGACAACGCGGCCGCCCCCCGGCGTGCAAGTGCCTTGTCGAAGGCCTCAGGGTTTTCGCGAATCCATCGAATATCGTGCATTTCTAATTCCTGCGTCATGGCCGGACTTGTTCCGGCCATCCACGTCTTTGGTTGAGCGCGTTAAAACAAGGCGTGGATGCCCGGGTCAAGCCCGGGCAAGACGAATCGAGCGTTTGGCAGCAATGATAGCTGAACGGACACCGCAAAATCGCCCTCTGAAGCCGTCATCCTGAGGTGCGAGCCGTCTTCGGCGAGCCTCGAAGGATGGCGGTCGGCAATGCAAGCGGCCATCCTTCGAGGCGCGCAAGAAAGACCGCGCACCTCAGGATGACGCCGACCGGGTCGTTAAGCCCTATTCCGCAGGCGTCGTAGCCGGAGGGGTCGGCGGCGCATCCGCAGGCGGCGTCGTGCCGGCAGCCTGCTTGGCGGCCCGCTTCTCCACGATGGCCACCGACAGGATCGAGCCCTCGTAGAGGATCAACAGCGGGATCGCGAGCGACATCTGGCTGATGACATCCGGCGGGGTCAGCACGGCTGCGATGACAAATGCCACCACGATGAAATAGCGCCGCTTTTCGCGCAGCTGCTTCGAGGTCAGAATTCCGATCCGTCCGAGTAGCGTCAGGATCACCGGCAACTGGAACGCGATGCCGAACGCGAAGATCAGCGACATCATCAGCGAGAGATACTCGCCGACTTTCGGCAGCAGCGCGATCTGCGCGGTCTCCGTGCCGCCCACCTGCTGCATGCCGAGCGAGAAGCGGATCAGCATCGGCAATACGAGGAAGTAAACCAGCAGCGAGCCCAGCGCGAAAAAGACCGGCGTCGCGATCAGGTACGGCAGGAACGCGCCGCGCTCATGTTTGTAGAGACCCGGCGCGACGAACATGTAGATCTGCGCTGCGATCACCGGAAACGAGATGAATCCCGCGCCGAACATCGCGAGCTTCAACTGCGTCAGGAAGTATTCCAGCAGCGCGGTATAGATGAACTTGGAATTCTCAGGTCCCGCGACCCAGACGAACGGCCAGACCAGGACGTTGTAGATCTGCTTGGCGAAGAAGAAGCAGAAGATGAAGGCCAGACCGAACGCGAGCAGCGCCTTGATCAGCCGCGAGCGCAGCTCGATCAGGTGATCCATCAGGGGCGCCTTGGTGGCTTCGATGTCTTCTGCGCTCATGACGCTTTGGCGTCCGGTACGGCCGGCGTCGGGGTCTCAATGGCCGGCATATGGGCCTCAGCCTCGGCGAAGGTTTCTGCTGTCGGCGGCTCAGGCGTGGTCGGCGTCACCGGCGGGTCGATCTTCATGGCGTCCTCGACGTCCTTGTTGAGGGACGTCAGCAGATTGGTCGGTGACAGATCCTTGGCGGCGGCGGAGGCATCGTCAAACGTCT
>JAUSAX010000074.1 GCA_030652315.1 Afipia sp. | reverse complement strand
AGAAACCTTTCGGAACGATGATGTACAGCCAGACGGTTGCGCCAAGCGTCGCCAGCGTGACCACCAGCATCACGGACTTGTAGGCCAGGACGCGATCGAGCGACCACTCGTAGGCGCGAAGCCACGAATTGAACATCACTTCAAACCAGCGCAGCACGAAGTTGGGGCGATGATGCGGATCGTGCGCCTTCAGCACGCGCGCGCAGAGCATGGGCGTCAAGGTCAGTGAGACGAACCCTGACACGATGATCGCCACCGAGATCGTGACAGCGAATTCGCGGAACACGCGTCCCACGATTCCGCCCATCAGCAGCACCGGAATGAAGACCGCGATCAGCGAGAACGTGATCGACAAGATCGTAAAGCCGATCTCACGGGCGCCCTTCAAGGCGGCCTCGTAGGGCTTCATGCCCTGCTCGATATATCGCACGATGTTTTCGAGCATGACGATGGCATCGTCCACCACGAATCCGACCGACAGGGTCAGCGCCAGCAGCGTCATGTTGTTGATAGAGTAGTCCAGCACATACATCACGGCGCAGGTGCCGAACAACGAGATCGGAACCGCCAATGCGGGAATGAACGTCGCCGAGGCCGAACGCAGGAACAGGAAGATAACGACGATCACAAGACCGACCGCGATCAGCAGGGTTTCCTCGACATCGGCCACCGACTCCCGAACCGACACAGAGCGATCGAACATCACCTCCATCGTCACCGACGGCGGAATCTGGGCGCGCAGCGCGGGCAGTTTCGCCTTGACGGCGTCGACGACAGCGACCGTGTTGGCATCCGGTTGTTTCTGGATCGCGAGGACAATCGCGCTGCGGCCATTGAACCAGGTCGCGACCTTGTCGTTCTCGACGCTGTCGTAGATTCTGGCGACCTCATCGAGCTTCACCGGCGAGCCGTTGCGCCATGCCACCACAACCTGCCGATAATCGACGGCCTTGTTCAACTGGGCCGACGCCTGCAGCGAGATGTCCTGCTTGGGGCCGTTAAGCGTGCCGACCGGAGTCGAGGAGTTGGCGCGCGATACGGCGGTTCGAATATCTTCCAGGGAAAGTCCCCGCGCCGCGGCCGCTTCCGGATCCGCCTGCACACGGATGGCGAACTTCTGCGCGCCATAGATCAGCACCTGCGCGACGCCCGGAATTTGCGACAGCGCTTGGCCGACGGTGATGTCGCCGTATTCATTGACGGTCGAGAGTGGCAGCGTCTCGGAGTTCATCGAAAGGAACAAGATCGGAAACTCGGCCGGGTTCACCTTTCGGAACGTCGGCGGAATGATCATCTCGACCGGCAGGCGGCGCTGCGCCACGGTCAGTGCGGTCTGCACGTCAAGCGCGGCACCATCGATGCTGCGGTTCAGATCGAACTGAATCGTGATCGTGGTCGTTCCCTGCGACGAACTCGACGACATCGAGGAGATACCCGCGACGGTCGAGAGCTGACGCTCGATCGGACCGGCCACGGACGCCGCCATCGTGTCTGCGCTCGCGCCCGGCAAGGTCGCGGTGACGGCGATGGTCGGGAAGTCGACCTTGGGAAGCGCGGACACCGGCAGCAGCCGGAAGCCAAACACGCCAAACGCGATGATCGACGCCGTCATCAGCGTCGTCATCACGGGTCTGCGGATACAAAGCTCCGACAGATTCATAGGTTAAGCTCCGGCTTTGCGGCTTCGCGGCTCGACGGCGGTGCCGTTCGTCAGCAGCAACTGGCCGTCAACGACGATACTCTCTCCGCCTTCCAGACCGCTGTCGATCACCGACATGCCCTGAGTCGTACGACTGACTGTCACAGGCTGCACCAGCGCCTTGCCGTCCTTGACGATGAACACGAAGTTCCCGGTCTGGCTGCGCTGGACGCCGACAGACGGGACCACGACCGCCACCTCGGTCCGAACTATTAGCTTCGTGTTGACCAGGATGCCCGGCCACAGAACTTCGCTTTCGTTGTTCATCTTGCCGCGTACGGTCGCCATCCCGGTGGTCGGATCGACGGTGTTTTCAACCATCGCAATTGTGCCGGTTTCTGATTTTCCACTACCGGGAATTGTTGCCGTCACCGAAGACTGTCCGGTCTTCATCGCGTCGCGCAGATCGCTCAGCACGCGCTGGGGAATTGCGAACGTCACATAAACCGGCGCCATCTGATTGATGACCGCCAGCGGCATCGTATCCGCCGGGCGGACGAAGTTTCCGACCTTGACGGACGCAGCGCTGATACGGCCGCTGATCGGCGCTTTGATCAGGGTGTAACTTTTCTGAACCTTCAGATTGTCGAGAAGGGCCTGATTGGCCTGGATTGTCGCCGTCGCATTGTCAGACGCCGTTTTCGCATTGTCGACATTGACCTGTGTGGTCGCGCCCTTCCCGATCAGTTCGGTGAAACGCTTCAAGTCGCGCTCAGCCGCAGCGAGCTGCGTACGATCACGGGCCAGATTGCCTTCCGCCTGCGCGATCTGTGCATCGATCTGACGTGCATCCAGCGTGAACAGGAGATCGCCCTCCTTCACGCGCGCACCGTCCTCAAAGTGAACGTCAACGATTGTTGTCTCGACCCGCGATTTCAGCGCGACACTCGATATCGGCGTCACTGTCCCGATGGAATCGACATCGATCGGGACCGGTTTCTTTTCGGCCTTGGCAATTTCAACCGATACGGTTCGCGTACGGGGCGGCGCTTGCGCGGTTGTCGCGCTCCCGGTCCACATCGAGCGGGTCGAATAGATTGCGACTGCGGCTACGACAATGCCGACAATCAGCAGGCTACGTCTCTTAAAATTATCTTTGATCATACCGTCTCACAGGAGCAGGCCGTCCAACATGTGGCAGCCATCGTCCCCCCCATCCCCATAGTACTGGTTTTCCAGCGTTATTTGTATTCGACTTATCACAGCCGCTTGAAGCATGGTACGGCATACGCATTAAATATCGCCCACGTGCCTAACGGGATTAACGGAACTGACATGCGGATCGCTACCTGGAATGTTAACTCTGTCCGCCAGCGGCTGGACCATCTGCTGACATGGCTCAAGGAGCGATCCCCGGACATCGTCTGCCTGCAGGAAATCAAGTGCGTGGACGAAGCGTTTCCGCGCGAGCCGATCGAGGCGCTCGGCTACAACGTGGTGACCCACGGCCAGAAGACATTCAACGGCGTGGCGCTGCTCTCGAAGTATCGTTTCGACGAAACCACGCCGCGCCTCGGCGGCGACCCCGACGATCTGCACGCCCGTTTTCTTGAAGGTGTGGTGTCGCATGCGAATGGCTCACTGCGGATCGCATGCCTCTACCTGCCCAACGGAAATCCCCCGGAAACCGAGAAATATCCATATAAAATCAAATGGATGGAACGTCTTCTTGAGTATTCGAAGGAGCGCATGAAAGGCGAGCAGCCGCTGGTGCTGGCGGGCGATTTTAACGTCATTCCCGCCAACGGCGACGTCTACAATCCAGCCGCGTGGGCAGGCGACGCGCTCTTTCTGCCGAAGACCCGCGAGCGCTACCGCGCCCTGCTCAACCTCGGCCTGACCGATGCGATCCGCGCGGTGTCCGATCAGCCCGGCCAATACACCTTCTGGGATTATCAGGCCGGAGCCTGGCCGAAGAACAACGGCATCCGGATCGACCACCTGCTGCTGTCACCACAGGCCAGCGACCGGCTGCGCGACGCCGGCATCGACCGTCACGTCAGGGGATGGGAAAAAGCGTCGGATCACGTTCCGGTGTGGATCGACCTGGATCTGAATTGAAGCGTCATCCTGAGGTGCGAGCCGCCTTCGGCGAGCCTCGAAGGATGGCTCTGCCGTCGCCCTTCGAGGGCTTCGCTACGCTCGCCACCTCAGGGTGACGGCACAGCGGATGGCCCTCAATCCCGGCGGCCCTGAACCCAGCGCTCCAGCATCTGCAATGCCATCGCCCGGTCGTCCTCGGACGCCTTGGCGAGCGCGGTCTTGTAGCTGTCCTTGATCCAGGTCTCGTCAGGCCCGGCGCTGTCCTGCGCCAGCGTCAGCCACATCAGGCCGCGGGCTGCCTGACGCTGCGAGCGATCGCCGTTGAACAGCATCTGGCCGAGCAGCGCCTGCGCCTGATGCTGTCCCTTTCGGGCGGCCAGACCGAGCCAGCGAATTCCGTACTTTGAATCGCGCGGCATGCCGACGCCGTCGATATACATCCGCGCCAGATTGTACTGGGCTTCGGCATTGCCGAAATACGACGCGGCGTAGGAGAACATTTCCCGCGCCCGCTCCGGATCGGCCTTCACACGCGAATTCGGAATGCCCGAGACGTAATACCGTCCCAGCGCCACAAAGGCATTGGCGACGATGGCTGCCTGCGGCGCGGTCGGGCTGTCTTCCGCATGGGCGTTCGCGATCTTGCTGAAATAGTCGTAGGCGCGCAGATCGTCCTGCGCCACGCCGTCGCCCTTGGCGTACATGCGGCCGAGTTTCCACTGCGCCACCGGATGACCGCCCTCGGCGGCATACTGCAAGGCGGTCAGCGACGCCTGCGGGATATCGGCGGGAGGAACCGGCTTCTTCAGGACAGCGACGCCGCTCGGAGCGGCAACGACCGGCAGCGCGGCGTCCTGATTGCCGGGCGACGTGCCCTCAAAGGCAACCGCCGGACCCGCCGCTAAAATCGCGACCGTCAGGGCGGCAACGATGCCAATGCGCTCAGATGTCCGCATAACACACTTTCTCAGCCGACCCGCCGGGATGGGTCACCGCACCCTTGACCGCCGGGCCGACCTGCTGGGCATATTTCCAGAGTACCCCGGAGCCGACCTTGGTTTCACGCGGCTTCCAGGCCTTCCTGCGCTCGGCCAGTTCGGCATCCGTCAGCTTGACGTTGAGAGTGCCGTTGACTGCGTCGAGTTCGATGATGTCGCCGTCGCGGATCAGCCCGATCGGGCCGCCGACGGCGGCCTCCGGCCCGACATGGCCGACGCAGAAGCCGCGGGTGGCTCCCGAAAAACGTCCGTCTGTGATGAGAGCAACCTTGCCGCCCATGCCCTGGCCGGTGAGAGCCGCCGTGGTCTGCAGCATTTCGCGCATGCCGGGGCCGCCCTTGGGGCCCTCGTAGCGGATCACGAGGACTTCGCCTTCCTTGTAGGTCTTCTTGTTCACGGATTCGAACGCGTCTTCTTCGCAATCGAAGCAACGCGCGGGTCCCGTGAACTGCAACACCGACATTCCAGCGACTTTCACGATCGCACCATCCGGCGCGAGATTACCTTTCATGCCGACCACGCCACCGGTCACGGTGATCGGATTATCGGCAGGACGCACCACATCCTGATGAGGATTCCATTTCACGCTCTTGAGGTTTTCGGCGATCGTGCGCCCGGTGACCGTCATGCAGTCGCCGTGCAAGTAACCGTTGTCCAAGAGCGTCTTCATCAGAAGCGGTATTCCACCAGCCTCGAACATGTCTTTGGCGACATAACGACCGCCCGGCTTCAAATCCGCGATATACGGTGTCTTTTTGAAGATTTCGGCAACGTCGAACAGATCGAATTCAATCCCGCATTCGTGCGCCATTGCCGGCAGATGCAACGCAGCATTGGTCGAGCCGCCCGACGCTGCGACCACGGCGGCCGCATTTTCCAATGCCTTACGGGTAACGATGTCGCGCGGACGGATGTTCAGCGCGATCAACTCCATGATCTTTTCGCCCGCCGCCATGCAAAATGCGTCGCGGATTTCGTAAGGCGCCGGGGCGCCCGCCGAATACGGCAGGGCAAGCCCGATGGCCTCGGACACGGTCGCCATGGTGTTGGCGGTGAACTGGGCGCCGCAGGCACCGGCCGACGGGCACGCCACCCGCTCGATTTCGTCCAGATCCTCGTCGGACATTTCGCCGACCGAATGCTTGCCGACCGCCTCGAACATATCCTGGACGGTGACCTGCTGGCCGCGGAAGTTGCCGGGCAGGATCGACCCGCCGTAGATGAAAATCGACGGCACGTTGAGGCGCAGCATGGCCATCATCATGCCGGGCAAGGACTTGTCGCAGCCCGCGAGCCCGATCAGGGCGTCATAGGCATGGCCGCGAACGGTCAATTCCACCGAATCCGCAATGGTTTCGCGCGACGGGAGCGACGAGCGCATGCCGTCGTGCCCCATGGCGATACCGTCGGTCACGGTGATGGTGCAGAACTCGCGCGGGGTGCCGTGGGCGGCGGCGACACCCTTTTTGGCGGCCTGGGCCTGACGCATCAGGGAAATGTTGCAGGGAGCGGCCTCGTTCCAGCAGGACGCCACGCCGACGAACGGCTGGTGGATCTGCTCGGTGGTGAGGCCCATGGCATAGAGGTAGGAGCGATGGGGCGCGCGCGTGGGTCCTTCCGTCACGTGACGGCTTGGGAGTCGCGCCTTGATGTTGCTCTTCGCGTCCATCGTGAACCCTGTCCCGCGGCCACTCCGTGAGATCCAGAAAACCCCTGAAAATGGGAGGTTTTTCCAACACCTTCGCAAATGCCGTGGCGTTTAGCCTACGAACAATGATCTCATGGAGGCGTGTGGCTAAATCGCGGCGCGCGCAAGCGCTTGCTGGGGCGACGGTTAAATGTTCACGAAGTGTTGTACGCAAGCAACATCCGTTGCAGCGCGGCAACGATGCCGCGACTGCCCGTTTATGACGTAGGGTAAGACTGGAGGAAGCTGAGCGGTTATCGCCGGCCGCGGATCATGCGCCAGGCAAACAGCAGAAGGACCGCGCCGATTGCCGCTGAAATTAGCGTACGCCAGAAGCCAAACACGGCGATTTGCCCGATTTCGGCGAGCTTGGCGCCAACGAACGACCCCGCGATGCCGACCAGAATGTTGGTGAAGATACCGTGGTCGGACTCGGTCACCCGCTCCGCGATCCATCCGGCGATGGCTCCAATCAGGAGCATGGTGAAGAAACCAACCCCCGGCTGGCTGAAAAATGCCTGTGCGTCGTTCATTGATATCTCCGCAATTTCAGAAGCCTCGAACCTAGTCGATCAAGACATAAAAGGAATTTCGATCAGCAACAGGTAGCCATTGACCATTAGGGCTGCTCCGACAAGTCCGACCGTACCACCCATAAAGGCCAGCCACGGCAGTGTTGCAACAATCGAAACGGAAATCAGAACAATCGCGATTTGAAGCAGTGCCTCGGCGTAGTCGAAATACGGATCCTGCTTGAGAGCGTGATCCCGCTTTTGCTCGAACTCCTTGGCGCGCGCGATCAGTTCCTTCTTGCCCTCACCTGTCTCCGGTTCGGACTCGTATCGTTCGACGATTTTGCGATAGTCATCGGCTTTCGCCTTGATCGCCGCCTTGGCCTGATCGTCGAGGCCAGCCTCCTTGAGAAAAGCCAGTTCGAATGCATCAGCCGCCAGACCGATTTCGGTCTGGCGAATATTCTTGGCTTGAAAGAACGCATAGAAATTCGACGCATAGATATTGTTGTTCGTCGCTTCCTTGCCGGCATTCGAGCCGCCGAGGCTCGTGATCGCAAGCAGCATCGCGAGGATCGCAATCCCGATAGCCGCCCTCTGCTTGAAGGTGTCGCTCTGCTTGTCCTGATCCATCATTTCAGCAGCATCTTCGGCTTGCATCACATGTTCCCCGGATTTGAAGCAGCAACTAACGCCGCCGTGAAACAGCACAGATGTGACGACAATTGCAAGCTGACGGTTACATGTTCAGCACACGCCCGTAGGCGTCCAGCACCGCTTCCTTCATGGTTTCCGAAATCGTCGGATGCGGGAAGATGGTGTGGAAGAGTTCTTCCTCGGTGGTCTCGAGATTCATCGCGACGACGAAGCCCTGGATCAGCTCGGTGACTTCGTGGCCAACCATGTGCGCGCCGAGAAGCTGGCCGGTCTTCTTGTCGAAGATCACTTTCACCATGCCCTGGTCTTCGCCTTGCGCGATGGCCTTGCCGTTGCCGACGAACGGGAAGCGGCCAATACGGACGTCCTTGCCCGCCTCTTTCGCCTTCGCTTCGGTGAGGCCGACCGATGCGATCTGCGGATGGCAATAGGTGCAGCCCGGGATCAGCGTCTTGTCCATCGGATGCGGGTGAAGACCTTTGATCGCTTCGACGCAGATCACGCCTTCGTGCTCGGCCTTATGTGCCAGCATCGGCGGACCGGCGACGTCGCCGATGGCATAGATGCCGGGCACGTTGGTCTTGCCGTAACCGTCGATGACGATGCAGCCGCGATCGGTTTTCACGCCGAGCTTCTCGAGCCCGAAGCCCTCGATGTTGCCGACGACGCCGACCGCTGAAATCACGCGATCGAACTCAACAGTCTGCGGCTTGCCCTTGCCGTCATCGATGGTCGCGACCACGCTGTCGGCCTTCTTGTCGAGCTTGGTGACCTTCGTGTTTGCAAGAATCTTGAAGCCCTGCTTCTCAAACTGCTTGCGCGCGAAGCCCGCGATCTCGGCATCCTCGACGGGAAGGATTTGCGGCAGCACTTCGACGACGGTCACCTCCGCACCCATGGTGCGATAGAACGACGCGAACTCAATGCCGATGGCGCCGGAGCCGACCACCAGCAGCGACTTCGGCATCTTGTCGGGGTTCATCGCCTCAAAATAAGTCCAGACCAGTTTCTTGTCGGGCTCAAGGCCCGGCAGCACACGCGGACGCGCACCGGTCGCGACGATGATGTGCTTGGCGGTGTATGCGCCCTCGCCCAGCGCGCCCTTGGGCGCAGCCGCCTCGGTTTTCTTCACCGTGAACTTGCCGCTGCCGTTACCAGCTTCTTGCAGCGTCGCCTCGCCCCAGATGATCGTGATCTTGTTCTTGTTCATCAGGTATTCGACGCCGCCGTTGAGGCGCTTCACCACGCCGCGCGAGCGCGCGATCACAGCCTTCGGATCGAACGACACGTTATCCGCCGACAGGCCGTAGTCCTTGGCGTGCTTCATGTAGTGATAGATTTCCGCCGAGCGCAGCAGCGCCTTGGTCGGGATGCAGCCCCAGTTGTTGCAAATGCCGCCGAGATACGCCTTCTCGACAATGGCGGTCTTGAAGCCGAGTTGCGCGGCGCGGATCGCCGTCACATAGCCGCCCGGCCCCGAACCGATCACGACAACGTCGAAAGATGTATCAGCCATAAAGAACTCCATTCGCCCGATGGCGCACTATTGTCGATAGTAGTCTTGCACTGTTGCCCACGCGACCTCTTGAAGAAAGGCCGCTGTCTTGTCGTCGAGATCCGCGTGATAGGTGTTGCCGACCGGCGAGCGCCGATAGACCGAGGCCATCACGACGCAGGCAGCCAAGTATGTGCCGGCCAGACTTGGATGACTCTTGTCCGGCACATTGAGAACGAGCTCAGGTCGTAGCGTACGCGCCCGCGCGAACGTAAGTCCTGCTGGAATAACGAGTGCGTCGTTGGCGTTGCCCGCAGCCGTGTAGACATCCGCCAGCCTCTCGGTCATCTCGGGTTTGTCGGCGTAGGCCCATGTCATGAACAGGATCGGCTGTGCGCCATGCTTGCGGACGATGGCGCTGTCCTTCGCGACAGTCTCCGCGAATGTCGGCTTGCGCTGTGGTTCAGTCGAACACCAGCTGCAATCCATCATAATCACAGCGTCGAACCGTTGGCGATTGCCACCGTCCGCCCCCGACGAGGAATGCCGCTTATGCGATGAAAGAAGGGCATTGATATCGTGCTGGCTCAACGGCGCATCGCTGATGGTCGCGGACGTCGCGTTGAAGGTGTTGCCGGGATCGGCGCTGCGCAGCAGATTGAGCACGTGATTGTGCAGGCTGTTGTTGTAGTAAAAATAGCTATTGCCGACGAACAACACATTTTTCGGCTCGTCGTTCAGCTTGACGACCTTCGGCCTGATCTGCGCGTTCGCAGCCGCGCCGGCGCACAGAACCATGACCGCGCCAGCAAGCACCGACTGTATCCATCTTATCTTCCTGGGCATCGTCGGTCTCGTCAGAGCGGGCCTCTGTCACGGCTAGCTGAAACCGCTGCTAGTTGCTTCTTTACCAGATGTTGCCTGATGCCAAATTCCAGCATGCATAAAACACCGAGCACGCCGCCGATCATGAACACGATCGGCCGCGCAATGCTTCGTGACAACTGCTCGTTGGACATAAACGCGCCGTGCAGAAAATCCAGCCCGACCGGATTAAGCACCACGGCTACGGCCAGCAGCATCGTGATCCAGGGCCATGAGGTTTTGATGTCCGTTTTGACAGCCATCGTCATGCTGCAGCCTGCAATGCGGCCTCACGCCGGCGCAGAAAATCGCGGATCAGCCGCCACTGCACAAAAATGACTGACAAATACGCGAGCGCGGCCAGTAATGAATCCGAAATGTCCGATTGGCTCGTGGTGCGCCCCGACGACAGATCCGTGCCGACGGCAAACAGAAAAAGAAACACAGGCACCAGACACAGCGTGATCAGCGTCAGCCAGAGCGGTCGCTCGCGCTTCTTGCCAGCGGCGGAAATTCCGAAGGCCACCATTCCCAGCAACACGAAGCCCGGCACAAAGAAGAAACGGTAGGCCTCGGCCATGCCGCATCCGGCCTTGTCGCTGTAGCACGGCGCAATCGCGTTGATCGCGATGGTGACGCCGACGCCGACGATCAACGACAGCAGACCCGCGAGAAGAACGACGCCAAAGAGCCTCATCGGAATCTCCCGCGCCGGTCCGTCACACCACCATCATCACCGGATTTTCGATCAACTTCTTGAACGCAGTGATCAGTTCCGCACCAAGCGCGCCATCAATGGCACGATGATCGCAGGACAACGTCACGCTCATCATGGAGGCCGCCACGATCTGGCCGTTGCGCACGATCGCTCGTTCCTCACCTGTACCGACCGCAAGGATCGAAGACTGCGGCGGATTGATTACCGCAGTGAAATCCTTGATGCCATACATGCCGAGGTTCGACACCGAAGATGTGCCGCCCTGATATTCGTTCGGCTTGAGCTTCTTGGCTTTTGCGCGTGCGGCAAGGTCCTTCATCTCGCTGGAGATCGCCGACAGCGACTTGATCTCGGCCTGACGGATGATCGGCGTGATCAGACCGAACGGCAGAGCCACAGCGACGCCGATGTCCGAATGCCTGTGGCGAAGCATCGCCGCCTCGGTCCACGACACGTTGGCCTCGGGAATTTTCTGCAGCGCCAGCGCCATCGCCTTGATGACGAAGTCGTTGACCGAGAGCTTGTAGAGCGGCTTGCCGTCCTTGTCCTTGCCCGCGGCAGCGTTGATCTCTTCGCGGGCCGAGTTGAGCTTGCCGAGATCGCAATCCACCGTCAGGTAGAACGTCGGCATCGAATTCGTCGCCGCGGTGAGACGCTGCGCGATGGTCCGGCGCATCGAGTCGTGTGGGACGCTTTCGTACTTGCCTTCCTCATACAGCGCGAGAATCTGCTGATCGGATATCGCCGGCGTGCCGACGGCGCCAGCGGCTGGAGCGACTGCGCTCGCAGCGGGCTTGAGGCCCTTGCCGGATTTCGCTTCGTCCACGTCGCGTGCAACCACGCGGCCATGCGGCCCCGAGCCGTTCACCCGGGACAGATCGATCCCGGCTTCCTTCGCAAGACGTCGTGCCAGTGGCGACGAGAACACACGCGCACCGTTGCTGGCAGACGCGGCGGCCGGTGCGGCTTGTGGAGCAGCCTTTGCTGGTGCCGGCGCAGCAGGTGCTGACGCTGCTGCAGGTGCCGCAGCCTTCGGAGCGTCAGCTTTTGGTGCTTCGGATTTCGCAGGCGGCGCTGATGCAGCCCCTGCTCCCGCAGCCTTCACGTCTTCGCCATCGCTCGCGAGTACCGCGATGATATTGTTGACCGGAACATCCTGCGTGCCTTCCGGCACAAGGATCTTCGCGATGGTGCCTTCATCGACGGCTTCGACTTCCATCGTCGCCTTGTCGGTCTCGATCTCGGCGATCACGTCGCCGGATTTCACCTTGTCGCCTTCCTTCTTGAGCCACTTGGAAAGGTTTCCCTTCTCCATGGTCGGAGACAGCGCAGGCATCAGAATGTTGATCGGCATGATCCAGGTCCTGCTCTCTCAGCGATAACAAACGGCCTTGGCGGCGGCGACGACTTCCGCCACCGTCGGCAATGCAAGCTTTTCAAGATTAGCCGCGTACGGCATCGGCACGTCCTTGCCCGAGACGCGCGCAACAGGCGCGTCGAGGTAGTCGAAGGCCTGCTCCATGATCCGCGCCGCGATTTCCGCGCCGACGCCGGACTGCTGCCAGCCTTCCTCGACCGCGACCGCACGTCCGGTCTTCTTCACCGAGTTGATGATCGTCTCGGTGTCGAGCGGACGCAGCGTGCGCAGATCGATGACTTCGGCCTCGATGCCTTCCTTGGCGAGTTCATCGGCGGCGTTCAGCGCGTAGGTCATGCCGTTCGACCACGCAACCAGAGTCACGTCCTTGCCGGCGCGCGCGATACGCGCCTTGCCGATCGGCACGACGTAATCGTCGAGCTTCGGCACATCGCCGGTGTGACCGTAGAGAATTTCGTTCTCGAGGAAGATCACCGGGTTCGGATCGCGGATCGCGGCTTTCAGCAGCCCCTTTGCGTCCGCCGCCGAATACGGCGAGACGACTTTCAGACCCGGAATCTGCGAGTACCACGCCGAATAATCCTGGCTGTGCTGGGCGGCAACGCGTGCAGCCGCGCCGTTGGGACCACGGAACACGATCGAGCAGCCCATCTGGCCGCCGGACATGTAGAGCGTCTTCGCCGCCGAGTTGATGATCTGGTCGATCGCCTGCATCGCGAAGTTGAACGTCATGAACTCCACGATGGGCTTCAGCCCGGCGAACGCGGCACCCACGCCGACGCCGGCGAAACCATGCTCGGTGATCGGCGTATCGATTACGCGCTTGGCGCCGAATTCCTGCAGCAGCCCTTGCGTGATCTTGTACGCGCCCTGATATTCCGCGACTTCTTCGCCCATGATGAAGACGTCGCCGTCGCGGCGCATTTCCTCGGCCATAGCGTCGCGGAGCGCTTCGCGCACCGTCATCTTCACCATCTCGGTGCCGGGCGGCACTTCGGGATCGGGTTCAACCGGTGCCGCGGGGGCTGCGACAGCAGCCGGAGCGCTGATCTGCGGCTTGCCTTCCCCGACAGGTGCACGGGACTCTTCAACTTCATGCTGAACATTAACGCTGGGTTCCGGGGCCTTGACCGCAGCGGCGGCTGGTGCCTTGCCCAGATCGGCAGCACTTTCGCCGTCGCTCAGGATGGTGGCGATCGGCGTGTTGACCGCGACATCGTTGGTGCCTTCGGCGACGAGGATTTTGCCGAGCGTCCCCTCGTCGGTCGCCTCGACTTCCATCGTGGCTTTGTCGGTTTCAATCTCGGCGATGACGTCGCCGGACTTGATGGCTTCGCCCTCTTTTTTCAGCCATTTGGAAAGGTTGCCCTTTTCCATCGTGGGCGAAAGCGCGGGCATCAGAACTTGAATCGGCATGGTCGCTCCGGACGTAATCTCAAAATTGCGCGGGTCGCGCGCGCCTAGTGTCCCGTATTCGACGTTCGCTTCACTCCGTAGCGCCTTCCGAGCGAACGTCGAATACGAAAGGACACTAGCAAACTATAATTCTAGTGATCCTTTGGTTCTGACATTCGTAAAAGTGCCTGCGAAAGAAATCATACGAATGTCAGAACCGGATCACTAGCGGTAGATGTCGGTGTAAAGCTCGGACGCGTCAGGCTCCGGATCGCGCTGTGCGAAATCCGCAGAGTCATTGACGATCTCGCGCACCTCGGCGTCGATCGCCTTCAGCTCCTGCTCGGTGACCTTCATGTCGAGCAAACGCAATCTCACCTGTTCAATCGGATCGGAATCGTGGCGAACCTTGTCCACTTCCTCGCGAGTCCGGTATTTCGCGGGATCGGACATCGAGTGACCGCGATAGCGATAGGTCTGCATTTCAAGAATGTAGGGACCCTTGCCCGCGCGACACCACGCCACAGCCTCGTCGCCCGCAGCCTTGACCGCGCGGACATCCATACCGTCGATCTGCTTGCCGGGGATGTTAAACGACACGCCGCGCTTGGAGAAATCCGTCTGCGCCGACGAGCGCGTGACCGATGTGCCCATGGCGTAGCGGTTGTTTTCGATGACGTAGATCACAGGGAGTTTCCACAACTCCGCCATGTTGAAGCTCTCATAGACCTGTCCTTGATTGGCCGCACCGTCGCCGAAATAGGCAACGCTGACGTGATCGTTTTCGCGGTAGCGATTGGCGAAGGCGAGACCGGTGCCGAGCGAGACCTGCGCGCCGACGATGCCGTGACCGCCGTAGAAGGCCTTCTCCTTGCTGAACATGTGCATGGAGCCGCCCTTGCCTTTGGAGTATCCGCTCCTGCGGCCGGTCAGTTCGGCCATCACGCCCCTGGCTTCCATGCCGCATGCGAGCATGTGACCGTGATCGCGGTAACCGGTGATGACCTGATCGCCGGGCTTAAGCGCCAGCTGCATTCCGACAACGATGGCTTCCTGTCCGATGTACAGATGGCAGAAGCCGCCGATCGCGCCCATTCCGTAGAGTTGACCGGCCTTCTCTTCAAAACGGCGGATCAACATCATCTCGCGGAACGCGTGAAGCTCCTGTTCCTTGGTGAACTTGAGATTCGTCGGATGACGGGAGCTGTTGCCAGTACCTTGGCCGGCGTCCTGTGTGGCCGTTTTCTTCGTTGTTGCCATAACTTGTCCGGATAAGAGAGCGGGTATCAACCTCTCTACCCCAACTCACATCGCCATGAAAAGGATAGCGTGCGCAAACGCATCGCGCATCTATGACGCAATGCAGCGACAGCAACTTTAAAATCCAAAGAGCCGGATTTTTGAAATTTGAAACTAGTTCTGACCGATCTTCCGCACAAGGTCACGCGAATGCACGTAGTCGAGCTGGTAGCGTGCGCGCTCGTCAAGCATGTCGGGATCGACTCGGTCCGAACGAAGCAGCGAGACGCGCTGTTCCGCCGCCACGCGCTCGGCCTTCAGCCGGGCAAGTTCTGTCGTCAGCAACACGATCTCCTGATCGAGTTCCTGCCGCGCATTGAGGCCGTACTTGCCCGTGTAGGCATTGACCCCAAAATAGGCAATCAACGCCGCCGCGATCGCGTACAGCGCGAGGCCGGTCATGATTGCTTTGAGTCGCGTGCGTGAGACCATACCAGCACGATGCGACAGCCCGGTTAACCTATCGCTAACAACCGGGCCGCCTCACCTCAGCGAAGTCACTTCTTGTGCTTGTCGACCCATGCCGCGAAGGCATCAGCGTACTGCCTCAAGACCTTTTCGAGGGCTTCCTTGACCAAGTTGCCCTTGTCGTCGAATGCGTCACCGACCCCGTTCAGATAGATTTCCGGCTGCTGCATGATCGGGCCGCTGTAGCCCGGAAGACTCTGCTTGAGGTTCATCGCTGCGCAGACGCCGCCAAGCGGCCCAGGTGAGCTACTGACAATACCGATAGGCCTGCCGAGGAACGAACTCTTGCCGGGCGGCCGCGAGCCGACGTCGATGGCGTTCTTCAACACGCCGGGGATGGAACGGTTGTATTCCGGCGTCACAAAGAGAACCGCGTCCGAGTTCTGGATTTTCTCGCGAAACGCGACCCAGTCCGCCGGTGGCGTCGCCTCCAGGTCCTGATTGAAGAACGACAGGCCATGAAGCGTCACAATCTCGAGCTTGAGCGAGGGCGGCGCGATCTTGGCAAGCGCATGGGCTACCTTGAGCGAAAACGACTCCTTGCGGAGGCTGCCGACAACAACGGCAACGGTATGGGCCATCAGAACATCCTTTCAGCAACAGCAACAGACACCGGGCAGCCCGGCTTAGCCTTGGGGCAAAAAGCATGCAAGTGCATTAATTTCGGATGGCGGGTGTCCCCGCAGGCTAACCCAGCAACTCGTCGTTGTGCTGTCCCAGCCTAGGCGCACCGGAGCGCGGATGCGGGCGCTGGCCGTCGAAGGAAATCGGCAGACCCACCACCGGCAGATCGCTGCCGGGCAATGTGCGCATCAAGTCGGACGCCTTGAATTGTTCGGTTTGTGACAGTTCCACGATGGTGTTGACCGGACTGCAGGGCACGCCCACCGCCTCGAACGCCGCGAGCCACTCGGCGCGCGTTTTTGTCAGCAGCACCGGCTTCAGCAACCCGATCAGGATGTCGCGGTGGACGAACCGGTCCCTGCCTTTCGCAAATCGCGGATCGGTGCACCATTCCGGAAATCCGAGCACCGTGGCGAGCTTGTGAAACAACCGGTCATAACCGGCGGCGATGACAAGCGGATGATCGGCGGTCTCGAACGCCTGATACGGCACGATGGTCGGCGTCGCCGCGCCCGTTCGCGGCGAGAGTTCCTGCGTCACGTGATAGGTCGCCAGCGATGAATCCACCCACGACGCCGCGCTGTCGAGCAGCGAGGTATCGATCACGCAGCCCTTGCCGGTCGATTGACGTTGCTGAAGCGCGGCCAGCGCGCCGATCACGCACCACTGCGCGGTCGCCTTGTCATTGATCGCGGGCGCGCAGAATGTCGGCGGATCTTCGTGGCGGCCGGTCTGCATCATCACTCCGCCGAACGCCTGAAGCAGCGGATCGAACCCCGGCGCTTTCGACAGCGGCCCCTTTGGCCCGAACGCCCAGATCGAGCAATAGATCAGCCGCGGATTGATCGCGCGCATGTGCTCGGGACCGATGCCAAGATCGTTGACGACGCCGGAGCGGAGATTCTGGATCAGGATGTCGGCATCGCGCACGAGGACTTTAAGCTTCTCGATGTCGGCTGCGTTCTTCATGTCGAGCGTCACCGACCGCTTGTTGCGATTGGTGACGTGAAACATGATCGAGGCTTCTTCGATGAAGGGCGGTCCCCAGCTGCGCGCGTCGTCGCCGCCGTCGGGTTTCTCGATCTTGATGACGTCCGCGCCCATGTCCGCGAGGATCGCGCCGGCGAGCGGGCCCGCGAGCGCCTGCCCGATCTCGATGACTTTGATTCCGGCGAGTGGACCGTTCATGCTTTCGTTCCCTTTCCCGGTTGAGTCCGGGTGTCGCGCCAGTCAAGCGGTGACGGCTCGGCAAGGCAAGCGGGTTGCCCTGCGCGAAAACGAAAGCCTGCGATGCTCCTGCGGAGCTTCCGGCGCGGCGCGGTTTACGCCAGCGCCTTGAGCCCAGCGCGGCTTACGCCAGCGCCTTGAGCGCCGACCTGCCTGCGTAGATCGCCTGGTTGCCGAGTTCCTGCTCGATGCGCAGCAACTGGTTGTACTTTGCCGTGCGATCCGCGCGCGCCAGCGATCCGGTCTTGATCTGACCGCAGTTGGTGGCCACAGCGAGATCGGCGATGGTCGAATCCTCGGTTTCGCCCGAACGATGCGACATCACGGCGGTGTAGGCCGCCTTGTGCGCCATCTCAACCGCTGCAAGCGTCTCGGTGAGCGAGCCGATCTGGTTGACCTTCACCAGAATGGAGTTGCCGAGGCCCTTCTTGATGCCGTCCGCAAGGCGCGTGACATTGGTCACGAACAGATCGTCGCCGACGAGCTGGCACTTCGATCCGATCAGGTCGGTCAGTTCCTTCCAGCCGTCCATGTCGTCTTCGGCCATGCCGTCTTCGATGGAGACGATCGGATAGCGCGAGACCAGATCTGCAAGATACTTCGCCTGCTCCGAACGCGAACGGGTTTTCTTTTCGCCTTCATAGACGTACGAGCCATTCTTGAAGAATTCGGTGGAGGCGCAGTCGAGCGCCAGCATGACGTCGCCGCCCGCCTTGTATCCGGCCTTGCCGATCGCGCTCATGACGAAATCCAGGGCGGCGTCCGCCGACGGCAGATTCGGCGCGAAACCACCCTCGTCGCCGACGTTGGTGTTGTGGCCGGCTTTCTTCAGTTCGGACTTCAGCGTGTGGAAAATTTCGGCCCCGCAGCGAAGCCCTTCCGAGAAGCTCTTCGCGCCCACCGGCATCACCATGATTTCCTGGAAATCGATCGGATTGTCCGCGTGCACGCCGCCATTGATGATGTTCATCATCGGAACCGGAAGTGTGCGCGCCGAGGTTCCGCCAACGTAACGATAGAGCGGCATGCCGAGCGATTCCGCCGCAGCCTTCGCGACAGCCAGCGACACGCCGAGAATGGCGTTGGCGCCGAGCCGGCTCTTGTTCGGTGTACCGTCCAGATCGATCATGGTCTGGTCGATCTGGACCTGCTGCTCGGCCTCCATGCCGCCGATGGCATCGAATATCTCGCCGTTGACCGCCTCGACGGCCTTCTGCACACCCTTGCCGAGATAGCGGCCCTTGTCGCCGTCACGCAGTTCGACTGCCTCATGGGCGCCAGTGGACGCCCCCGACGGAACAGCGGCGCGGCCCATCGAACCGTCTTCCAGCACCACATCGACTTCGACGGTCGGATTGCCGCGGCTGTCAAGAATTTCGCGGCCGATGATGTCGACGATGGCGGTCATGTGCACCCTCTCAGGACGTGGGATTGAAGATTGGGGCAGCTTCTACAGGAACGCGCCGCTCGGGAAAAGACCGTGCGAAGCCGTTGATCCCGTGACGTTTTGGTCAGAAACGGCTATCAGACGGCAAACGGAGACCCAGATGTCCAGAAAGCCCCGCATCGCCAAAGCCGCCGCTGCCTCGCTGCAGCTAGGTCATCAAGTTCAGGCGCCGACATCGCCCGACGAGGCGCAGCTTGACCGCGTGCCCAACCCACATCCCGACACGAATTACGTCACGCGCTTCACGATGCCGGAATTCACTTCGATCTGCCCGGTCACCGGCCAGCCGGACTTTGCGATCCTCGTCATCGACTATGTGCCAGGCAAATGGCTGGTGGAGTCAAAGTCACTCAAGCTCTATCTCAACAGCTTCCGCAATGTCGGCTCGTTCCACGAAGACTGCACGGTGTCCATCGGCAAGCGGCTTTTGAGCCTGCTGGCGCCGCGTTGGCTGCGCATCGGCGGATATTTCTACCCGCGCGGGGGCATGCCTATCGACGTTTTCTGGCAGGCCGGAAAATTGCCGAAGGATGTCTGGGTGCCGGATCAGGGCGTCGCGCCATATCGCGGACGGGGGTGAGATGCCGTCATCCTGAGGTACGAGCTCTCGCGAGCCCCGAAGGATGAACGGCCGCGCATCCTTCGAGGCTCGCCGCAAACGCGGCTTCGCACCTCAGGATGCCGCTAAATATCCACCATCTCCGCCGGCTTCTGATGCAGCAGGCGTGCGGCGACAATTCCCAGCACGAGAATAGCGGTCGCGCTCAGGATCAGCGTCGGCATTTTGCCGATATGCGATATCCCGAAACCGTACACGATCGGTCCCACTGCCTGCCCCATGAAAAAGCAGAAGGCATGGAGCGACAGCGCCGAGGCGCGCGCCTCGGGCGCGAGGTCGCTCGAGAACACCTGCAATGAGCCGTGCAGCGAGTAGAAACCCCAGCCCATGACGAGGAAGGAGATCGCCTGAATCTCCCAGCGCGGTCCGAGCGCGATAACCACAAATTGCAGCGCCATGACCGCCGCACCGCCCACCATCAATCTCCTGACGCCAAATCGCGGCAGCATGCGCGATACGCTCATGGTGTAGAACAATCCGCCGACTGCGAACGCGGCGATGACCACGCCGGGGATCGACGCGCGCGTTTCTCCCAGTTCGAACAGGAAGGCCGCTACGAACGGAAACAGTCCGAGGACGCAAAGCCCTTCGATGAACACCGCCGTGAAACAAACGCGCGCGTTCGGGTTTGCGAGGATCGTGCGGTAGCCGTCCCTAAGCGCTCCGAAACTGACGCTCGGCTTAGGACTGGCCGTCGCGCGTTTCCGAAAACCAAACCATACGGCGAGCGATGCGACGATCACCAGCAGGCCGAGGATGACAAGCACGCCGCGCCATCCGAAAAAATCGCCGATCACACCGGCTGCGGATGAACCAAGCAGGTTGCCGGTCATCGCACCCGCAAGAATGCGGCTCAGCGCAACCTGCCGCTGCGCGGTCGGAACGAGGTCGCTTGTCAGACTCATGGCGATTGGAAACGTGCCGCCTGCGGCCATGCCGCAAAGAATGCGCGACAGGAACAGCATTTCAAACGACGTCGACATCGCCCCGATGATGTTGGCGGCGCCGAGCAACGCCAGACAACCGATCATCAGCCGCGCCTTGCCGAACATGTCGGCGGCCGCGCCCAAGATGGGCTGCACGAGCGCGAATGCGAGGGCGACAGCTGCCGACAAACTTGCCGCGGTAGCGACAGTGACGCCGAGATCGCTGGACACCAGTGGCAGCACCGGCTCCATCGCGCGTCCCGAGAGACTCGCCGCAAAAGTGGTGAGCGCGATGACATTAAGGATTGGCAGCATCTGGTCTGGCGGATGCCGCGTTACGCTCGCGGCCCTTTTATGTTTTGATTGTTATGATCGGGCCATTACGATTTTGATTTTGCGAGTGCGTCGAAGGCCATCAGGTTCTTCACCAGCGCCTCGAAGTCCTTGAGCGGCACCATGTTCGGACCATCCGACGGGGCGTTGTCCGGATCAGGATGCGTTTCGATGAAGACGCCCGCGACGCCGACCGCGACCGCGGCGCGTGCCAGCACCGGCACGAACTCACGCTCGCCGCCTGACGATGTTCCCTTGCCGCCAGGCTGCTGCACCGAATGGGTTGCATCGAAGATCACCGGCGCTCCGGTGGTGCGCGCCAGGATCGGCAGCGCACGCATGTCGGACACCAGCGTGTTGTAGCCGAAGGATGCGCCGCGTTCGGTGACCATGACATTCGGATTGCCGCCGCCGGTGACCTTGGCGACGACGTTCGCCATGTCCCACGGCGCGAGGAACTGCCCCTTCTTGACGTTGACGATCTTGCCGGTGGCCGCAGCCGCCAGCAGCAGGTCGGTTTGCCGGCACAGGAACGCGGGGATCTGCAGAACATCCACCGCTTCCGCGACGCGCGCGCACTGCTCGATCTCATGCACGTCCGTCAGCACCGGCAGGCCGAGCGATGAACGTATCTCCGCGAAAATTGGGAGCGCCTTGTCGAGACCCATACCGCGCGCGCCCGACGCGCTGGTGCGGTTGGCCTTGTCGAACGAGGTCTTGTAGACGAGCCCGATCTTGAGACGCGCCGCGATCTCCTTCAGCGCGGAGGCGACTTCCAGCCCATGCGCCCGGCTTTCCAGTTGGCACGGCCCGGCGATCACCGCCAATGGCAATGCGTTGCCGAATTTGACGGTGCCTGCGGAAACCACCGGAGCCGCGGAAATCTTGGCGTTCAAGGCATTTATCCTCGCGTGAAGCGCCACTCTTGCAGCGCAGGCCGGCGAATATCAACCCGCAGGCAAGGGAAAACGTCATTGCGAGCGAAGCGAAGCAATCCAGTCTTATGTTAGCAAGAACTGGATTGCTTCGTCGCAAGAGCTCCTCGCAATGACGGCAATCGTCATCGCTGTTTCTGGAATATCAGGGTTGCGCCAAAGGCGGCCTCCGGCGGCACCACGAGCCGCCCGATCTGCCGGTGCGACGCCACCCCGCCGTCCCTGAGCACACGCTCCAGCGCGTCGATGTCCGGCACCGCAAGGCGCAGCCCCTTCAGCGAGGCGCCCTCGCCGTCCAGTTTGGGTGCGGTTCCGAATTGATCGCGAAACGATACCGCTTCCATGATCTCGACATCGCCGCGCGGCGTCGCCGCGGTGACGCCAATCGAGCTGGCATGCAGGTCACGCACGCCCGTATACGCATTGAGGAAGATGTGATGATCGGTCGGATTGTCCGCGACGAGAACCGCGCCGAGGACGCCGCTCGCGCCGTTGGCATGCTGCTGATAGTCCGGTTTCCAGAAGGCTGCTGGATTATGCTGCTGGCAGGTTGCGAAGCCGGTGTGCGGCGACAACCCATCGCGCGCAAAGGCCAGTGAGAAACCCACCGTGGTGGTGCTTCCGTCGGGCAAAACGGCTTCGCGGGAAAACGGCAGCGCGCCTGAGGCGCCGATCCCCGATGTCTTGAAGTCCGCAACATCGGCCTCGATGTCCGTGCTCTCGAGGATCAGCATCGAAAATCCGTCGCCGCGCGCAATCGCATCGCGATTGGCGGCGCCGAAGATTTGCGGCAATCCCTCGCCGACCAGCTTTTCAGGTTCACCGACCGTCAGGATTTCGATGAAGAAATTGGGAAACTGCACCACATGATTGTGCGTTCCCCAAGGATGCCTGTTGCGCGCGCCGACCTTGAAGCCGGCGCGCCGATAGAAATCCGCCGCCGCATCGAGATCGCGAACGGCATGGACGATGTGATCGAGACCGCGAGGCATGATCGATGCGCGAGGCGCGCCCTCACTTCACCGAGGAGAATGCTGTCGGCGTCAGAAGCTGGCTGACGATGTTCTCGACAATCTGACCGTCCTTTTCGCTTTCCGCGCGCGCCGATTGCCAGGCGGGGTCGGTCATGAACGCAGTCCACTTCTGCTCGCGTTCAGCCAGCGATTCCCATGCCAGAAAATAGGTCAGTTCCTGATTGGACTGGCCGATCACCGTGGTGAAAAATCCAGCCTGACGGATACCATGCTTTTCCCAGATCTTCAGCGTGTGGTTCTCGAAACGCTTCAGCAAGTTGGGAAGCCGGCCCGGGACACAGCGATAAACGCGCATTTCGTGGATTTTGGTCATTGGCCCTCTTGTTATTTGAACCGGCGTGCGGACGACGCCGACTGTCGTTATGCGGGATCTTCCAATCCGGCATATAGTCGCCTGCCCGGCCGGTTATCAAGCGCTTGTGCGCAACCCTGCCAATACGCGGCTTGTCACGAGGTTTGTCATGCGGATGTTGTTTTGCCCGATGCTTGTCGCGGCGGCCCTTTCGGTCTCCGCGCACGCGCAGACACCCGGTGTGGTCACAGGCGGCAGCGACACCGTCTCGATCGGCGGAAAGAACGCCGCGCGTCAGGGCGACACGACAAGCGACGGCAATGTGATCGTCGAGGGCTCAAAGAACGTCTTCATCAACGGCAAGCCTGCCGCGGTGACCAGCGGCAAGACGAGTTGCGGCGGCGTTGTGGTTGGCGGCGGCGGAGGCGTATTCATCAACGGAAAGCCCGCGGCCCGCACCGGCGATCAGACCTCGGGATGCCCGAAGTAACGGCGTGCGTCAGCTTCCGGCGTAACGAGCCGTTGTCAGGTTCAGATCAAACGCCTCTTTCTCGGTGAGCCAGCGGATGTCTTTGCTCGCCGTCATGGCCTGCATGATCGACGGCGAAACACCCATGCGCGTCATGTAGTCGAGGATCATCCCGGTGGTCTGCTGGGTCCGCGCCACGAGATCATTCGCGGACTCGTCACCGCGCGAGGACGTGCTGGAGAACTGGTGAACGCCGAGCATGGAACGCGGCATGGCCTCGCGGACCTTACCGCCCGCAAAAACGAACACGCATGCGCTGGCGCAGCGCGAGGGCTGCGGGCGGCCCTCGGAATCCGCTTTCCCCACCACCGTCGTCAGTCCGCGGGATCGCACCACCGCGCCCATGATGAGGCCCTGGTCGAGTGAGCCGCCCGGCGACGACAGGAAGATCACATCTCCGGCGGTCAGCTTGGCGGCGTCGAGCTGTTCGCGAAACCAGCTTGCGGAGGCTGGGCCGATCCTGCCCGCAATCGAGAGCGCCTTACGCCCGTCCGCCATGTTAACGGCCGACGCCATCATGCTGGGAGAACCAAAAAAGTCTTTCCAGTAGGACCAAGCGCCCGGCGACGCGATATCCCGATAGGCGGGAATGAGGACACCCGCCAACAAGAGGCCAGCAAAGACGATTGACGCCAGTGTGCCCCAGGTGCGTCCGCGTCGCGCACCTGCCTGTGGCTGTGGCTGTGGCTGCTGATCCGGTAGCGCGGATTGGTGCGGTTGCGGTGACGGTGGGCCCCACGGCATCGGTACGTCCGTCCGATTGCTTTCGGTCGGAGCGGACCTTGTCCGCGCGGAACCGGCTTCCGGCACGGAGCCTTTTCCAGATGTTCGCCGTTCGTCTTCAGTCATCACACATCCTGAGACATCCTGGCCGGTGCTGTGTCCGCGCAGCCAGATACGCCCGGATTAGAACAGCCGGCTCTGAACCATCGCCGCCTGCACGAACGACGCGAACAGCGGATGCGGCTCGAACGGGCGCGATTTCAGTTCGGGATGATACTGCACGCCGATGAACCACGGATGATCCTCGTACTCGACGATCTCCGGCAGCACGCCGTCGGGCGACAATCCCGAGAAGCGCAGGCCGTGCTGTTCGAGGCGATCCTTGTAGGCGGTGTTGGCCTCGTAGCGGTGGCGGTGCCGCTCTGAAATCTCCCGCGCGCCGCCGTAGACTTCGGAGACGCGGCTGCCCTTCTTCAGGGCCGCCGGATAAGCGCCGAGCCGCATGGTGCCGCCGAGGTCGCCGGCCTTGTTGCGCTTCTCAAGTTCATTGCCGCGCAGCCATTCGGTCATCAGACCGACCAGCGGCTCCTTCGTCGGGCCGAATTCGGTCGAGTTGGCGTCTTCGATCCCGACCAGATTGCGCGCGGCCTCGATCACCGCCATCTGCATGCCGAAGCAGATTCCGAAGTAAGGCACATCGCGCTCGCGCGCGAACTGCGCCGCGCGGATTTTGCCTTCCGCACCACGCTGGCCGAAGCCGCCGGGCACGAGGATGCCGTTGACGTGTTCGAGGAACGGCGCGGGATCCTCGTTCTCGAAGACCTCGGATTCGATCCAGTCGAGATTGACCTTCACCTTGTTGGCGATGCCGCCATGGGACAGCGCTTCGATCAGCGATTTGTAGGCGTCCTTCATGCCGGTGTACTTGCCGACGATGGCAATGGTCACCTGACCTTCGGGATTGCGAACGCGTTCGTTGATGACGTGCCAGCTGTGCAGCGAAGGCGGCTTGATATCGACGATGCCGAACGCAGCGAGCACTTCGTCATCAAGACCGGCCGCGTGATAGGCTTCCGGCACCGCGTAGATGTTGTCGACGTCGCGCGCCTCGATCACGGCGGATTCGCGCACATTGCAGAACAGCGCCAGCTTGCGGCGTTCTTCCTTCGGAATCTCGCGGTCGGTCCGGCACAGCAGGATATCCGGCTGGATGCCGATGGAGCGCAGCTCCTTGACCGAGTGCTGGGTCGGCTTTGTCTTGAGTTCTCCGGCACTTGGAATGTAGGGCAAAAGCGTCAGGTGAATGTAGATCACCTCATTGCGCGGCAGGTCGTTCTTGACCTGACGGATTGCCTCGAAGAACGGCAGGCCCTCGATGTCGCCGACGGTGCCGCCGACTTCGCACAACACGAAGTCGTAGCCCTCGTTGCCGCCGAGGATGAATTCCTTGATCGCGTTAGTGACGTGCGGAATCACCTGCACGGTCGCGCCGAGATAATCGCCGCGGCGCTCCTTGTTCAGGATGTCCTGATAGATGCGGCCGGTGGTGATGTTGTCCTGCTTGGTGGCGGGACGACCGGTGAAGCGCTCGTAGTGTCCGAGGTCGAGATCGGTCTCTGCGCCGTCATCGGTCACGAAGACTTCGCCGTGCTGATACGGCGACATCGTTCCGGGATCGAGATTGAGATAGGGATCGAGTTTGCGAAGGCGAACTTTGTAGCCTCGTGACTGCAGAACAGCGCCGAGCGCTGCTGAAGCCAAACCCTTGCCGAGCGAGGAGACCACGCCGCCGGTGATGAAAATATACCGCGTCATGGGACTCTACCTTTATCTCCGCCGGTGTGATTCGCAAAACTAAACCCACGCGCACGCCGATAAATCGTGGCGCTGTGGGTGACTTCGATATGTGTGTTCAGTCAGGTACTTGGAAGGCAACTCTAAGACTTGCAGGCAAGCAACCTACGCATGGCTGCAAGTCTTATCGCGACAACAGCACTACTTCGACTGCGGCGCCTGCGGAACGGATGGCGCCGCCGGGGCCTTCGGAAGCGAATCCAGCAAACCACCTGCCGGAGCCGCCGGAGCACCCGGCTGCGAGATCGGCGCTGGGCTGGTGCTGTTGATGATCGACGATGGCTTGCGCTCATAGTTCGCCAGCCACGACAGGAACAGGCTGGTCACGAAGAAGCATGCCGCCAGGATTGCCGTGGTGCGCGTGAGCAGATTGGTCGTGCCGCGGCTGGACATGAAGCCGCCGCCGCCCCCGCCACCTATACCGAGGCCGCCGCCTTCCGAGCGCTGCAAAAGCACAACGCCGATCAGGCCAAGAACAAGCATGAGATGGATGACGATAATGACGGTCTGCATCGTTACCTTCCGTCACAAGCCACTGGCGCCGGCAGCCGGTCGCGTCGATGCTTGCGGGGGTTGAAGTTGCGCGGTCTGTACACGATTGCGGGGGTGATTGTCACCCCCGACAGACTGCTCTTGGCCTGAAGGCCATTTAGGGGCACGCAGCGGCAATCGCAAGGAAATCAACCGCTTTGAGGCTAGCGCCACCCACCAGAGCACCATCGACGTTGGCAACGGCCATCAGTTCGGCGGCATTTGAGGGCTTTACAGAGCCTCCGTAGAGAATCCGGACCAGATCACCCTCGCCGCTGAACCGATCCTTCAGCCGATCGCGGATAAGCTTATGGACTTCCTCGACATCTTTGGTTGTCGGGGTCCGTCCGGTTCCGATCGCCCAGACCGGCTCATAAGCGACGACCAGATTCGCGGCGGTCGCGCCGTCCGGGACAGACCCGACGATCTGACGTCCGACGATCTCAAGCGTTTGCCCGGCGTCGCGCTCGGCCTGCGTCTCGCCAACGCAGACGACGGCGACAAGTCCTGCACGCCATGCCGCCTCGGCCTTGCTGCGGACAAGTGCGTCGGTCTCGTGATGGTCCGTGCGGCGCTCGGAATGCCCCACGATAATGGCCGTCGCGCCTGCATCCGCCAGCATCTCGGCGGAAATATCGCCGGTATGCGCACCGGAGACTGCCGGGTGGCAGTCCTGAGCGCCGATCGCTACTTTCGATCCGATCACCACCGCGGCTGACGTGAACAGCAGCGTCGCCGGTGGGCAGATCAGCAAATCAGCCTTGCGCCAGACCGCCTCCGCGCCCTGCCCGATGGCGGCAAGTTCGTTCACCGCGGCCTTGAGGCCGTTCATCTTCCAGTTCCCGGCGATCAGGGGGCGTCGCTTGTCGGTCATCGTTGATCTCGCATGGTAATTGGTCGATCTGCGCTAGCAGAGGGCTCCCGCAGAAGCCAGTTCCGAGGCCGGCTTTCCACACAGCGGTTCCCGTTAACCGCGCTGAAGCGTCGCCGACAGCATGGTTGCTAGGGAACCGGCACCTCTTTATATGTTGGCGAAACAACGCGGTAACGCCCTCCGTGGCGACCCGCCCCCATCCCCTGAACATCAAGTTGGACCCATGCTCCGAGGAATGCGCAAAGCCTCATCGAATTGGCTCGGCAAGGCGGTTATGTCCGTCCTGTTCGGCGTGCTGATCATCAGTTTCGGTGTCTGGGGTATCGCCGACATCTTCAAGGGATTCGGACAGTCGTCGCTCGCCAAGGTCGGCAGCACCGAAATCACCACCGAGCAATTCCGAAACCTGTTCACCGACAGGGTGCAGCAGATCGGCCGCCGCTTCGGCCGGCCGCTGACGATGGAGCAGGCGCGCAACTTCGGTTTAGACCGCCAGGTGCTGCAGGACGTTATCTCCGACGCCGCGCTGGATGAGACCGCGCGCCGCATGGGCCTCGGACAGTCAGACGCCGACATCGTGCGCGCCATTCAGAACGAGCCGAACTTCAAGGGTCTCGACGGCAAGTTCGAGCATGAGCGCTTCCTGCAGACGATCCGTCAGGCCGGCTACACCGAGCAGCGCTACATCGCCGAGCAGCGCAAAAACGCGACGCGCCGCCAGTTGACCGGGACGATCGTTGCCGGCCTCGAGCCGCCAAAAACCCAGGTCGAAGCCCTGGTCCGCTTCCAGAACGAGCAACGCTCGGCCAGCTACGTCAGGCTGACCGCCGCTCAGGCCGGGACCATCGACGCGCCCTCGCCCGAAACGCTCGCTGCCTACTTCGAGGACCGCAAGCAGCTATTCCGCGCGCCGGAATATCGCAAGATCGCCGTGCTCACGCTGAACCCGGATGATCTCGCCAAGTGGATCACGGTGTCCGACGACGACGCGAAGAAGGTCTTCGAGCAGCGCCGCGAGCGGTATGCGACGGCGGAACGCCGTCAGGTACTTCAGATTCCGTTCCCGAATGTCGACGAGGCCAAGGCGGCGCGCGAGCGCATCGCGGCCGGAACGTCGTTCGAGGATCTCGCCAAGGAGCGCAAGCTCACCACGGCCGACATCGATCTCGGCACCGTGGCTAAGACATCGATCGGCGATACAGCAATCGCCAATGCCGCGTTCGCCCTTGCGCCCGACACCGTCAGCGAACCGGTCAAGGGGACGCTGACGACGGCCTTGCTGAAAGTCACCAAGGTCGAGCCCGGCACCAATCCGACCTATGAGAGCGTCGCTCCCACGATCAAGCGCGAGATCGCGCTGGAGCGCGCGCGGGCGCAGGTGCAGGACCTGCACAACAAGATCGAGGACGAGCGCGGCGGCGGCGCGAATATCGCCGAAGCTGCTCAGAAGCTCGGGCTCAACGCTACGACGATCGAAGCCGTTGATCGCTCCGGCCGCGGACCGGACGGCAAGCCGGTGGCTGGCCTGCCGCAAGGCGTCGATATCATCGCGCCCGCGTTCGCCAGCAGCATTGGCGTCGAGAACGAACCGTTGCAGTACAACGGCGGCGAGTTGTGGTTCGATGTCCTCGGCGTGACGCCGTCGCGCGACCGGACGCTCGACGAGGTGAAGGATCAGGTCGAGGCCCGTTGGCGCGACGAACAGATCGCGACCCGCCTGCGTGCCAAGGCGACCGAGATGGTCGGCAAGCTGGAGAAGGGCGCGGCCTTCGACGCCGAAGCGGCAGCTGCGGGCGTCAAGGTTGAGACGGCCAAGCTGTTCAAGCGCGATGCCGAAGCCAAGGATGTGCCCGAGCGGCTGGTCACGGCGGTGTTCCGCACCCCGAAGGATGGCGTCGGCCAGACTGAAGGCACCGGTGCGAGCGAGTGGATCGTGTTCAAGGTCACCGACGTCGTTGTGCCGCCGGTCGATATGGCATCCGAGGACGTGAAGAAGCTGACCGAGAATCTGCGACGCGCGGAAATGGAAGAGCAGCTTGGCGCCTTCATCTCCAAGCTCGAAACCGAGGTCGGTGTCACCATCAACCAGAACGCGTTCGCCGTGGCGACCGGCGCGGCCTCGGCTCAGTGATGAGCCTGCAAATTTAGGCTCAATCGAGTGGAAGTCACGTCGAGCGGAAGCCCCACCTGCAAAGCAAGATCATGGACGACCTGAAAGCCATTATCGGAAAAGTCGCCACTGGCGCTGCCCTGTCGCGTGACGAGGCAGCAGCCGCCTTCGACCGCATGATGTCCGGCGAAGCGACACCCTCACAGATGGGTGCCCTGCTGATGGGGCTGCGCGTGCGCGGCGAGACGGTCGATGAAATCACCGGCGCGGTCTCTGCGATGCGCGCCAAGATGCTGACCGTGAAGGCGCCCGCCGACGCCGTCGATATCGTCGGCACCGGCGGCGACGGCTCGGGCTCCGTCAATGTCTCGACCTGTGCCTCGTTCGTTCTCGCGGGCGCAGGCGTCCCGGTCGCCAAGCACGGCAACCGCGCGCTGTCATCGAAATCGGGCGCGGCCGACGCACTGGCCGCGCTCGGCGTCAACATCAACATCACGCCGGATGCCGTGGGCCGCTGCATCGCGGAAGCCGGCATCGGCTTCATGTTCGCTCCAACGCATCATCCGGCGATGAAGAATGTCGGCCCCACCCGCGTCGAACTCGCCACCCGCACCATCTTCAACCTGCTCGGACCGCTGTCCAATCCCGCCGGCGTCAAGCGGCAGATGGTCGGCGTGTTCTCGAAGCATTGGGTGCAGCCGCTGGCGCAGGTGCTGAAGAACCTCGGCGCGGAATCCGCTTGGGTCGTGCACGGCTCCGATGGGCTCGACGAGATCACCCTCACCGGCCCGACCTTCGTCGCGGCGCTGGAAAACGGCAACATTCGCACGTTCGAAGTCACGCCCGAGGATGGCGGATTGCCGCGCTCCACCAGCGCCGAACTGAAGGGCGGCGACGCTGAGGCCAACGCGAAAGCGCTGCGCGATGTGCTCGAGGGCAAGCAGAACGCCTACCGCAACGTCGCGCTACTGAATGCCGCTGCAGCCCTCGTGGTTGCCGGCAAGGCGAAGGATTTGAAGGAAGGCGTTGCGCTCGGCACCAAGGCGCTGGACACTGGCGCGGCGGCGGACAGGCTCAAGCGCCTTGTCGCTGTCTCCAATGCTTGAGGAGCGATTACCCTTGTCGGACATCCTCGAAAAGATCGAAACCTACAAGCGCGAGGAGATCGCCGCTGCCAAGCGTGCGCTTCCGCTCGCCGAAGTCGAGGCGCGCGCCAAGGCCGCATCTGCGCCGCGCGGTTTCGTTAACGCCATTCGCGGCAAGATCGCACGCGGCGATTACGCATTGATCGCGGAGATCAAAAAGGCCTCTCCATCGAAGGGGCTGATCCGCGCTGACTTCGATCCACCCGCGCTGGCGAAAGCCTATGAGGCCGGTGGCGCGGCGTGTCTCTCGGTGCTGACCGACACACCGTCGTTTCAGGGCTCGCTCGCATTCATGGTCGCGGCGCGTGCGGCGGTCTCGCTGCCGGTGCTGCGCAAGGATTTCATGTACGACACCTATCAGGTGGCAGAGGCTCGCGCGCACGGCGCCGACTGCATCCTGATCATCATGGCCGCGCTCGATGACGCTGCGGCGAAGGACATCGAGGACGCGGCCTTCGCGCACGGCATGGACGTGCTGCTGGAGGTTCACAATCGCGAGGAACTCGATCGCGCACTAAAATTGCGCTCGCCGTTGCTCGGCGTGAACAACCGCAACCTGCGCACCTTCGAGACGACGCTCGCCACCAGCGAAGAACTCGCGCCGCTGATCCCAAAGGATCGCATCAGCGTCGGCGAAAGCGGCATCTTCGCGCCGGACGATCTCGCGCGTCTGGCAAAGGTCGGCATGTCGACCTTCCTCGTCGGCGAAAGCCTGATGCGTCAGGCCGACGTGACGGCTGCAACCCGCACCCTGCTCGCCCGCAGCGATGCGCAACGCGCCACCGGGACGCGCTGAGCCGTGGCCAAAGAGAAATCAAAGAAGAAAGCAAGCGCCGCCCTCACCCACATCGACGCCAAGGGCGAAGCCCGCATGGTCGACGTGTCGGCCAAGCCGGACACCGAACGCGTGGCGGTGGCCGAAGGCCGTGTCATCATGACCCGCAAGACGCTCGATCTCATTGTCAAAGGCAACGCCGCCAAGGGCGATGTACTCGGCACCGCGCGCGTCGCCGGCATCATGGCGGCGAAGCGGACGTCCGATCTCATTCCGCTCTGTCATCCGCTGGCGCTCTCAAAAGTCACGCTCGACATCACGCCCGACACCAAGCTGCCGGGCTGCCGCGTGCGCGCCACAGTGAAAGTCAAAGGCCCCACCGGCGTCGAGATGGAAGCGTTGACCGCCGTGTCGGTCGCGTGCCTCACCATTTACGACATGGTGAAGGCTGTGGAGCGTGGCATTCAGATCGAAGGCATCCGTCTGGTCGAGAAAAAGGGCGGAAAGTCCGGTCACTACCTCGCGGACTATTAAGGATCGCACCATGGCGCTGATGCCGGTCGCCGACGCCTATGCCGCCGTTCTCAAGGGCACCAACGCCCTTCCCGAAGAAACCGTTGCGCTCACCGATGCGTTTCATCGCACGCTCTCCCGCGACATCGCAGCACTGCGCACCCAGCCTCCCGTCGCGCTGTCGGCGATGGATGGATACGCGGTCCGTGCGGCGGATGCGGTGCCGGGCGCGCGGTTGAAAGTGATCGGCGAAGTCGCCGCAGGGCGGCCGTTCAATCAAAGCATCGGCGCGGGACAGGCCGCGCGCATCTTCACCGGCGGCGTTGTTCCCGGCGGCGTGGATACTGTCGTGATTCAGGAAGATGCCACGCGCGACGGCGATATCGTGATCGTCAACGAAGCCATCACGGCGGGAAAAAACATCCGCCCGGCCGGCATCGACTTCCGCGAAGGCGACGTGTTGCTGGCGCGCGGAACGCTGCTCAATGATCGCGCCCTTGCGCTGGCAGCGAGCATGAACCATCCGCAATTGCCGGTGCATCGTCGGCCCAAAGTCGCAATCCTCGCCACCGGCGACGAACTGGTCGCGCCGGGCACGATCCCCGGCCCCGGTCAGATCGTCTACAGCAACGTCTTCGCGCTGGCGGCGCTCGCGCGCAGCGAAGGCGCCGACGTGATCGAACTCGGCATCGCGCGCGACACACTCGAAGACACCTCCGGCGGCATCCGGCGCGCACGCGATCTCGGCGCGGACGTTCTGCTGACCACCGGCGGCGCGTCGGTCGGCGATCACGATCTGGTTCAGGCCGCGCTGAAATCCGAAGGCTTCGACATGGCCTTCTGGAAGATTGCGCTCCGGCCCGGCAAGCCGATGATGAACGGGCGGTTAGGGCCGATGCGCGTGCTCGGCCTGCCCGGCAATCCAGTGTCGTCCTACGTCTGCGCCTTCCTGTTCCTGGTGCCGCTGATCCGTTCGCTCTCGGGGCGGACGAGCGTCGATCATCCCCTTGAGCACGCCGTACTCGGGCGCGAACTGCCCGCCAACGACAGGCGGCAGGATTATTTGCGGGCGCGGCTCACGGCCGGCGGCAACGGTGTCCCTGTCGCAACCTCGGTGGGCGCGCAGGACAGCTCATTGGTGGCCAATCTGGCGGCGGCGGATGCTCTGATCGTTCGCACTCCCCATGCGCCGGCCGCCCCCGCCGGCTCGCCCTGCACGATCCTGCGGCTGCCGGGCTGACTCGTGCAGGCGCGAACCGGATGATCCAACTGGTCGTGGCGGCGCGTTGTAGAGGCTGACAACCAGACTGCATCGACGGCACTTGCTGACGGTAAGACGACAAACCAGCTTGCGGCATTCTTGGGCAGAATCGCGCTCCGATATTTTGTCCAATGTTGCGCTTGGGGCACAGTCAAGGCACGGCACGCGGAGTAGCCTCTGACGCATATTTTAGATGAATTTATTTGGATGAACTTTTCCCATGAAAGCGACAGTCGCACTGGCTTTTGGAATTGCTTTCCTGACCGCAGCAACATCGCAAGCCTCGGCGCAAACAGCGCCCGTGAATTGGTCGGGCTTCTACGTCGGCGGCAATCTCGGATATGGATGGGGCGAAGCTCGCAGTTCACAGTCAGGCGCAGCTTCCAGCTTTTCGGGAGCGCCTACTATCTACGTGCCAAACACCTTTACCGTTGCCAGCGCGAGCGAAAAGACTGCGCTCGATGGCGTGCTTGGGGGCATTCAGGCCGGTTACAACTTCTCACATCAAAAGTGGATTATTGGCGCGGAGACCGATCTACAGTTCGGACGACAGACTGCCAACACTCTCCTCGTCAGCCCCCTTAACGGCTCAGTCTGCAACAACGTCATACTGCCTTCGGGACCATGTTCTGTCTCCCCGATCACCCCCACTTTGGTCAACGGCTCGATTTCCACAGCGCTGGAAAGTTCGATCGATTGGTTCGGGACCGTGCGCGGACGCGTTGGCTATTTGGTCCGCGACAATCTTCTCGTGTTTGGCACAGGCGGCCTTGCCTACGGACAGGTAAACGTCTCGACCGCCACAAACGCCGCAGTTTCAGTTTCGAGGGGAAATGGGTTTGCGCCCGGCTCCGCGTCGGCAAATCAATCGAAAACCAATATCGGATTTACGCTGGGTGCAGGATTGCAGGGCGCCCTTCCATCCTTTTCTCCGAATTGGACCTGGAAAGTGGAATATCTCTACGTAGACTTGGGCTCGGTCGATACGATCACGCCATTCGCCTTGGTGGGGAACGGCGGCAGCGCTTACTATACGCCCATCACCGGGCCAGCGGTGACGCACACGCGCTTTACCGAAAACATTGTGCGCCTCGGACTGAATTACCGGCTCGCGCCCTGAGCGTGAGGCACGAACGCGACCGCCGCTGGCACCAGCAGCCAATCCGGTCGCCGGTGACCGCGCTTTCCAGATCGTCGGCCTGCGCAGCGACGCCGTCCTATTCTCTGGGCGCGGTCCTGAAACTTTCCCGCCTCGTTCACCTGAAATTAATCGTTGCGGAACACATATGGAACATATAGTGTTCGTTCATGATTTGTTTCGAGTAACTCGCGCCTCGTGAGTGTCCTTCCATACTTCTTTCAGTAGGACCCCGAGAGGCGCGGCATCGGCTCAAAACGCGAGATTCCAAGGACCGGGGACCAATTCAGATGCTGACACGCAAACAATACGAGCTTCTCCGCTTCATCAACGAGCGGCTCAAGGAAGCTGGTGTTCCGCCCTCCTTCGACGAAATGAAGGACGCGCTGGACCTGCGCTCCAAGTCCGGCATCCACCGGCTCATCACAGCCCTTGAAGAGCGCGGCTTCATCCGCAGGCTGGCCAACAGAGCCCGCGCCATCGAGGTCATCAAGCTTCCGGAACTCGGCGCCAATCCGGGCGGCGCACGCCGCGGCTTCACCCCCAGCGTCATCGAAGGCAACCTCGGCAAAGTTCGTGCGAACACCTCCGCCGGTCCCGACGAGGATGTGAGCTACCCCGTTTCCGTACCGGTCATGGGCAGGATCGCGGCAGGTACACCGATCGAGGCGCTGCAGACCCGCAGCCATACCATCAGCGTACCGCCCGACATGCTCGGGTCAGGCGAACACTACGCGCTCGAAGTGCGCGGCGATTCCATGATGGAAGCCGGCATTCTCGACGGCGACACCGTGCTGATCCAGCGCAACGAGAGCGCCGACACCGGCGACATCGTCGTGGCGCTGATCGACGAGGAAGAAGCCACCTTGAAACGCTTCCGGCGGCGCGGCGCGTCCATCGCGCTGGAACCTGCCAACGCGGCCTACGAGGTCCGCATCCTGCCGCCCAACCGTGTGCGCATTCAGGGCAAGCTGGTCGGGCTCGTCCGCAAGTACTGAGTTCGGTTTGGCGCGAACTGAAAATGCTCCGGCGTCGTTCCGGGGCGCGGGTTCTTACGAGCAAACCCGGAATCCAGAAACTGCTTTCGGTGAGTTCTGCTGGATTCCGGATCAATCCGCTGCGCGGCCTATCCGGAATGACGGCCTTACTGAAATGACAACGGGATCAATCGTCCGGCTGGAGATCGCTCTCCGCCGGGGTGACATCGACGGGCTGTGCCGGACGGTTTGGTCGTCCTACAGGCATCTCCAGATCGTCTTCAGCATTTGCCGGTGACCATGGACGATCCACACCGCGCGGCCGGTTGGCGGTGATCGCGTAACCGTCCGCGGTTTTGCGCAAGGCAAGCGTCCCTCGCCTGCGCAACATCTCCTGATCCAGTACCATCGCCGCGCAGTCAGTCGGCGGCTGCCGCAGCGTCACGATCACTGCGGCCCGCGCGCAATCGTCCGCGAACGCTTCTGGCTTCAGCGTCAGCGCGATGGTCGAACCGTCCGCCGCCTGCACCACGCATCCCGATGTGTCGCACGAGACGCCGTCGGTCAGCGACGTATCGTTGGCCTTGCGCATATCGGCGTCGGCCGCCAGCCATTCGCGCGACAGGAAAGCATCTTTTCCGGTTCGCATCAGGTGCAGCCGTCCATCCTTGCCCCGCACCGCGACCGTGTGACCGTCTCCGGCAACCAGCACGTCCGGCTGAGGCGTTGTCAGCGCCCAGACCGTCGCCAGCGCAATCAGCCCCGCGCCAGCCCAGCGCAGCGGCGTTCGCAGCAGGCCCAGCGCGATAATGCCCGCACTCATCGCCGCCAGCGGGCCGGTCCCGAACGACGCGATCCGGCCGATAGCGCCCGGGAGCGCGGCCACCCATTGCGCCACCGCGACCATCCAGCCGATGCCGACATCCATCAACCGCCAGAACACACCATCGAATCCGAACGGCATCGCGAGCAGTCCCAGCAACCCGGCGGGCATCACCAGTACTGAGACCACCGGCATCGCCGCGAGATTGGCCAGCACGCCGTACGGCGTGACGCGATGAAAATGGAATGCCGCATACGGCATGGTCGCGAACCCGGCCACCAGCGACGCCAGCGCCAGCATCGTGATCTCACGTCCGCCCCAGAGCGCCGCGCGCGCCACCTGCGCGTTGTCAGGGGAGGCGAACAGGTTCGGCATGCCGATCTGGACCAGCGCCACGAGTCCCAGCGTCGCCGCAAACGACATCTGGAAGCTCGGATGCACCAGCGCTTCCGGCGCGATCAGCAGCACGATCATGGCCGCCACAGCCAGCGTGCGGAACGTGATCGCGCGCCGATCGACCATCACCGCGATCAACACCACCGCCGTCATGAAGAACGACCGTTGCGTGGCAACTTCCGCACCCGACAGCAAAAGGTAGAACGCGGCGGCGAGCAGCGCCGCAACCGCGGACCATTTCTTGATTGGAAACGTCACGGTGAGCGCGGGAAACAGCGCCAGCAGCGCACGCACCGCGAAGAACACGACGCCCGCCACCACCGCCATGTGATAGCCCGAGATCGACAGCACATGGCCGAGCCCGGAAATGAACATGGCGTCGTTGACCGGCGCGGAGATCGCATCGCGCCGACCGGTGAGCAGCGCCGTCGCGATCGCGCGATTGTCGCCGGTAAGCACGCTGCGTATCCGCGTGTCGATCGCATCGCGCATGCCCTGCATCGTGGCTGCATACCGCAGATACGTGCCGCCGCTGCGCGGCGCCTCGACGGTCTTGATCGCGCCCATCGCGAAGCCTGATGCGCCGATGCCTTGAAAATACATATCGCGGCCGAAGTCGTAGCTCCCCGGACGCAGCGGCGAGAGCGGCGGCAGCAGTCTCGCCTTCAGTTCGACGAAACTGCCGACCGCAGGCGCGGTGCCTTTCTTGACCGACAGCCGCACGCGCTCCAGCTTGGTGCTGCCGCGCGGCGATTCCATTTCTTCCACGCGGAGCACGAAGCGATCGGTGCGTTCGCGCTCGTCACGGGTTTCGACAAAGCCCTTCATCGTCACCGAGAACATCGGCCGCGCGAGCACACCATGGGCCACGCGCGCGGTTTTCAGCGCGGCTGTTGCAAAGCCCGCAGACAATGCGGCCAGCATCACCACGAGGGGAAAGATGCGGCTTCGTCGCGCGACGAAGGCCGCGACACAGAGCACGAGCGCCGTGACAGCGGCGACTGAGGTCACAGGCTCGCGATCCACCGCAAAGTATGCGGCGATGCCCGCGCCGAACGCGACCGGCACCCACGGCAACAACCGACCCGGCCCGGCTTCCGCCGCGACCCAGTTCAGGATCTTTTTAATCAGAAATGCAGATCCGCTCTCGGCGGCATCGCCGGCATCTGCGCGCACGGCACCGCGCGGCGGCCATGTGATGGCCCGGCCCGCCCGGCCCTGGGATCTCGTCTGATCCTCGCCCCCGCCCGCCATCGCTTCGCTCCGGCATTGCTTTCGCAATGCTACCGGAAGCGACCGGGCTGACCAGCGGAACGGATACGGAATACGCAGGACAATTGCATCGGGAGCACCTGCCCTCGGTGCTCGCGTTCAGAACGATGAAACCTAGCTCCCGGCCGAGACCTTGGCCCAGGTGTCGCGCAGACCGACGGTGCGGTTGAAAACCATCTTGCCCGGCGCGGAGTCCCTGTCGCGGCAGAAATATCCCTGCCGTTCGAACTGTATCGCGCCTTCGAAATTGTCGCTGGCCAGCGCGGGCTCCAGCATCGCGGTGACGATTTCGAGCGACTCCGGATTGATCTGCGCAACGAAGTTTGCGGCGTCGGGCTGTGGTGTCGTGAACAGCAGATTGTAAAGCCGCACCTCCGCCGGCACAGCTTCCGCAGCGCTGACCCAGTGGATCGTCGCCTTCACCTTGCGTCCGTCGGGCGCGTTGCCGCCCTTGGTTGCGGGATCGTAGGTACAACGCAGTTCGATCACCTCGCCCGCCGCGTTCTTGATGACGTCGCGGCAGGTGATGAAATAGCCGTAGCGCAGCCGGACTTCGCGACCCGGTGCCATGCGGAAGAACTTCTTCGGCGGATCTTCCATGAAGTCGTCGTGCTCGATGTAAAGCTCGCGGCCGAACGGAATCTGCCGCGTGCCCTGCGCCGGATCGTCGGGATGGTTGACGGCTTCGAGCTTTTCGATCTGCCCTTCCGGATAATTCTCGATCACCACCTTGAGCGGATTCAACACGGCCATGCGGCGGGGCGCGGTCTTGTTCAACACTTCGCGCACCACGAAATCGAACATGCCGATGTCCACGGTACTGTTGGCCTTGGCGACGCCGATGCGCTTGACGAACTCGCGCAGAGCCTCCGCCGGAATGCCGCGCCGCTGCAGGCCAGCAAGCGTCGGCATGCGCGGGTCGTCCCAGCCGGACACATGCCCGCCGCGCACGAGTTCGGTGAGCACGCGCTTGGACAGCAGCGTATAGGTCACGTTGAGCCGCGCGAATTCATACTGATGCGGCCGCGACGGCACCGGGAGATTTTCGAGACACCAGTCGTAGAGCGGCCGGTGATCCTCGAATTCCAGCGTGCAGATCGAATGCGTGATCTGCTCGATCGCGTCGGACTGGCCGTGCGCGTAATCGTAACTCGGATAGATGCTCCACGCTGTTCCCGTGCGCGGATGATGCGCATGGAGAATACGATAGAGCACTGGATCGCGCAGGTTGATGTTGCCCGACGTCATGTCGATCTTGGCGCGCAGCACGCGCGCGCCGTTCGGAAATTCGCCGGCGCGCATGCGCGCGAACAGATCGAGGTTTTCGTCGACCGGCCGGTCGCGGAACGGGCTGTTCTGTCCGGGCTCGGTCAGGGTTCCGCGCGTAAGCCGGATCTCTTCCTGCGACTGGTCGTCAACATAGGCTTTGCCGGTGCGGATCAGATGCTGCGCCCATGCATAAAGCTGCTCGAAATAGTCCGACGCGAAATGGAGATGCTCGCCCCAATCGAAGCCAAGCCAGCGCACATCGCGCTCGATCGCGTCGATATATTCCTGTTCTTCCTTGGTCGGGTTGGTGTCGTCGAAACGCAAGTGACAGCGGCCGCCGAATTCCTCGGCGATCCCGAAGTTCAGGCAGATCGACTTTGCATGGCCGAGATGCAGGTATCCGTTGGGCTCCGGGGGAAAGCGCGTCACCACGCCCTTTTCACGCCCCGAGGCCAGATCCGCAGCGACAATATCGCGAATGAAGTCGCGGCCTGCGGTCGAAGGCGATTCGTCAGTCATTGGTACCCTTTCAAGTTGGGTTCTATGTGCCAAATCCGGGGGGCCGCGCCAAGTGCCGCCCGATGGTGACCCGACCGGACGGTTTGCTGGCAAAGCCCCGGATCGGGTAACCCGAGCGTGTAAAATCCTCTGCAATTCCCGCTGAGACAGTGTGCCGTTGTTGTGATAAACGCCCGCCGATAACCGTGACCGAAATGGATCGAACCGCCCGAAATGACCGAAACCGTTGTTACCCGCTTTGCGCCGTCCCCGACCGGCTTCCTCCACATCGGCGGCGCGCGCACCGCGCTGTTCAACTGGCTTTACGCACGCAAACGCGGCGGCAAGATGCTGCTGCGGATCGAGGATACCGACCGCGAGCGCTCGACCGATGCCGCCATCACGGCCATCCTCGACGGCCTGAAATGGCTCGGGATCGAGTGGGACGACGAGGCGATCTATCAGTTTTCCCGCGCCGCGCGGCATCGTGAAATTGCCGAGCAACTGCTCGCGGACGGCAAGGCCTATCGCTGCTACGCGACGCCAGAGGAACTGACGCAGATGCGTGAGGCCGCCAAGGCCGAGGGCCGCGCGATCCGTTACGATGGCCGCTGGCGCGACCGCGATCCGTCAGAAGCCCCTGCCGACCTCAAGCCTGTCATCCGGCTTCGCGCGCCGCAAACCGGCGAAACAGTGATCGAGGATCAGGTTCAGGGCCGTGTGGTCTGGCAGAACGAAAATCTCGACGACCTCGTGCTGTTGCGCTCCGACGGCAATCCCACCTACATGCTGGCCGTGGTCGTGGACGATCACGATATGGGCGTGACCCACGTCATTCGCGGCGACGACCACCTGATCAACGCCGCGCGCCAGAAGCACATCTATGACGCCCTCGGCTGGACCGTTCCGGTCATGGCTCACATTCCATTGATCCATGGCCCGGACGGCTCAAAGCTGTCGAAGCGGCATGGCGCCCTTGGCGTTGAGGCCTATCGCGCCCTGGGATACCTGCCGGAAGCGCTCCGGAACTACCTCGTGCGTCTCGGCTGGAGCCACGGCGATCAGGAGATCTTCTCCACCGACGAGATGATCAAGGAATTCGACCTGCCGGCCATCGGACGCTCCGCCGCGCGGTTCGATTTCGCCAAGCTCGAAAATCTCAACGGCCATTACATCCGCAACGCCGACGACAAGGATCTGGTGACGGCCTTCGAGGACGTGCTCCAGTTCGTCCCGAACGGCGCAGCTATCCGCGCCAAGCTGAACGACGCGACCCGCTCCCAGTTGCTTGCCGCTATGCCCGGCCTGAAGGAGCGCGCAAAGACCATCATTGAGCTGATCGACAGTTCGCACTTCATCTTTGCCGACCGGCCGCTGGAGCTTGAGCCAAAAGCCGCGGCAGTTCTCACACCCGACACGCGCAAGCTGATCGGGGAACTGCGTTCGGCGCTCGAAACGGTCAGTCCGTGGGCAGCCGATACCGCGGAGGCCGCCATGCGAACCTTCGCCGAGGCAAAGAACCTCAAACTCGGGGCGATTGCACAACCGCTGCGCGTAGCTCTGACGGGACGGACCACCTCGCCCGGAATTTTTGACGTTTTGGCCGTGCTGGGCAGGCAAACCTGCCTGGATCGCCTGCAAGATCAGACTTTGGGATAATGAACGCAAGCGCAAGGCTGCCCAAACTTTAGGTGCAGCCTACCTATCTTGCAGCGCACACAGCAATAAGCTACCCATTCGGGCCACACTTCTGGAATAAAGCGCCTACGCCCCTATATGGCCGTAAGCGTCACTCGCCCTGAGCAACACTTACCGGGGACTTCACGATGGATGCAAAGACTAACACCAAAAAAGCAACGCTGACGGTTGAAGGGAAGACCGTCGATTTCCCGGTGATGACCGGCACGGTCGGGCCGGACGTGATCGACATCAGCAAGCTTTACGCCCAGACCGGGATGTTCACTTACGACCCCGGCTTTACCTCGACCGGTAGTTGCGAATCCAAGATTACCTACATCGACGGCGATGCCGGCATCCTGCTGTATCGCGGTTACCCCATCGAACAGCTCGCCGAGAAAGGCGACTTCCTCGAGACCTGTTACCTGCTGCTGTACGGCGAACTGCCGAGCAAGGCTCAGAAGGAAGACTTCGATCAGCGCGTCACGAACCACACGATGGTTCACGAGCAGGTCGCTCGCTTCTTCCAGGGCTTCCGCCGCGATGCTCACCCGATGGCCGTCATGGTGGCCTCGGTCGGCGCACTGGCCGCGTTCTATCACGACTCGACCGACATCAACGATCCGCACCAGCGGATGGTCGCCTCGATACGGATGATCGCGAAAATCCCGACGCTGGCAGCGATGGCCTTCAAGTACAACATCGGCCAGCCCTTCGTGTATCCGAAGAACTCGCTCGATTTCGCATCGAACTTCCTGCGCATGTGCTTCGCGGTGCCGTGTGAGGACTACAAGGTCAATCCAGTGATGGCGGAAGCCCTGGACAAGATCTTCATCCTTCACGCCGACCACGAGCAGAACGCGTCGACATCGACCGTGCGCATCGCGGGCTCATCGGGCGCCAATCCGTTCGCCTGTATCGCCGCCGGCATCGCCTGCCTGTGGGGACCGGCTCACGGCGGCGCGAACGAAGCTGCGCTGCAGATGCTGGCCGAGATCGGCACCGTCGATAAGATTCCGGAATTCATCGCCAAGGTGAAGGACAAGAATAGCACCGTCCGCCTGATGGGCTTCGGCCACCGCGTCTACAAGAACTACGATCCGCGCGCGAAGATCATGCAGCAGATGTGTCACAAGGTGCTGGCGGAAACCGGCCATCAGAACGACCCGCTGCTCCATGTCGCCATGGAACTCGAGAAGATCGCGCTGAGCGACGAATACTTCATCCAGCGCAAGCTTTATCCGAACGTCGATTTCTATTCGGGCATCACGCTGAAGGCGATGGGCTTCCCGACCTCGATGTTCACCGTGCTGTTCGCGGTCGCGCGCACTGTTGGCTGGATCAGCCAGTGGAGCGAAATGATCCAGGACCCGCAGCAGAAGATCGGCCGTCCGCGCCAGCTCTACACCGGCGCGACCACCCGCGACTATGTCGGGATCGACAAGCGCAAGTAAGACAGTAGCCATTGAGTGGCTCAGCAAAAAGGCCGGTGCTCTGCACCGGCCTTTTTCGTTTTTGACTGTATGATCTGTTCCGGAAACCAGTTCAGGATCATGCCCTATCGAATTGTCGCGATCACACCGTCCGCGGCCAGTTCGCTCGGCCGTTTGCCGCCGGTGGACATGATCTGCTCCAGCCGGCCGAAGGCCTCCACCTGCCGCTGCCGCGCCGGTGTGTCGCCCAGAATGTCCCGCAATGCCGGCGCGAGTTTTTCCGCCGTGAAATCCTGCTGCAGGAATTCGGGGATCACGTTTTCGCCGAGAATGAGATTGGCCAGGATGATGGATGACGTCTGGATCACGCGGCGCGCAACGAAGGCTTCGATCTCCGTGACGCGATAGGCCGTCACCATCGGCACGCCGGCCAACGCCAGTTCGAGCGTCACTGTGCCGGACTTCGCCAGCGCGGCGCGCGCTGTCCGGAACGCAGCCCTCTTGTCGCTGTCGCTGACGACGATCCTCGGCTGCACCGGCCAGCTTTCAGCGGCGACGCGGACGCTGTCCAGCAATTCGGGCGTGGTCGGCAGTACCGGCTCGAACGGCACGCCCTGAGAGCGCAACAGCCGCAGCGTTTCGCCGAAGATCGCCATGTTGCGCTTGATCTCGCTGCGGCGGCTTCCCGGTAACACGACCAGCAGCGGCGGCGCGGCGGTCCTGCGCGCCAGTTCCTGCGCATTCGGTCGCAACGCATCGAGTTCGTCCAGCAAGGGATGACCGACGTAGCTGCACGGCGGACCACCCAGTTTGCGGTGAACCTCTGTCTCAAACGGCAACACCGCAAGAACCCGATCGACATAGGCGCGCATCTTCTTCGCGCGTCCGCCTCGCCAGACCCAGACAGTGGGCGGAACATAATTCACGACAGGGATCGACGGATCGCGGGCACGAACGCGCCGCGCCACACGATGGGTGAAGTCCGGGCTGTCGATCAGCACCAGTACATCGGGCCGCTCCTTCAGGACTGCGTCAGTTGCATCACGAAGACGCTGAAGGATCATCGGCAGCTTCCTCGGGATCGAAGCAAAGCCAATGATCGACAGTCCGTCGATCGAAACGAGCGACGTAAGCCCCTGCTCGGCCATGTGACGGCCGCCGATCCCGACCAGTCTCACCGCAGGTCCGAGCCGCTCGCGCAACGCCGTCATCAGTCCTGCACCGAGCCGGTCGCCGGATTCCTCCGCAGCGATCAGGAATATCGTTCGCGGTGCTTCAGCATGAGCGGCGCTCGTGCTCACAGCGGCAATCCCGTGACGAACAGTCCGGCCTGATCGGCCTTCGCGGTCATCACATCGGCCTCGGCAACGAGCGAATGTCCGGCAACGGTACCGATGCCGGCAAGACCAGCGGCCACGATGCCGTCAATGGTCCTCGGGCCGAGCGTCGGCAAGTCGAAGCGCAAGTCCTGGCTGGTCTTCGGCGTCTTGACCAGCACACCGCGGCCCGCCTTGGCGCGAACTCGCTTCTCCTCTCGCAGTCGCGCGACCCGGGCCAGAAGCGCGTCCGTACCCTCGATATCCTCGACAGCGACGACGTGACCGTCAATGACGACGACCGCCTGACCGACATCGAAGGGGCCGAGCGCCCGCAGCAGGTCGCGTCCTTTTGCAATGTCGGCCAGAGCGTCAGCGTCAGGAACCCGGCGTGTGAGGCTTCCTTCCGGCATCAGCAGTTCAGGCGCGACGTCTCCGATGCCAACGACGCGAAAGCCGTACCGTTCAAAAATGCGGCTCACGCCCGACAACAGATGATCGTCGCCGCCGCGCAGTGCCGCTGCGATAGCGGGTATGGCGCGCACGGTGCCCCAGTCAAGACGAACGTCCGACAATGCGGGCCTCACCATCCCGCCGAGGAACACGATGTCGCGGCATCCTTCGGACCGTATCAGCCGGGTCAGCCGGCCGACCTGGCCGAGCGCAACCCAATGATGCGGAAACTGCGCGACACGGACCGGATCGCAAAAGCCCCTGACGGCGAATATAAACGGTGCGATCCCCCGCGCGCGCAGCGCCTCCGCGACCGAGAACGGCAGCACACCGCCTCCTGCAATGATGCCGACTGTTGCGGATATTTCGGGACCAGCTGTCATCGGGATTCGAGGTGCGCGCGCTCGGTCGATTTGTTGGGGTTATTGTGCGCCATGCAGAGCGGGCGCTTGTTGCCGTCATCGATAAATTTCAGGATTTCCGCAATGGCAGGATCGCTGTCGGCCATGGAGCGCACAGCCGCAAGCCGGTCGGAGAAGACTCCACCGCCGTGAAACAACTGCTGATAGAATTCACGCACAAGCTGGAGACGCTTGTGCGTGAACTTTCGCCGCCGCATTCCGACGACGTTCAACCCTTCGAGATGCGCGAATTGGCCGCTGACAAGGCCATATGGAATCACGTCGCCGCGCAGACCCGACACACCGCCGATCATGGCCTGAGCGCCGATCCTGACGAATTGATGGACCGCCGACAGACCGCCAAAAAAAGCGTGGTCGCCGACTTCGCAATGGCCGCCAAGCTGCACACTATTCGCAAGAATGACATCGTTACCGATCTGACAATCGTGCGCGATGTGACTGTAGGCCATGAAAAACCCGCGCGAACCGACGCGGGTCACGCCGCCTCCGCCGACCGTACCGGCGTTCATTGTGACCGACTCGCGGATGGTACAGTTGTCGCCGATCTCCAGCCTCGTCGGCTCTCCGCGATGGCCGGAGGACTGCGGCGGCGTGCCGAGCGAGGCGAATGGATAAACCGAGCAACCTGCGCCGAGCGTGGTTTGGCCGGCGATGTTGACATGGGCGTGCAGTGTGCAGTTCGCACCGATCGTCACGTTCGGCCCGACGATGCAATAAGGCCCGATCGAGGCTCCATCGCCGATGATGGCTCCGTCCTCAATTCGCGCCGTTGGATCGATCTTGCTCATCAGCCCCTCTTGCCTGCATGCCTTTCGCTCAGCCGAAAACTAACCGTGCAGACGATATGACATCGTTATAGTGCAAGCCCGCCCGTCATCTGGAATGAAAGACGGCACGGGCATGGTCATCAATTGTTACGCATGATGACAGGACAGGTCAGTCGGCCAGCATCGCGCCGACATCGGCTTCCGCGACCACTTCGCCGTTAACCTTGGCGTCGCCGTGAAACCACCACATGTCCCGCCGCCGCGTGACCAGCCGCATGTGATAATGGATGATATCGCCCGGCCCGGTCGGCTTGCGAAACTTGCATTTGTCGATGGTCAGAAAATACACCGCCGTCGGACGATCGGTCTCGGTCGACAGCATGCCGATCACGCCGGCGGTCTGCGCCATGCCCTCGATCATCAGGACGCCGGGATAGATCGGGCGGCCGGGGAAATGCCCGAGGAACTGCGGTTCGTTGGCCGATACGTTCTTGATCCCGATCCCGCTGAAATCCTTGCGGATATCGATCACCCTGTCGATCAGCAGCATGGGATAGCGATGCGGCAGAGTTTTCAGGATCTGCCCGATGTCCACGGCCTCGATGGTGATTGGCGCCTTCTCGTCCATTATGTCTGTTCCTCGTCGCCCGAACCGGACGGCTTCGATTTCAATTTCGCACTGCCTTCCCGGCCGAGGCGCTCCACCTCAAACAGCTCGCGAAAGAACTGCTTGATCGGCTTGGCCGGCGAGCCCCCCCAGCGCGCGCCGGGCGGCACTTCGCCGACGACGCTGCTTCGTGCCGCGATCTGCGCCCCGTCGCCGATGGTGGCATGATCGCTCACGCCGATCCGCGCCCCGAGGATGACCCCGTCACCGAGCGTCGAACTGCCCGCGATTCCGCTCTGGCTGACGACGATGCAGTTTCGCCCGATGGTCACGTTGTGGCCGATCTGGACCAGGTTGTCGATCTTGCTGCCCTCGCCGATCACGGTGTCGTTCAGGGCACCCCGGTCCACCGTGGTCCCGGCGCCGATCTCGACCCCGTTCTGAATGATGACCCGCCCGGCCTGCGGCACCTTCTGATGCCCCCTCGCCCCCATCAGGTAGCCAAACCCGTCCTGACCGATACGGCAGCCGGGATGGATGATGACCTCGTTGCCGATGAAGGCGCACAGGATCGACGCATTCGCCCCGATATTGCAATCCCGGCCGATCCGAACACCCGCCCCGATTACGGCTCCCGACCCGATCACGGTTCCGGAACCGATTTCGACATCCGGTCCGATGACCGCGAGCGGATCGACCACGACGTCGTCCTCGAGGTACGCGGACGGATGCACCACCGCACCGGCCGCGACACCACTGTTGTCGAACCACGAGGCAGGACGCAGGGTATCGGGATAAAGCGACCGCATCACCGCGACAAAGGCACGGTACGGCTCCGCCACGCGCAGCACGGCGACATGTGAGGGCACGCTGCCCTCCATACGCTCGTTCACCAGACACGCACCTGCATGCGTCTGTTCCAGCTGAGCCGCGTACTTCTTGCTTTCGCAGAATGTCAGATGAGCGGGCCCTGCCCGGTCCAGCGATGCCGCTCCCGCGATGACCTTGCCGGCGCACGATGGGTCGGCGAGTTGCGCACCGGTCAACGCAGCAAGGTCTGCCAGCGTCACCGGTGAAGGACGTTTAAAGAATGTCCCCTGCGTCATTCCACCCGCCGCGGTCAGGAAAATGCACTTTCCCGCGACGCGAACTCCGGACCGCAGAAGGAAAATGCCTGCAACAAAATACTTGAGCGGGTTCCAACCGAACGGCTGGAACCCGCTGTGTTAAGCGCGAGCCCGGCTTGAGCTCAGAATGACGTGCCGCCGCCGAACCGGAATTCTTGGGTCCGGTCGTACTTACCCTTGGTCAACGGGATCGCATAATCGAAGCGCAGCGGTCCGAATGGCGACTGCCAGATCAAGCCGACACCGACCGATGACCGGACCAATCCGTCGTCGCCGCCGATCGTCAGACACTGATTTTGGGCGTTCTGCAGAGCCGAGCCGCCACATGACCCGCCCTGAACAATTGAAGTCGCCCCCTGGTAGTCGAACAGCGAGCCGGCATCGGCATAGACCGCGCCCTTCAGGCCGATCTCCTTTGGCAGGAACCAGAACGGCATCTGCAATTCAGCCGAGGCGCCCCAGTACTTCGTGCCGCCCAAAGCATCCTGATAGGTGCCGACAGTGATGTCGCGCGGACCGATACCGACCGGAGCGAAGCCGCGAACGAGGTTCGGACCCATCTGGAAATGATCCAGCATGCGGATGCCCTTGCCCGTGTCAGTCAGGACACCGCCCTGAAGACGCAGCACGCCGACGACGTCCGCCACGACCGGCGTATACAGTTTCACGTCGCCAACCGTCTTCAGGTAGCTGACGTCGCCGCCAACGCCGGCGAAATCCTGGTTCAAGGTTGCAAGGATACCGGTGGTTGGATCCTTGTTGTTGTCGAGCGTGTTGTACGCGAGCGTGTAGCCCAGCGCCGAAGTCGTGACCGCTCCCTTGGAAAGTCCCTGCTTCACAGCAACCGAAGCTTCGCCGTCCATAAAGCAGTTGTTGGTCGCGCTGAAAGTTGGGTCGGGCGTACCGGCCGCAGTAAGAGCCTGGAGATAGGCCGGCGTCGGATAGTACCCCGGGCCAGCGAAGTTATTACAGTTCGTCAAATAAGCCGGCAGCGTGATTTCCTGCTGCGAGATCGAATAGCGCAGCTGCAGGTTCAGGTCTTCACGCAGCTGGAAGCCGAGGCGCGGGCTGAAGCCGATCGATTTCGAATCGTAGGACACGTAGTTCGATGCAAGCTGCTTGCGCTGATAGAAGTCGAGGCCCAGCGCGACGCGGTAGCCGAGCAGATAAGGTTCGACGAACGACAGCTGATAGCCCTGCGTGCGCTGGCCATACTGTACTGAAGCCTTCGCATACAGGCCACGACCCAGCAGGTTGCGTTCCGAAATGCTGACTTCGCCGAGGAAGCCGTCCGCAGTCGAGTAGCCGCCGGACACCGAGAAGTCGCCGGTCGACTTCTCTTCGAGATCCACGTTCAGAACGACGCGATCCGTTGACGAGCCTGGCTCAGGGATGATCTTCACGGTCTTGAAGTAGTCGAGGTTCTTCAGGCGGCGCTCGGCGCGATCGACCAGCGCACGGTTGTAGGCGTCGCCTTCGGAGATATCGAACTCGCGGCGAATGACATAGTCGCGGGTTCGCGTATTTCCGCGAACATTGATTCGCTCGATGTAAGTGCGCGGGCCTTCTTCGATCGCAAACACGATCGAGACGGTGTGCGCTTCAAAATTGCGGTCGCCACGCGGCTTCACGGTTGCGAACGCATAACCGCGACGCGATGCCTCGACCGACATTTCCTCGACCGACTTTTCGACGGCTTCGGCGTTGTAGACCGAGCCCACACTGACGCGCGACAGGCTGCGGAGCGAGTTTCCGTCGAATGAGGCAATGCTGGACTGGAAATCGACAGAACCGACACGGTACTGCTGACCTTCCTCGATCTTGAAGGTCACGAGGAATCCCTTGCGCTCAGGATCATACTCGGTCAGCGCCGCGACGATCTGGACGTCGGCGTAACCGTTCTTGAGGTAGTACCTGCGCAGGATATCGCGGTCGGCTTCGATGCGATCCGGATCGTAAACGTCGCCGGAACCGAGGAAGCTGAGGAAATTGCTTTCACGCGTCTTGATCACGTCCCGCAGGCGATAGGCGGAATAGGCCTTGTTGCCGACGAAATCGATCGACTTCACGCCGGTCTTGGCGCCTTCGGTGACTTCGAAGACCAGATCGACGCGATTGTTCGGCTGCTCGATGATCTTGGGCTCGACCTTCACATCGTAACGGCCGTTGCGGCGATAAATTTCGGTAATGCGCGCGGTGTCGGACTGAACCATCGCCCGCGACAGGGTCCCACGCGCCTTGGACTGAACTTCAGCGTTGAGCTGCTCGTCCTTGACCTTCTTGTTGCCTTCGAAAACCACGCGGCCAATGACCGGGTTCTCGACGACCACAACGACCAGCCGGCCGCCCGCCTGATTGATCTTCACGTCCTGGAACAGGCCGGTCACGATCAGGGCCTTCAGGCCGTCGTCGATGCGGGCGCTGTCGAGGCGGCCGCCGGGGCCGGGCTTGAAGTAGGAACGGATGGTATCGGCTTCGATCCGGCGGTTGCCTTCCACACCAATGGAAGCCGCGGTCTGCGCGACGGCCTGCGACGACACGAGCGAAGCGGTCGCCACTGCGACAACCGGCACAGCAACCATGATCAGGGCGGCGGCCAAACCACCCCTTAACACTCGCAATCCAACCATCATGCGCCAGGCGCCCTTGTCATTCCAAAGCCGGTCCGTTTCCGGGCCGGGAGATTCCCCAAATATTGCACTGCTTGTAGCCAATTTTGCCTAAGGGGCAAACGCCCTTTCGCAGGGCAATTCCAATTTCCCAACAAGACGTTGCTGATCGGCCACGCCTGTAAAAAAGCCGCAATCAGGACGCGGCCAAATGCAGGATATCGTTGTAAGTCGCGAACAACATCAACATCAGCACCAGCGCCAGTCCGACGCGGAAACCAAGCTCCTGCGACCGCTCCGACAGCGGCTTCCCGCGAATGGCTTCCACCGCATAGAACAAAAGGTGTCCGCCATCCAGAAGCGGCACCGGAAACAGGTTCAGCAGGCCGATTGAAACCGAAAGGACCGCGGCAAGGTGAATCAGCGCCGAGAGGCCGATCGTGGCCACCTGGCCGGAGATCTGGGCGATCCGGATCGGTCCGCCGACCTGATCCGCATTCTCCCGGCCGGTGAAAATCCCGCCGATATACGAAACGGTGCGGTCAACGACGAACCAGGTCTCCTTGACGCCCAGCCAGACAGCGGTCGCCGGGTTCACTGGTTTGGTGACCGTGTCGCCGGGGCCCGTGGCACGGGTGATTCCCAGGATGCCGACCCGGTGGACGTTCCCGAACGAATCCTTGATTTCCTTAAGCTGGGGCGTCCCGTTCAGCTTTACGGTCTCGTCGCCGCGCTTGACGGTGAACACCAGCGGCGTGCCCGCCTTGGTGCTGACGATGCGCTGCATCTCGGTGAAGCTTTCGATCGCGTCGCCGTTGATCCCCGTCACGATGTCGCCGGGCTTGAAGCCTGCGGCCGAAGCGGCGCTGTTTTCCTGAATGGAATCGACGCGCGCAGTCTGGCTCGGCTTGCCGAAGAACGTGAAGAGCGCCGCGAAAATCACAATCGCGAGCAGGAAGTTCGCGATCGGACCCGCCGCCACGATAGCGGCGCGCGCGCCAACGCCCTTGTGATGGAAACTGACCTTGCGTTCATCGGCCGTCATGCCCTGGAGCGCGTCGGCGGATGGCGTGCTGGCTTCGGATTCGTCGCCGAAAAACTTGACGTAGCCGCCGAGCGGAATCGCCGAGACCTTCCAGCGGGTGCCGTGACGGTCGTTGAAACCGAACAGTTCCGGACCGAACCCGAGCGAGAACGTTAAGACCTTCACCCCGGCCCAGCGGGCGACGAGGAAATGGCCAAGCTCATGGAAGAAGACGACGATGGTCAGGACAAACAGGAAGGGGATGATGTAGCCGATGAGCCCATGACTCAACGTATTGAAACTATTCAGGAAAAAATCCACAAGCCAATCCCTCACCAGCGAGCCGTCCGGCCCGGTCCCCAACGATCTAGGATGCCTTTAAGGCAATTTGAGGCAAGAGGGTGACCGCACTATTTCGCGCATCATGGTCAACGGAAATCGCGTCATCGGCTGACGTCAGCGGCGCGAGGTTCCCGCCCCGCACCCAGTTGTTCATGGTCGCCTCGACGAGCTGTGCGATGCCGCCAAACCGGATTTTCTGGGCGACGAAAGCCGCCACCGCGACTTCGTTAGCCGCATTGTAGACGGTGGTCGCGCCGTTGCCGGTGCGCAGCGCGTCATAGGCGAGTTTCAATCCGGGGAACCGGTCGTAATCAGGCGCCTCAAACGTCAGCGAGCCAATTTTTGCGAGATCCAGCGTCGCCGCGCGTCCCACGATGCGATCCGGCCAGCCGAGGCAATGCGCAATCGGCGTGCGCATGTCGGGCGTGCCGAGTTGCGCCATGACGGACCGGTCCGAAAACTCCACCATGCCGTGCACGATGGATTGCGGATGCACCAGCACATCGATTTCATCCGGCGACAAGGCGAACAGGTAGGAGGCCTCGATCACCTCAAGCCCCTTGTTCATCATCGATGCGGAATCGATGGGGATCTTTTGGCCCATGCTCCAGTTCGGATGCTTCAGCGCCTGCGCCAATGTGGCCTGCGCAATGTCGGCCGCTTTCCAGGTGCGGAACGGCCCGCCGGAAGCCGTGATGATCACGCGAACCAGTTCTTCACGGTTGCCGGAGGCGAGCGCCTGAAACAGCGCGTTATGTTCGGAATCCGCCGGCAGAATGCACGCGCCCGCTTTCGCGGCACGGTCCATGAAAAAGTCGCCGGCGCAAACGAGGCATTCCTTGTTGGCCAGCGCGATGGTCGCGCCGCGATCCGCTGCCGCGAGCGCGGGCTTCAACCCGGCCGCGCCGCTGACCGCAGCCATCACCCAATCCGCCGGACGCTGGGCCGCCTCAATAATGGCGCTCTCGCCCGCGCCGCTGGCAATGTCCGTTCCCGCCAGCGCGTCACGCAATTCGCCGAGTTTCGATGCGTCCGCGACCGCAACAAAACGCGCACCGAATTCCTTCGCGAGCTTCGCCAGCCCTTCGACGTTGGTGTTCGCCGTCAGCGCCTCGACCTGATAGCGCTCGGGCGACGCCCGCAGCAGATCCATCGTGCTGTCGCCGATCGAACCCGTGGCGCCGAGCACCGTAACGGTCCGCACCGCGGTGGCCGTGGCCTTGTTGTTACGCAACGGAACAGCGTTCATCAGATCACCAAACCATGAAGCCGCGACCGACGCCATCGAGGCCGCCGCGCATAAACCCAATGAGAGCGGCGAAAACAATCGCCGCAACGAAACCGTCGAGCCGATCCAGCAATCCGCCGTGACCGGGAATGATGTGGCTCGAGTCCTTGACGTCGAAGCGCCGCTTGATCGCGGATTCGAACAGGTCGCCGAGCTGCGAAACAATCGACAGTACTGCGCCGAGCAGGAGCAGCGGAAGCAGCGCGCCGAAACCGAGCCATGCGAATCCCGCCGCAACAACAAGACCAAGCACCAGTCCGCCGATCGCACCCGCCCATGTCTTCTTCGGGCTGACGCGTGGCCAGAGTTTCGGTCCTCCGATGCCGCGTCCCGCAAAGTAACCGCCGATATCGGTCACCCAGACGATCAGCAGCACGAACATCAGTGCGACGAATCCAAAGTCTGCGTCGCGCCGGACAACAATCGCAGCCACCAGAGCCGCGGCGGCATAAATCAGTCCGCTTGCAATCCAGCCGCGCTGTCCGCGTCCGATAATAGCAGCCAGCGCGATTCCCACAGCCACGATCCCGAGTGCGAGATCCGCCCGTCTCATCATCAGACACACGCCCGCAACCGCGAGCGCTGCTATTCCCGTTGCGACGGCCAGCCGGTTGCCGGATGCGCCGACGATCATCAGCCATTCGAAGTACAGCAACGCGGCGGCTGCGATCACGATACAGGCCCATGGCCAGCCGCCGATCCACGCGATTGCAATGGTCAGCGGAGCCATGACCAGCGCCGCGACGACACGCATGAAGAGATTGCTCGAGCCTTTGGCAGTCTCCGGTGTCGCTGGCGTATCCGGGGCCACGCCGCTCACGATCCGGTCTTTGCGACGTTCTTGGCGACCAGGCCGCCGAAACGCCGCTCGCGGGTCGCGTATTCGGCAATCGCGCCTTCCAGCGCGGCCTTGTCGAAATCCGGCCAGTGAATCGGAACGAACACCAGCTCGCTGTAGGCGGCCTGCCACATCAGGAAATTCGACAGCCGTTGCTCGCCGCTGGTGCGGATGATCAGATCGGGATCGGGAATGTCCGAGGTGTCGAGATAGCTGCCGAGCACATCGGTCGTGATCGTCGCCGGATCGCGCTTGCCCTCCGCGACTTCACGAGCCAGCCGCTGCGCGGCGTTGGCGATCTCCTGCCGCGAGCCGTAGTTGAAGGCGACAACAAGCGTCAGCCGCGTGTTGTTCCGCGTCAGGTCTTCGGCTTCAGTCAGAAGCGCGCAGATGTCGGACTCGAGTCCGCCGCGCTCACCGATCACCCGAACGCGGACGCCATCGGCGTGCAGCGTCGCAAGATCGTTGCGGATGAAGCGGCGCAGCAGGCCGAACAGATCGCCGATCTCGCTCGCGGGCCGCGACCAGTTCTCGGAACTGAACGAAAAGATCGTGAGATAGGAAATTCCGAGTTCGTACGTCGCGCGCACCACCTTGCGGAGCGCATCGACGCCGCGGCGATGGCCTTCAGCGCGGGGCAGTCCCCTCGCCGCCGCCCAGCGTCCGTTGCCATCCATGATGATCGCAACATGCCGCGGCGCATCGGCACGATCCGATTCCTCTGGCTTTGGCATGGCGCCGTTCGACATCGCGCGATCTCTTAAACCGTGAGAATTTCTTTTTCCTTGGTCGCAAGCGCCTTGTCGACGTCAGCGATGGCAGCATCGGTCGCCTTCTGAACTTCGTTCGAAAGGCGCTTCTCGTCGTCCTCGGAGATCTGGTGATCCTTCTCGAGCTTCTTGAGCACATCGAGACCGTCGCGGCGCACGTGGCGAACGGCAACGCGCGCAGCCTCGGTGTACTTGTGCGCGACCTTCACCAGTTCCTTGCGCCGCTCTTCGTTCAGTTCAGGAATTCGCAGGCGGATGACCTGGCCTTCGGTCGCCGGGCTGAGCCCGAGGTTCGAGTTGACGATGGCGGTCTCCACCGCTTTCACCATCGACTTGTCCCAGACCTGAACCGAGAGCAGACGCGGTTCCGGCACGCTGACCGTCGCGACCTGATTGAGCGGCATGTGACTGCCATAAGCTTCGACCTGCACAGGCTCGACCATCGATGCAGAAGCACGGCCAGTACGCAGTCCGCCGAGTTCGTGCTTGAGCGCGTTGATCGCGCCTTCCATCCGGCGCTTCAGATCGTTGATATCGAAATTCCCGGCGGCCATGCGATGGTACTCCCTTCAAGTCTGATGCGGATCAACTTTGGATCGCATCTCGTATCTTATTGTTCAGGCTCAAATTTTCGGCTTACGCGCCACGGAATCGCAGCGCATCAACCGGCGACAATCGTGCTCTTGCCCTTGCCGCTCAGCACGGAGCTGATCGACTCCGGCTCCGCAATGGAGAACACGATGATAGGCAACGATGTCTCGCGGGCAAGCGCGAAGGCCGTCGCATCCATCACCTTATAGCCACCTTCAACCGCCTGCGAATGGCTCAGCCGTTCAAATCGCTTGGCGGTTGGGTCCTTCTTCGGATCGGCGCTGTAGACGCCGTCCACATTGGTGGCCTTGAGAACCGCCTGTGCGCCGATCTCGGCCGCGCGCAAGACCGCCGTGGTGTCGGTGGTGAAGTACGGATTGCCGGTGCCGCCGGCGAGCACGACGATGCGACCCTCGGCGAGATACCGGTGAGCCGCGCTGCGCGTGAACAGTTCGCAGACCTGCGGCATGACGAAAGCCGACAGCACGCGCGCCGACTGACCCTTGCGCTCAAGCGCCGATTCCAGCGCGAGACAGTTCATGATGGTGGCAAGCATGCCCATCGTGTCGCCGGTGGTGCGAGACACACCGCGGGACGAGACCTCGACGCCGCGGAAGATGTTACCGCCGCCGACGACGACAGCGATCTCAACGCCAAGTTCACGGGCCTTGATGAGGTCGCCGGCGATCCGGTCGATGGTGGGCTGGTGAATACCGAAGGACTGGTCCCCGGCGAGATACTCGCCGGACACCTTGACCACGACACGTCGATAAGCCGGTTCACCCATACGATCGCTCACTCTTTCGAATTGAACGCATTCCGGAGCAAAACAGGGTTGCCCCTTTGCTGAATGC
>JAUSAX010000066.1 GCA_030652315.1 Afipia sp. | reverse complement strand
GGCGTGACAGAAGCCGCGACCGATACCTCGTTCCAGGCGATGAGCGAGCGGCAGAAGTTGCTGGCCGATGCCCTGCGGTCTGATCCGGCAGTTGAGTTCGTCAACAGCACGGTCGGCTCCGGCGGTCCCAATGCGACTGCGAACTACGGCCGGCTTTTCATCGGACTGAAACCGAAGGACGAGCGCGCGCCCGTGCAGGTTGTCGTTGCACGCTTCCGGCAGACGGCGTTACAGGTGCCGGGGTTGCAGGCGTTCTTCCAGAGCATTCAGAACCTCAACATCGGCGGGCGTGCGTCGAAGAGTCAGTATCAGTACACGCTGCAGAGCGGCGATACGGATTCGCTCTATCGCGTCGCGCCGGAAATGCGCGACCGGATTGCCAAGGTGCCGGGGCTGCTTGACGTCACCACCGATCTCTACATCAAGAACCCGCAGCTCACGGTCGAGATCGACCGCGAGAAAGCCGCGGTTTACGGCGTCACCGCCGACCAGATCCGCAACCAGTTGTTCAACGCCTACGGCGCGCGGCAGGTGGGCACGATCTACATGCCCTCGAATGACTATCAGATCATTCTGGAAGTGCAGCCGAAGTTCCGCGTCGATCCGACGGACCTGTCCAAACTCTACATGAAGACAGCGAACAATCAGACGATCCCGCTTGAGGCGGTGGCGAAGATGGTACCGACGGTCGGTCCGCTGCAGATCAATCATCAAGGACAGCAGCCGGCGGTGACGATCTCGTTCAACCTCCAGCAGGGGACGTCGCTCGGTTACGCTGTCGATAAGATCACCCAGATCGAACAGGATTCGAATTTGCCGGCGACAGTCACGACCGGCTTCTCGGGAACGGCGCAGGTGTTCCAGGATTCGCTGCGCGGGCAGGGCGTGCTGATCCTCGCCGCCGTGTTCGCCGCCTTCGTGATCCTGGGCATTCTCTACGAGAGTTTCATCCACCCGATTACGATCATCTCCGGCCTGCCGTCGGCGGGCATCGGCGCGATCCTGACGCTGATGCTGTTCAACATGGAATTGTCGGTGATCGCGATGATCGGTATCGTCATGCTGGTCGGCATCGTCAAGAAGAACGCGATCATGATGGTCGACTTCGCCATCGAGCGGCGCGCTCACGGCTTGAGCGCCGAACACGCCATTCGCGAGGCGGCGCTGTTGCGCTTCCGGCCGATCATGATGACGACGTTCGCTGCGATCTTCGGCACGCTGCCGATCGCGCTGGGAGCAGGCGCGGGCGCCGAACTGCGGCAGCCTCTTGGTTTGGCGGTCGTCGGCGGCCTTTTGGTGTCGCAGTTGCTGACGCTGTACATCACGCCGGTGGTCTACATCTATCTCGATCGTATCGACCGCCGCCTGAAGCAGCGTCTCGATCCGACCTTGCAGGAAACCCCGGATGTTCAGCCTCCGCGCGTTGCAGCGGCCGAGTAGAATCCCGATGCGCATCACGCGAGCGAGTTCATGGTGGTGCTTGGCAATCGCTGCTGTCGCGTTGCTTGCTGCCGCGCCGGTTCGCGCGGCCGAGGAGCCGATCGAAATCTTCGACGCGCATCTGCATTACAATTGGGAGCCGAAGCCGTATTATCAGGTCGAGGAGGTGCTCGCGCTGTTCAAGAAGCACCGCGTCACCGGCATTCTGGCGACCAGCCGTCCCAACACTGGTACCCACGCGCTGATGGATGCAAAGGCCGAAGGGCTGTGGGTGGTGCCGTTCATTCGCCCGTACCGGGTCCGTCCCGACATCCAGACCTGGTTCAACGATCCGACGATCTTCGACCTGGTGCAGGACGAGTTCAAGCGCGGCTACTACCGCGGTATCGGCGAGTTTCACCTCTCAGGGAAAGCTGCTGCCACGGAGTGGGTGAAGAAGGCCGTGGACTTCGCGGTCGCCAACGATCTCTATCTTCATGCCCACGCCGACGACGAAGCGGTCGAAATCCTGATGCGCCACAACGGGCGCGCTAAGATCATCTGGGCGCACACCGGCTTCAGCCTCGCGCCGAGCCGTGTCGCGTCGATGCTGGCGACCTATCCGCAGCTGTGGGGCGAGCTGTCATATCGCGGCGGGATCACCGGCGCGGGCGGCGAACTGACGCCGGAATGGCGTGCGATGTTCGAGAAGTATCCGGATCGTTTTCTACTGGGATCGGATACGTGGATCAGCGAGCGCTGGTCGAGCTACGGCGCGATCATGGCCGAGTTTCGCGGCTGGCTGAAGCAATTGCCGCCGGCGGTCGCCAGGCAGATCGCGCACGGCAATGCGAAGCGGCTGTTCGCGGAGAAGAAGTAGCCAGAGTTCGTCATGCCCGGGCTTGTCCCGGGCATCCACGTCTTCTTTTTGCGAGCTCGTATAATACGGGGTGGTTGGCCGGGACACGCCCGGCCATGACAGCGGAGAGATCCGACCCAACTCGTTGAGAGGACGCGCTGATGCCATCCTTCAAGGCGCGCAAGAAAGCGCGCACCTCAGGATGACGTCTCGTTTCGTGATGAACAGTAAGGGTTAGATCGAAAAACTCGTGCCGCAGCCGCAGGACGCGGTGGCGTTCGGATTGACCACGCGGAACGATGCGCCGATCAGGTCATCGACAAAGTCGACTTCCGATCCGGCCAGGAACGGCACGGATGCCGGGTCGACCAGCACCACGGCGCTGTCGCGCTCGATCACCAGATCGTCGTCGGCCTTGGCGCGCTCGACATCGAATTTGTACTGAAAGCCGGAGCAGCCGCCGCCTTCGACGCTGATGCGCAGCATCGCGCCTTCGCCCTCGGATTTGAGGATCGTGCCGATTCGCTTCGCAGCCCGCTCCGAAATCGTGACATTGGTGGCTGGGGCGAGATCAGTGGCAGTCATGACAGGTCTCCGGACGGTCGGGGTGTTTGAATGTCCCCGTAATGCGTAGTTAAGTGCGCTGGACGCCAGAATCAAACATCGAAAGTAGAATAATTCGTATGTCGGTCGGAATGGCTGCCCCTCCCGTGGTCTATGGCTGCGATCCCGGTCAAAGCCGGGGGAGGCGGTTCAACGAAGCGCCCAGCCTGCGGCGCAGCGCCTTCCGCCGCGACTGTGACCGGGTCATTCATTCCAACGCGTTCCGCCGCCTGAAGCACAAAACCCAGGTTTTCGTGTTCCACGAAGGCGATCATTACCGGACTCGCCTGACCCACACGCTGGAGGTGGCGCAGATCGCCCGTGCGCTGGCGCGGCAGCTCGGGCTCGACGAGGATCTCACGGAAACGCTGGCGCTGGCCCATGACCTTGGCCATCCGCCGTTCGGCCATGCCGGGGAACGCGCGCTCGACGAATGCCTGCGGGCGCACGGCGGTTTCGATCACAATGCGCAAAGTCTGCGCGTGGTGACGCTGCTGGAGCGGCGCTATCCGGAATTCGACGGCCTCAATCTGTCGTGGGAATCCCTCGAAGGTATCGTCAAGCATAACGGGCCGATGACTGACCGCGCCGGCAACGCGGTCGGGCGTTACAAGGAACATGGCGTGCCCATCGGCATCGCGGATTACATTGGTTACCACGATCTCGAACTGTGGAGCTATGCCTCGCTGGAGGCGCAGGTCGCCGCCGTCGCCGACGACATCGCCTATGATGCGCACGACATCGATGATGGGTTGCGGGCAGGGTTGTTCACGGTCGATGACCTCAATGTCATCCCGCTGATCGCGGACATCAATGCGGTCATCAGGGCGCGCTATCCAATGCTCGACGAGACGCGGCGCGGCGCGGAACTGGTGCGCGAACTGATCTCGTATCTGATCGAGGATGTGTTCTCTGAAACCCGCAAACGGCTGGCGGCGGTGCAACCGCAGAGCGTCGCGGATGTCCGCAATCATCACGGCGTGATCGTAGCGTTTTCAGCGGATGCCGAGCGGGCGGAGGCGGCCGTCAAAAGCTTCCTGAAGATCAGGATGTATCGCCACGAGCGCGTGATGAGCGTGATGCGGGATGCCGCAAACGTGGTGAGCGATCTTTTCGCTCGCTATTGGGCCGAACCGGACGATCTTCCCGCCGAATGGCTGCCGCATCACGGCGAGGACGACGAGGCCGGCCGGGCGCGCCGGATCGGCGATTTCATTGCCGGAATGACCGACAGATACGCCATTATCGAGCACCAGCGGCTTTTTGACTCGACCCCGGATTTACGTTAGGCGGCGGCCTGAACATGCCAGTTTCGTGCGCTTACCAGGACATTCCCGAATGACGTCGCTTAGCCAGCCCCCGCATTTGTTCGCCGATGTGCTTTCGCGCGTGCATGCCGTATGCGCGACACTCGGCAGCGAGGGCGTGCTGCCTGCGGGCATCGACCTGACGCGAGTGGTCGTGGAGCCGCCGCGTGACGCTACCCACGGCGACATGGCGACCAATGCGGCGATGGTTCTGGCCAAGGACGCCAAGGCGAAGCCGCGCGAGCTTGCCGACAAGATCGCGGAAAAGCTGCGCGCCGATCCGATTGTTGAAAGCGTCGATGTGGCCGGACCGGGCTTCATCAATTTGACCCTGAAGACGACCGCGTGGTTTGGCGCGTTGCGGACAGTGCTGGAGCAGGGCAACAGTTACGGCCGCAGCGCGATCGGCGCGGCCGAGAAGGTCAACGTCGAGTACGTCTCCGCCAATCCGACGGGGCCGATGCATGTCGGTCATTGCCGTGGCGCGGTGTTTGGCGATGCGCTGGCGAGCCTGCTGTCGTTCGCGGGCTATGACGTCGCAAAGGAATATTACATCAACGACGCCGGCGCGCAGGTCGATGTGCTCGCCCGTTCCGCTTTCCTGCGTTATCGCGAGGCGCTCGGCGAAGTCATCGGCGACATTCCCGAAGGGCTTTATCCCGGCGATTATCTGCAGCCGGTCGGCAAGGCGCTCGCCGCCGAACATGGCGACAGGCTGCTGAAGCAATCCGAGGCAGAGTGGCTGCCTATGGTGCGCGCAAAAGCCATCGCCATGATGATGGACATGATCAAGGGCGACCTCGCCGCGCTCAACATCCGGCACGATGTGTTCTTCTCCGAACGCTCGCTCAACGAGAACGGCAATGATTGCGTCGGCGCCACCATTGCCGGACTGCGTGCTAAGGGCGATGTCTACGAAGGCCGCTTGCCGCCGCCCAAGGGCGCGCCGGTCGAGGATTACGAAGATCGCGAACAGACGCTGTTCCGCGCGACCGCGTTCGGCGACGACGTCGATCGTCCGCTGAAGAAGTCGGACGGCTCGTACACCTACTTTGCGTCGGACATCGCGTACCACAAGACGAAGGTTGATCGCGGCTTCCTCAACATGGTCGATGTGTGGGGTGCGGATCACGGCGGCTACATCAAGCGCGTGCAGGCGGCGATCAAGGCCGTGACCGGCGGCGAGGCCGCGCTCGACGTGAAGATCGTGCAACTCGTCAAGCTGCTGCGCAACGGTGAGCCGGTGAAAATGTCGAAACGCTCCGGCGATTTCGTCACGCTGCGCGAGGTCGTGGACGAAGTCGGTTCCGACGCCGTGCGCTTCATGATGCTGTTCCGCAAGAACGATGCGGTGCTCGACTTCGATCTCGCCAAGGTGATCGAGCAGTCGAAGGATAATGCGGTGTTCTACGTGCAGTATGGGCACGCACGCGGACATTCGATTTTCAAGAATGCGCGCGAGACGGTTCCATCACTGCCGGAGGATGCGTCGCCGCGCGTGACGTTCCTGCTAGGAGCGAAGATCGAGCGTCTCAGCGATCCGGTCGAACTGAGCCTGATCCGGCAGATCGCGTTGTATCCGCGGATCGTGGAAGCGGCGGCGCTCGCACATGAGCCACACCGAATCGCGTTTTACCTGTATGATCTCGCAAGCGAATTCCATGCGCTCTGGACCAAGGGTCGCGATTTGCCCTATTTACGCTTCATTATCCAGAATGATGCAGAGATAACAATCGCGCGACTGGCCTTGGTTCAGGGCGTCGTCTCGGTTCTGGCTTCAGGCCTCGCCGTACTCGGCGTCCATGCTCCAGACGAGATGCGATAGTTGGGGATTTGACCGCCGCGGGGAACGGGTGGCGGCAGTGTGAATAGCGGCCGCTCCGTTTGAATGACGGGAGCGACGCTTTCCCGAAGGGGATGCAACATCGCAATGGCTGACCAATATCGCGACAGACCGTTTCCGGCGGATGACGACTACGCCCGGGATCAATCCCGTATTGCCCCACAGCAAGGCGCGAGTGATCCGTTGGCCGAACTGGCTCGCCTGATCGGGCAGACCGATCCGCTTTCGAGCTTTGCCGGCGATCCGCAAAGGCAGGCGCAGCAGCCTGCTCAGTACGATCAATACAGCGACGCCTACGAGCCCGCCGCCGAGGAGGAAGTTCCTGCGAGCCGTCCGTCGTGGATACAGAACCTGACTGCGTCCCGGCCTGCACCGCAGGAGCCGGCCTATCGGCAGGAGCCGGCCTATCGGGACGAGGATCCGTACGCGGCTCCCCAAGAGGACCACTACGATCCGCGATACGCGCGCGCGCAGAACGATGCGGCCCACGGCGGCCACGCTCCGCAGTTCGATCACTCCGGCTACGATCCGGTGCTGCCGGGGCAGGCGCACGGCCATCAGGCCGCTGGTGGTGACCGCTACGATGATGTCCTCTATGGCCGGCCGGATCATGACCCGCGCCGCGATGAGTTCGGTGCTCAGGAGGAGCATTACGGCGACGGTGCCTATGACCGGCCGCCTTTTGAAGAGAATTACGAACAGGAGCCGAAGCCGCGTCGTGGCGGGACCATGACGGTTGTGGTCGTTCTGCTGCTTGCAGTTGTCGGCACCGGTGCCGCATTCGCTTACCGGACTTTCGTCGGCTCGCCGCGCAGCGGCGAACCTCCCGTCATCAAGGCCGATGCGGGACCGAACAAGATCATTCCGCCCAGCGGGATCGATGGTTCGGGCAAACAGATCTATGACCGTGTCGGCGACAAGTCAGCCGAGCGCGTGGTGTCCCGCGAAGAACAGCCTGTCGATGTTAACGCCAGGACCGGTCCGCGCGTGGTGTTTCCACCGCTGACCCAGAATGCGAACCCGCCGTCAGTCGCCAGCGCATCGACCAACGTCCGGCCCACGGGTGCGGGCGTCGGCAACGGTACGTTGAGCGGCGGCGAAGAACCGCGGAAAATCCGTACCCTGAGCATTCGCCCGGACCAGCCGGATTCAGCGGCTGCCGGGTCGGCAGCGTCAGCACGGGCGCAGGCTCCAGCACCGCAACGCGCTCCGGCCAGCACCGCTTCGACGGGGGCACCGCAGTCCAATGCGCCGGTTTCGATCACGCCGCAGGCGCAGCCCGCTGCGGCTCCTCCGGAGCCACGGGCGAAGGTTGCCGCGATCAACCCTGCGGCGGTTACGGGTGGCGGGGCTTATGTGCAGGTCTCCTCGCAGAAGTCCGAGGCGGACGCGAAGGCCTCCTTCAAATCCATTCAAGGCAAGTATGGCGCGATTCTCGGGTCGCGGACGGCGTCGATCCATAAGGCCGACATCGCAGGCAAGGGCACCTTCTACCGCGCGATGGTTGGGCCGTTCGGGACCAACGACGAGGCCACGCAGTTCTGCGTGAATCTCAAATCTGCCGGCGGGCAGTGCGTGGTCCAAAGGAAATAGTGCTGAGAGGCTGACGGGAGGCCTCCAGAGCGCGCTGGCGAGTGCGGCCAGTTCCTATTTTATTTCGACCAGCTGGACGAGATTCCCGCAGGTGTCATCCAGAACAGCCATTCGCACAGTTCCTGCATCCATCGGCTCTACCGTGAACGCGACCCCGAGCTCGCGAAGTCTTGCACACTCCGTGTTCAAATCCTGAACCTGGAATGACACTGCGGGAATGCCGTCTTTGACGAGAGCGTCCTTGTACGGCTTGACGGCCGGATGCTCACTCGGCTCGAGCAGCAATTCCGTTCCCTCGGGTTCTTCTTGCGACACAACCGTCAGCCAGCGGTGAGTTCCGAGGGGAATATCGTGCTTCACCTTGAAGCCGAGCTTGTCGGTGTAGAACGTCAGGGCCTCGGCTTGGTTATCGACAGAAACGCTGGTCACATAGATCCGCATGGTGGATGCCTTTCCTGGAGGTGCTTCCTGAGCCACAGATCGGTCGCCGCTCGCATGGGCGCGACATTCAGGGAATGGGTTTTGGTCCGCCCCTTCCATGCGGTTGTGATCAATCCGGCTCTTTCCAGCATGTCGAGGTGCTGGGAAATCGTTTGTCGAGACAGGCTCTTGCCATCCGCCGCGAAGGATGAGGCGCAGACCTCGAACAATGACCGCTCGGGGCGCTCTCGCAGAAGATCGAGGATGCGCCTTCGGGTCGGATCGCCGAGAGCCTTGAAGATCAGGTCGAGTTCGTCGTCAGTCACTCGCGTAGACATGCAGTAAAATTACTGCATGTCAATGTGCGTGATGGCAAACGGTGATATCCGCATCCCTTCGCTGGATTGCCCGATCCCTTGTTGCGTCTATCGGCAGCCTGCGATTTCTGAGGACACAGAGCGAAAGCATTCGCCATCTCATTGAGATTGGTTGCGATTGTGGATGACACCCACAATCACGTGCGAATCCGCCGGGTTTCCTTGACCCTGGCGCCACGCGCGGGCTAATCGCCGACTTATGGCCGCGCGCGCATTCATCACGGGTGTTTCCGGAACCGCTCTGACCGACGATGAGCGCGCATTTCTGCGCGACCAGCGGCCGTGGGGCTTTATCCTTTTCAAGCGCAATATTGAGACTCCCGATCAAGTCATTCGACTGGTTGAGGAAATGCGCTCTGCCGTTGGCGAGCCTCAGGCGCCGGTTCTGATCGATCAGGAAGGTGGCCGGGTCCAGCGGCTCCAGCCGCCCCAATGGCCTTCCTATCCGCCCGGTGCGGTGTTCAGTGCGCTGTACGCGATCGACCGCGAAGCCGGACTTGAGGCGGCGCGCCTGTCGGCCCGGCTGATTGCCGCCGATCTGGCCGATCTCGGCATTACCGTGGACTGCCTGCCGCTGGCGGACGTTCCGGTTCCCGGAGCGGACTCGGTGATCGGCAATCGGGCCTACGGCACGACCCCCGGTCAAGTGGCCGCGATTGCCCGCGCGGTGACCGATGGGCTGGCGCAGGGCGGCGTGTTGCCGGTCCTGAAGCACATTCCCGGCCACGGAAGGGCCACTGCGGACAGTCACTTTCAGCTGCCGACGGTCGATACCCCGGCTGCGGAACTCGCCAAAACCGACTTTGCGGCCTTTGTACCGCTTGCCGATCTGCCGATGGCCATGACGGCACATGTTGTGTTTAGCGCCCTCGACCCCGCCCAACCTGCGACCACATCTGCGACAATCATTGAACAGGTGATTCGCGGGACCATTGGTTTCCAGGGTTTGTTAATGAGTGATGACGTGTCCATGAACGCCTTGCAGGGATCGATCGCGGAACGCACGCGCGCCAGCCTGGCGGCGGGCTGTGACGTCGTCCTGCATTGCAACGGCAAACTCGATGAGATGCGGCAGGTTGCCGGCGAAACGCCGATGCTCGCAGGTGAGGCCTTGGCCCGTGCGGATCGTGCTCTGGCCTCGCGCCGAACCCCGCAGCCGTTCGACCGTGGAGCGGCGCGTGCCGAACTCGACCGGCTGATCGATCGGGCAGGGAGCCTGACCTCATGAGCGCGGAAATCCTTTCCTTCGAAACAGGTTTGCCGGCGGACAATGCTGACGACGAACCGGCGCTCGTCGTCGATGTCGAAGGCTATGAAGGTCCGCTCGACCTGTTGCTCGCGCTGGCCCGTCAGCAGAAGGTCGATCTCGCCAAGATTTCCATTCTGGCGCTGGCCGACCAGTACCTCGTTTTCATCGAAGCCGCGCGCAAGGTGCGGCTTGAACTCGCCGCCGACTATCTCGTGATGGCGGCGTGGCTGGCGTATCTCAAGTCGCGCCTGCTGTTGCCGGAGCCGCCCGAGGCTGAAGGACCGAGCGCCGAGGACCTCGCGACCGCGCTGGCCAACAGGCTGCGCAGGCTCGAGCAAATTCGCGAGGCATCGAACCGCCTGATGACGCGGCCGCAACTGCGACGCGATATTTTCCCGCGCGGTCAGCCGGAAACGATTGCCCAGGTCAAGCATGCCCGCTGGACCGCGACGCTGTACGATCTTCTGACCGCCTACGCCACGCAGCGTCAGCAGCGTGTGCTGGCGACCGTGCATCTGACCAAGCGGACCGTGTGGTCGCTGTCGGAAGCGCGTGCATCGCTGGAACGGCTGGTTGGCTCGGCAGAGTCCGAGGACTGGGCGAACCTCGACGAGTATCTGATGCGCTACGTCGTCGATCCGACGCAACGGGCGACGGTGTTCGCGTCGAGTTTCGCCGCGGCGCTCGAGCTTGTGCGCGAGGGCACGCTGGATCTGCACCAGAAAGAAGCGTTTGCACCTTTGTATTTTCGTAAGCACGTCGAGCATTTACCTCCCGACGCTCAAGCAGCGTCAGAAGTGCAAGCCGATTAGTGGAAGACGTCGAGTAAGTGGAAGAAGGAGACAGGGCCATGCCAAGTCCGGCGAGAACGAGTGTGGCGGCGCAGCACGTTGCTCCGGTCGAGCAGGATTCCGTGCTGGAGTCTTCGCAAGAGTCTTCAAACGAGGTCGTCGCGCGTCCCGAAGAACTGCGCCTGCTCGAAGCCTTGCTGTTTGCTTCGACCGAGCCGCTCGATGAGCCATCGCTCGCCAAGCGCATGCCCGAAGGCGTGGATGTGAAAGCCGCGTTGGCGCAGCTGCAGGCCGACTACGCCATGCGTGGCGTCAATCTCGTACGGGTTGCCAGCAAGTGGACCTTCCGGACCGCCGGCGATCTCGCCTGGCTGATGACCCGTGAAAGCGTCGAGACGCGCCGCCTGTCGCGCGCGGCGATCGAGATGCTGGCGATCATTGCCTATCACCAGCCGGTGACGCGCGCCGAGATCGAGGAAATCCGTGGTGTGGTCACGTCGAAGGGTACGCTCGACGTGCTGCTGGAAACCGGCTGGATCCGTCCGCGCGGCCGTCGCAAGACGCCGGGCCGGCCGCTGACTTTCGGCACCACCGAAGCCTTCCTGTCGCAGTTCAGCCTCGAAGCGCTGGGCGATCTGCCCGGCCTCGACGAATTGAAAGGCGCGGGTCTGCTGGATACGCGGCTGCCGGGCGGCTTCGCTGTTCCATCGCCGTCCGACGATCCGGAACTGCGCGAGGACGAAGAGCCGCTCGAGCCCGGCGATCTCGAATTGGCCCTCGCGCCTGCCGTAGAGCCGGAAAAGAGCGGCGAAAGCTGATTTTTCCGCGTGGGGGCGGGTGGATCGCGCCTGCGGGGAGTGAACATTAACTCTCGTGTCAATGCGCCGGTTTGCGCAGTCATGACGCGGGGTTAATCCTTGTTTTTGACACCTCCGGGGCCTAGTTTCTGGTCAGATATGGCTGGGAAAATCCGGTCGCGTGTTTGGAGGATGGCAGTATGGGTTCGTTTAGTATCTGGCACTGGATCGTCGTGATCGGCGTCGTCCTGCTGCTGTTCGGCCGTGGCAAGATTTCGGACCTGATGGGTGACGTCGCGCAGGGCATCAAGGCCTTCAAGAAGGGCATGACCGACGACGAGGTGAAGCCTGCCGAGAAGCCCGAGCCGGTCAAGACCATCGACAACTCGCCGTCGGCCACCACATCGTCGCGGAGCGATGTCGGAAGCAAAGCGGTTTGACATCCGGACGTCGCGTTTCCTCAGCAATGCGGGCCGCGGCTCCGTAGGCGGAATTTTCCATGTTCGACATCGGGTGGAGTGAACTGGTCGTCATCGGCGTCGTTGCGCTGATCGCCATCGGCCCGAAGGAATTGCCCGGCGTGCTGCGCACGGTCGGGCAGTGGATGGGCAAGGCGCGCCGGATGGCCTCCGAATTCCAGGGCCAGTTCAACGAGGCGATGCGCGAGGCCGAAATGGCCGACCTCAAGAAGACCTTCGACGACGTCAAGGACGCGACTGCCGGACTGAGCAGCGGCAATCTGCTCGGCTCGCTGCAGAAAGACGTCAACGACGCGA
>JAUSAX010000059.1 GCA_030652315.1 Afipia sp. | reverse complement strand
GAAGATCCGCTCGGCCCTGACCTGCGAACTGGTCAACGGCATCTGCGGCAAGTGCTACGGCCGCGATCTGGCCCGCGGCACGCCGGTCAACCACGGCGAGGCTGTCGGCGTTATCGCCGCGCAGTCGATCGGCGAGCCGGGCACGCAGCTCACCATGCGCACGTTCCACATCGGTGGCGCGGCGCAGATCAACGAGCAGTCGTTCATCGAATCGAACTTCGACGGCAAGATCGTCATCAAGAACAAGGCGATCGCGACCAACAGCGAAGGTTTCAACGCTGCCATGGTCCGCAACATGGTCGTTGCGGTGGTTGATCCGGACGGCACCGAGCGTGCGACGCATCGCATTCAGTACGGCGCGCGCATGCGCGTTGATGAAGGCGATATGATCAAGCGCGGCCAGCGCATCGCGGAGTGGGATCCATACTCACGCCCGATCCTGACCGAAGTCGAGGGCACGATCGGATTCGAGGATCTGGTCGAAGGCCAGTCGATCTCGGAAACGCTCGACGAATCCACGGGTATCGCAAAGCGCGTGGTTATCGACTGGCGCACGAGCGGCCGTGGCGCGGATCTGCGTCCCGCTATTGTCGTCAAGGGCAAAGACGGCAAGGTGCTGAAGCTGGCGCGTGGCGGCGACGCCCGCTACATGCTGTCGGTCGATGCGATTTTGTCAGTGGACACCGGAGCAAAGGTGAAAGCCGGCGACATTCTCGCGCGTGTTTCGACGGAGAGCGCCAAGACCCGCGACATCACCGGCGGTCTGCCGCGTGTCGCGGAGTTGTTCGAGGCCCGCAAGCCGAAGGATGCCGCGATCATCGCGGAAATCAGCGGTACGATCCGCTTCGGACGCGACTACAAGAACAAGCGCCGCATTTCGATCGAGCCTGTCGACACGAACGAGGAGACTCGCGAGTACCTCATTCCAAAGGGCAAGCACATCCATCTGCAGGACGGCGACATCGTCGAAAAGGGCGATTTCATCGTCGAAGGCAATCCGGCGCCGCACGACATTCTGGCGATCAAGGGTATCGAGGAACTCGCTGCCTATCTGGTCAACGAAATCCAGGAAGTTTACCGGCTCCAGGGCGTGCTCATCAACGACAAGCACATCGAAGTGATTGTCCGTCAGATGCTGCAGAAGGTTGAGGTAACCGATCAAGGCGAGACCGACATGATTTCGGGCGAACAGATCGACAAGATCGAGTTCGACCAGATCAACGCCAAGGCGAAGGACGAGGGCAAGAAGATCGCAACCGGAACCCCGGTGCTGCTCGGCATCACCAAGGCGAGCCTGCAGACGCGGTCGTTCTTCTCGGCAGCGTCGTTCCAGGAGACCACGCGCGTGCTCACCGAAGCTGCCGTCAACGGCAAGGTGGACCCGCTCGAAGGCCTCAAGGAAAACGTCATCGTCGGCCGCCTGATCCCGGCCGGTACCGGCGCCTCGATGGCGAAGATCCGCGAAGTCGCAACCAAGCGCGACAAGCTGATCCTCGACGAGCGCGAGAAGCAGGCGGCGATCACGCCGGCTGCTCCGGAAGCGGAACCGCTGGCTTTGCCGCCTGCGGAATAGTTTCACGCTAGTTGGCGTGTCAGCCATGAATAAAAGGCCGCCCCTCGGGCGGCCTTTTTGTTTATGCTGAGGAACTATTTCAGCGCGCCGAGTGTCTAACGTACTGTGACTGTCTCCCGGCTTTTCGTCGGTTCCGCCAGATACTTCGAAGTTTTTCGATTTGATGTTTCGCGATATCGCGAGGACCATTTGCAACAGCACGAGCGCCTCATAGCGGCGATTGAAGCGATATATGCCGCAGCGGCCGATCCATCGCGTTGGCCGGTAGCCCTCGAAGTCGTCACGAAGTTTTTCGACGATGTCGGGGCGATCCTCATTTACGGACGGGATGACGGCAGCTTCGGCGTCATCGAATCCCCTTCGATCAGAGAGGTTAGTGCCGAGTACGCGCTGCACTGGAGCGATCGTGACATCCGGGCGATCCGTGCACGCGAACGCGGATATTTCTTCAAGCGAGATATCATTACCGATCGCGATCTCCTGACGCCCGAGGAAATGGAGACCGATCCGTTCTACAGCGACTTTCTGCGGCGGCATGGCTTGAAATACTTCGCCGCGGCGACCGTCTCTCCGGACCCTCACATCGAAGTGGCTTTGAGCGTGCAGCGCGCGATCGGCCGTCCCGAATATTCGGAAGACGAGTTGAAGATGCTGGAGCAGCTTGCTCCTCATGTGGAGACGTCGCTGCGCCTGAGCATTCATTTGATGGACGCCCAGGCCATGAATTCCGGGATGGGTACGGCGATGGCCCGCATCGGGATCGGCGTTTTCGCACTGGATTCGATGGGCCGCGTGGTGTCCTCCAACGCTGCGTCGCAGGCGCTGCTCGGCGACGGATTGAGCATCGTGAACGACCGGCTGGTGCTGGCAAATCCGGTGGCGAGCGGGGAGGCGGTGGCCGCGATCCGGAATGCGCTCGATGGAAACCGGATCATCCTGTCGCAGGAAACCAAACCGATCCTGGTCCATAGGCAGAACGCCAGCCGGCCGCTGGCGCTGTATGTGCTGCCGATCCCGGCGAAGAATGTCGGCAATGGTTTTCTGACACGGGCGCGGGCGATCGTGCTTCTGATGAACCCGACGGCTGACGGTGTTCCAGATCCGACGCTGATCCGCGATGTTCTCGGCGTGACGCTGGGGGAAGCCCGGATTGCCGCGCTGGTCGGCTCCGGGCTGTCGCCGAAGGACGCTGCGGAACGCCTCGGCATTGCCGAGGAGACCGCCCGCTCGGTTCTGAAGCGGGTGTTTTCCAAGGTTGGCGTGTCGCGTCAGAGCGAGCTGGCCGCCATGATGGCAAGGCTCGTCATCAAGTAGCGACTAGTGGCTAAATGGAGACTCGCTGTCGAATAAGCCTAAGTTGGCAGAAGAATTGCTCTATTGGCAGGTAAGCCAAATAGCTTTCACCCATTTGGGGGATGAATCATACCGTCGCCCTCTTAGTCTGTGGCCATTCTGTGACCAACCAAGACGTGCGAACGATTTGGGGCAGGGCATACAAAACGGCGCGATTAGTTTTAAGCCATAGAACATGATCGCCTCGCGGTGATTATTTTGGTGTTCGTGGCTCCGGATAGCGAGGAACATCTTCCATGGGTCGGCTTTTGCCGGCCCATTTTCTTTGCGGGCATGTTCCGCTCCGCGGAACTGCGCGGCTCCCCCCGCGCCGGACTTGCGGATTCCGATCCGGCGAATCCGGCAAAACAGCCAGGAAATATCCCCGGTTTCCGCACTTTCCGCCTTTTTCGCTCCGGATCGTGGTTTGTTCATCTTCCCTTCAGATGAAAAACGCATTTGTTTAGGCAGAGTTAGACTGGCGGTAATTTCAAGAACGCCGGCGAGGGGCGAAGGACAGCATGCTCGATCTGGCGATAGTCGGCGGTGGCCCAGGCGGGCTGATGAGTGCGTGGTACCTCAAGAAAAAGCTTGGGGCGCTCTGCCGCATTACGATCTATGAAGCCTCCGATCGCGTTGGCGGCAAGATCCTGACCAAGACGTTCGACACTGCGCCCGCCATGTACGAGGCAGGCGTCGCCGAGATCTACGATTACTCGATGACGGGCCCCGATCCGTTGCGGGAACTGGTCCAGCACTTTGGCCTGCAGACGATCCCGATGGACGCCGAGCAGGTCCAGCTCGACGGTGAACTGCTCGACGACGTGCCCGGCATGCGCCGCAAATATGGCGCGCAGACCGCGAAAGCCATCGAGGATTTCCGCAAGCTCTGCGCCGGCATGGTCACGCCGATCGAGTACTATGAAGGCGTCGGCGCGCACGACAACGAGCATCCGTGGGCCTACATCAGCGCCGAAGAACTGCTGGATCGCGAAGTGGCCGATCCGGTCGCCAAGCGCTTCCTGAAGGTCATGGCGCGCTCCGACATCGCCACCGAACCGCACAACACCAACGGCCTCAATGCGCTGAAGAACTTCGTGATGGATGTGGAGGGCTACATCGGCCTCTACTCGATCCAGAACGGAAACGAGCAGTTGATCCACAGCCTGCAGAGCGAGATCGAGGCTGACATCCAGTTGAACCACCGCGTGCTGAAAGTCGGCAAGGCGGATTCCGGGCGCTATGCCATCAACATGATGAACGGCAAGGGACCGATTACCAAGGAACACGACCTGGTCGTGATGTGCCTGCCGCATTCATGGCTCACCACCATGGGTTGGGACGGCGAGCTGCTGCGCCATTCGATGGTGAAGCACATCGCCTATTTCGATCGTCCCGCGCACTACCTGCGGGTCTCGATCCTGTTCGACGAACCGTTCTGGGGCGACAAGGTGCCCGGCGCCTGGTGGATGTCCGAGGCGTTTGGCGGCTGTTGCGTCTACGTCGAAGGCGCGCGGCACGACGTCGGCCGTCATGGTGTGTTGAACTGGCTGATCCCGGGTTCCGACGCGCTGGCCTTCGCCAATCTCAGCGACAAGGAACTGATCGATGCGGCGATCAAGTCGCTGCCGAAGTCGTTCGGCGATGCACGCGCGCATTTCCTCGAGGGCAAGATCCATCGCTGGCTGTCGTCGGTGAACTGCATTCCGGGCGGATTGCCTGCGCGCGACGTGATGACCAATCATCATCCCGAGCCGCACGAACATCCGGGCTTTGTCGTCGTTGGCGACTATCTGTTCGACTCAACGCTGAACGGCCTGCTGGATTCGTCCGATGCCGCGACCGACATCATCCTGACGCAGATGATCAAGCTGCGCTACGAGCGCGGCGAGGGCGGCAATGTGCCGTCCGACAAGATCGACCGCGCCTATTTCGATAATTACCGCAACCAGGGTCCCTACGGCGAGGTCTGGAACAAGTTCACCGATCCGGACTATCTCACCAACCTGATCAAGATCGTCTGGAATCGCGCCAAGGGCTACAAGCTGCTGGTCGCGGGGTCGGCGAGCGGTGAACTGGTCGGCGCGCTGCGCGAACGCGGCATCGATGCCTGGGGCGTCGAGAACAACCGCTACATCCACGGCAAGACGCCGAAGGCGCTGCGCAAGTACAACAAGCTTGGCTCGCTGACGAAACTGCCGTTCAAGGCAGGCGAGTTTGATTTCGTGTTCGAAACCAGCCTGTGTCATGTATCTGACAAACAGGTGAAGCGCGCCGTGCGCGAGCTCAACCGCGTGGTGAAGACCGGCTTCGTGTTCGGATCGGTCACCAGCGACATGGTGCCCGCGCTGATCGACCGCTACGACCTGCTGCGGGGTGTCAAGAAACTGGGCACCTGGTGGGAATGGTCGGAGCTGTTCTTCGGCAATGGTTTCGACCTGTCCATGCACCGCCGCGATACCACCGACGCGGTGTGGGATGCGACGCTCGCCGCCAACAAGGGGCCGGGCGACTGGTATGCGGACGCCGACAGCCTGCGCTATTCGTTCTTTGACAAGATAGCGGACGACGACTAATCGCTTAAGACGCACCGGCCATCCGGCCGCTGCGACGAGTGATTGCGGCCGTTCGGCCGTGCAGCGACGGTTTTAGATGCCGACCAAGCCGCCCACCTCGGATACCGACAAGCCAGAGTCGGGCAAGCCGCTCGATGACGAAGCTGCTCGCCTTGCCGCGGCGGCTCAGGCCGATATTCCGGCACCGCCGGAGCCGGATGACATCGACAACGATGACGATGAGGACGACGAGGATCTCGTCGCCTATACCGCGAGCGAGGCCGCGGGCGCGTTCGCAACGCTGTGGCGGTTTACCTGGCCGCAGCTGCGCAATTACAAGACCTGGCTCAGCTTCGTGGCGATCGGTCTGTTCATCGAGACGTTGTTCAACGTCATCATGCCGCTCAGCCTGAAATTCCTGATCGACGACGCGCTCGGCGAGGAAGATTTCCAGGCACTCACCACCATCCTGACCGTGCTGGCGGTCGCCGGCATCATCACCTCCATTGTAGCGGTCTGGTACGAGCGATGGGACGCGCGGCTGGCCGCTGCCGTCATCTCGGACGTCCGTGGACGGCTTTTCGCGCATGTCCAGAATTTGCCTGCCGCCTTCTTCGGGCGCACCAAGCGCGGCGAGATCCTGTCGCGGTTTTCCGTGGACATGGCGGGGTATGAATCCTCAGTGAAGCATTTCGCCAACAGCGCGATGCTGCCGTTCCTCGAACTGATTGCCGGCATCGGCCTGATGATCTGGCTGAACTGGCAGCTGGCTGCCGTGGCGTTGCTGATATTTCCCATCACCCTGATCGGTCCGCGCATCCTGACGCCGAAGGCGGTGCAGGCGAACTACGAGCAGAAGGTCAACGAGTCCGCGATCCTCGGCGTGGTGCAGGAGAACGTCGCGGCGCAGATGGTGGTGAAGGCATTCGGCCTGCAGCGCAAGGCGTTCGGCTGGTTCAGCTTCCGCAACAACGCGGCGCGGCGCTCGATGGCGGACGCGACGTTTCTCTCAACCATGGTGGAGCGCACCGTCACGGTGTCGGTGCTGCTGCTGCATCTGATCGTGCTGGCGATCGGCGCGTATCTCGCCACCATTGGCAAGATTTCGATCGGCACCTTCGTTACCTTCGAAAGCGCGTTCTGGGAAATCTCGTACAACATCGCCCACCTGATGCACTTCATTCCGGTCGCGATTCAGGCGGCCGCCTCTGTTCGGCACATGGAGGAACTCCTTGATGAACCGACCCGCGGCGGCGATCGTCCCGGCGCGCCGGATCTGCCGCGCATCACCGACAACATCAACTTCGACCGCGTTGTCTTCAAATATGAAGGCAGTGACGCCGCTGTGCTCGATGGTCTCTCGCTCAAGATCGGCGCCGGCAAGAACATTGCCATCGTCGGGCCGAGCGGCTCAGGCAAGAGCACGCTGCTCAATCTCATTCTGCGTCTCTATGAACCGAGCGAAGGCAAGGTGGCCATCGATGGTGTCGATATTCGCAAGGTGACGCGCGATTCGCTGCGCAACAGCATGGCTGTGGTGTTCCAGGAAAACATGCTGTTCAACATGTCGATCCGCGAGAACATCCGCCTCGGCAAGGAAGGCGCGACCGACGCCGAGGTCGTGGATGCGGCGAAGAAGGCCGAGATCCATCGCTATATCATGACGCTGCCGCAGAAGTACGACACGGTTGTCGGCGAGCGCGGCGATACACTGTCCGGCGGTCAGCGCCAGCGCATCGCGATCGCGCGCGCCATCGTGCGTAACCCGTCGGTGCTGTTGCTCGATGAAGCGACGTCGGCGCTCGACCAGACCACGGAAGCCGCGATCAACCGCACGCTGCTCAAGGTCGCCAAGGGCCGCACCATGATTTTCTCGACCCACCGGCTGACGTCGGTGGTCGATATGGATGAAATCATCGTCATCAGCAATGGCAAGGCCATCGAGCGCGGGCCGCATGCCGAACTGCTCAAGGCTAACGGCATGTACCGGAAGCTATGGGACGATCAGCTTCACAAGTCGCATCATCCCACCGAGGATGATGACGATGAGGATGACGACGATTGATCGGTGAGGGGCAGCCGTTACGGCTGCGCCGTCCGCCGGACCGACAGCGTTTCGCGCGCATGACGCAACGCGCCAACCACGGCGCGATGCAGGAAGCGGGTCCATCGCCGGATATGCCATGACAAACCGGTATCGATAGAAATCGAACGCAGGTCGTAGGCCTGACGTTGTGAGGAGGCGTCGTTGGCGCACTTCTCGGGATCGTCGTAGAACTGCGAAATCTTCGCCGCGTCCATGCCCGCGCTCGCGAGCCACGCCGGGATGTAGGCGTTGCACAGCCGCTGCACGTCCATGAACACCTTGCCGGTGCCTGTGCCCGCAGCGGGGCAGGATGTGCAGAAGGCATCGCCGACCAGAACGATGCCGGCCTGCCGGTGTCCCTTGGTGACGTAAAGGTCCGCCGGACGAATCTTGATCATGCCGTCGACCTTGAACTCGCCGGAGAGGGCGCGAAGGTTCGGCATCAACTCATGTATGGCCTGTTCGGGCGTCTGGCGCATGCGGCGCAGCCACGGATCGTCCATGCCGCGATAGACCATGAGATTGGCGCGCATAGCGGAGCCGATCGGAAACAGTGTCAGATAGGACATCTGCGCTGCTGCGTTCTCCGTGAAATAGGTCAGCGCGGGAAACTCAAACGTGTCGCGGCCCACCGGCGCCACATTGAATCCGACAGTGATGGAATGACAGGGGCTGATGACCTCGCGCTCGATGCCGAGGGTGTGGCGCAGGCCGATGTTCAGACCGTTCGCCAGCACGATCAGCCGCGCGGAAATTTCTTCGCCATTTGACAGCGTCAGCGACTGACGATCGGCGCTGGTGGCGACGGCTGTGACCTTGGCTTCGATGAAATCGACGCTGTCCGGAATCTGGCGGCGGACGGTGTTGACGAGATCGTCGTAGATGATGCCGTGTTGATCGCTCGGCTTCTTGTCGAGCAGGCGCCCCAGCCGGGCGGTCCAGGCGCTGCGGTCGAGCGTGGTGGCGGCAAGCACCGCTTCCGAAATGCCGGTCTTGCGCAAAAGGTCGAGCTGATAGCCGCCGAGCTTTTCGCAGCGGAAGTCGGGCGGATAGATTTTGTGCGGATCGACCAGGATCGCGGAGATGCCGGCGCGGCCGAGCATCGCGGCAGCCGTCGATCCGGCGAGCCCTCCGCCAACAATGGCGATGTCCGTGTGCCGCATGTTGCGCCTCTTTTCAGCTACTTAGCATTGCAGCTGCAAACTCGACTAAAGCTTGAACGAAACATGGTGAACGGCTGATGAGGTTAATGCTGCAGAAACGCGTGTATTAACGATTAAAATGGTTGCGGCTTGCCTGCGTCGTGCGGTCGCAGCATTAATGTTTCCGGGACGGCTTTGGTTCTTGGATCACAGTCATGCAACCGCAATCAGGTACCGCGCGAATGCGGCTTCTACGTGCTTCGACGCAGGTTTGGCCTTCATGATTTCAGTTTCGGTCACATCGCCCGGCCAGGACCTTACCGCGCAGTGGAATGACCTCATCCGCCGCGCGCCCGGCAACGCATTCATGAATCCGGTCGCGCTCAAGGCGGCGTTCGACACCATGTTCGCGGCGGTTTACGTGCTGCTGGCCTGGGAGGAGGGCGTCGAGTCCGCGCGGCTGGTGGGGCTTTGGGCCTTGCAGCATCGCAATGTCATGATGTTCTGGCCGGCGTTGCTCGAGGCCCGTCCGTACAATTACGCATTCCTGTCGACGCCGGTGATCGATCCCGCCTTCGCCGCCGAGGTTATGCCTGCGTTCTTCGCGGCGATCCGCAAAAACCCCGCGCTGCCGAATGTCGTCAGCCTGAAGGAAATGGATGCCGACTCGCAGGCCTATGCGGCGATTCAGAAGACGATCGCGGACGAGCATCATGCGCATCTGACGCTGACCCGCAGCTTGCGGCCGTCGGTGTCGCGCGACAAGGGCGTGAAAACGTCAGGCTCCACCCGCAAGAAGCTGCGGCAGGATTGGAACAGGCTGTCCGCTCTGGGCAAGCTGGAGATGGTCAACGAGCGCACTGCTGACGCGACAAAAGCCGCCTTCGAACAGTTTCTCAATCTCGAGAAACGGAGTTGGAAGGGCGACAAAGGCACGGCGATCCTGTGCAGCGAGCGGGATACCGAATTCACCCGGCGGCTGATCGGCGACCTTGCGGCGGACGGCAACGCCTCGGTGGCCCTGTTATGCCTGGACGGGCAGCCCATCGCCGCCCAGGTGCTGATGTATTGCGGGACCACGGCCTATACTTGGAAAATCGCGTTCGACGCCGAATTCGCCAAGTACTCGCCGGGCGTGCTGCTGGTCGACAAAATGACCGAGCAACTCTTCGCCACGACCGATGTGCAGGCCATCGATTCGTGCTCGGCGGAGGGGAGTTTCATGGCCCAGATCTGGACCGGCCGGAAAACCATGGTCGATATGGTGGTCGATGTCGGCTCCACCCGCTCGCTGGTGTTCGGCATGGAGGCTGCCCGGCAGTACGGCTATGAGCGGCTGCGCGACCTGCGGGACTGGCTGCGGTCGATCTCCCTGATTCCGGCAAAGCGGCGGCTGGCTCCATCGCCATAAGCGCGCGTGATTTGCACAAAATTCTTCATAAGTAATTGAAATATAACAAATTTATTCCAAATTTGACGCTGCCGGTCTGCCTATGTGCCTCCTTGCCAGCCTGTCCCGCTCCAAATGGGCGTTCGGAAGTTCTCCGTCTGACCGGATCAGCAGCCTGTGGAATCAGCAGAATCGGCGCTGCGCGGATTCGCGGGGTATGTCATAAACAACCCGTTCGGGTTTCCCTGAGAGTGCAAGAAGTGGCTCTGCCGCTTGCGCTTTTGCGATGTCGTTTAGTCTTGACTTGGCACCGCATGACTTATAAAACCCGGCCACTTCACGACAGGCGGTGAGCTTCTCTTACGTCGGAACGGATCACCATTTCAGCCCTACGGGATGAAACGGCACCAACCTCGACGAACGTCGCTCAAACGCTGTCGGCACTAGCCAGGCAATGCCAGGACAATATTTGGTCTTAAGAGCAGTAGCTCCTGAGATCAGTCTCGGATGCATGATCTCGGTGAGCCGAATAGGCGAGCTGCGGTCCTCTGTGGCGTCAAGCGCTTTCCGTTCAGCAATGAATGGTTGGCGTGATTTCGTTTTGCGCGATCAAGCGCGCGGGGCGAGGTTGGTGAGCCGAAGACGTGAAGCGAGTGGGGGCTATTGCCCCGAATGAATTTGCGAAGGCTTCAAGGTTCACTTGAAGGCCTCGTGCGAACAAGGGTGAACGATGCCGACGATCAACCAGCTGATCGCAAAGCCACGTGAAGCGCAGAAGTCGCGCAAGAAGGTGCCAGCTTTGCAGCAGTCGCCGCAGAAGCGCGGCGTTTGCACGCGCGTCTATACGACGACTCCGAAGAAGCCGAACTCCGCGCTTCGTAAGGTCGCCAAGGTGCGTCTGACCAACGGCTTTGAGGTCATCGGTTACATTCCGGGTGAAGGCCATAACCTTCAGGAACACTCGGTGGTCATGATCCGCGGCGGCCGCGTCAAGGATTTGCCCGGCGTTCGTTACCACATTCTCCGCGGCGTCCTCGATACGCAGGGCGTCAAGAACCGCAAGCAGCGTCGTTCGAAGTACGGCGCGAAGCGTCCGAAGTAATCGGGGATCTGATCGATGTCGCGTCGCCATTCTGCAGAAAAGCGTGAAGTGAACCCGGATCCAAAGTTCGGGAACATCATTATCACGAAGTTCATGAATTCGATCATGTATGACGGCAAGAAGTCTGCCGCCGAAAGCATCGTTTACGGTGCGCTCGAGATGATCGAGAACAAGACCAAGCAGGGCCCGCTGCCGGTGTTCGAGCAGGCGCTGGAAAACGTCATGCCGACCATCGAGGTGCGTTCGCGCCGCGTCGGTGGTGCCACCTACCAGGTGCCGGTTGAAGTTCGCTCTGTGCGCCGTCAGGCGCTGGGCATCCGCTGGATCATTACGGCCGCGCGTGGCCGCAACGAGAAGACGATGACTGAACGGCTCTCCGCTGAGCTGCTCGATGCATCGAACAATCGTGGCAACGCGGTCAAGAAGCGTGAAGACGTGCACAAGATGGCGGAAGCCAACCGTGCCTTCTCGCATTATCGCTGGTAACGGCGAAACGAACGAAAATTTAAGGACAGTCCATGCCCCGCCTTCATGCCATCGAGGATTACCGAAATTTCGGTATCATGGCGCACATCGACGCCGGTAAAACGACGACGACTGAGCGCATCCTCTATTATACCGGCAAGAGCCACAAAATCGGCGAAGTGCACGAAGGTGCCGCGACGATGGATTGGATGGCGCAGGAGCAAGAGCGCGGCATTACCATTACGTCGGCTGCGACGACCGCTTTCTGGGACGGCAAGCGTCTGAACATCATCGATACTCCCGGCCACGTGGATTTCACCATTGAAGTCGAGCGTTCGCTGCGCGTGCTCGACGGCGCCGTTGTCGTTCTCGACGGTAACCAGGGCGTTGAGCCGCAGACCGAAACCGTCTGGCGTCAGGGCGACAAGTACAAGGTTCCGCGCATCGTTTTCGCGAACAAGATGGATAAGACCGGCGCTGATTTCTACAAGTGCCTCGATGACATCATTAAGCGTCTTGGCGCAAAGCCAGTCGCGATCCAGCTTCCGATTGGCGAAGAAAGCAACTTCGTCGGCATGGTCGATCTCGTGCTGATGAAGGCGTATATCTGGAACAACGAAGCTCTCGGCGCCAAGTACGAAACCATCGATATCCCGGCCGACCTCGTCGAGAAGGCGAAGGAATATCGCGAGAAGCTGGTTGAAGCCGCCGTCGAGCTCGACGACGAAGTTCTGACCGCGTTCCTTGATGGCAAAGAGCCTGACGTCCCGACCCTGAAGCGCATGATCCGCAAGGCTGTGCTCACCGGCGCGTTCTATCCAGTGCTCTGCGGCTCAGCGTTCAAGAACAAGGGCGTGCAGCCTCTGCTCGACGCGGTTGTCGACTATCTTCCGTCGCCTCTCGACGTGCCTGCGATCAAGGGTATGGACCCGGAAAAGGACAACGAAGAGATCATCCGCGAGCCGAAGGACGACGCGCCGATGTCGCTGCTCGCTTTCAAGATCATGGACGATCCATTCGTCGGCACCATCACGTTCTGCCGCATCTATTCGGGCACGCTCACCAGCGGCACCGGCGCGATCAATTCGACCAAAGAGCGCAAAGAGCGCATCGGCCGCATGCTGTTGATGCATGCGAACAACCGCGAAGACATCAAGGAAGCATTTGCCGGCGACATCGTGGCACTTGCTGGTTTGAAGGAAACTCGTACCGGCGATACGCTGTGCGATCCGGATCATCCGGTCATCCTGGAAAAGATGGAATTCCCTGAGCCGGTCATCGAAATCGCGATCGAGCCGAAGTCGAAGGCCGATCAGGAAAAGCTGGGCGTTGCTCTCGCAAAGCTCGCTGCTGAAGATCCTTCATTCCGTGTGTCGACAGATCTTGAGTCTGGCCAGACCATTCTCAAGGGCATGGGCGAACTCCATCTCGACATTAAGGTCGATATTCTCCGCCGTACCTACAAGGTCGATGCGAACATCGGCGCACCGCAGGTGGCGTTCCGCGAGAAGATCACCAAGAAGGCCGAAGTTAAGTACACCCACAAGAAGCAGACGGGCGGTACGGGTCAGTTCGCCGAAGTGTCGATCGTCGTCGAGCCGAACGAGCCGGGTGCTGGTTTCGTGTTCGAATCGAAGGTCGTCGGCGGTGCGGTTCCGAAGGAATACATCCCCGGCGTCGAAAAGGGCCTCAACAGCGTGATGGGATCGGGCGTCGTTGCCGGCTTCCCGGTGGTTGACGTCAAGGTTTCTCTCGTGGACGGCAAGTATCACGACGTCGACTCGTCGGCGCTCGCCTTCGAAATCGCTGCGCGTGCTGCCTTCCGTGAAGCTTTGCAGAAGGGCAAGTCAGTCCTGCTCGAGCCGATCATGAAGGTCGAGTGCGTGACGCCTGAAGATTACACGGGTTCTGTGATCGGCGACTTGAACTCACGTCGCGGTCAGATTCAGGGCCAGGACATGCGCGGCAACGCCAACGTCATCAACGCGATGGTGCCGCTCATGAATATGTTCGGTTACGTGAACAACCTGCGCTCGATGAGCCAGGGTCGCGCGACCTTCACGATGCAATTCGATCACTACGCTGAAGCGCCGGCCGCCGTGTCGGCAGAAGTCCAGAAGAAGTTTGCTTGATTTCTTTGACGCAAGTCAAAGTTGAACGGAGAACGTCATGGCTAAAGCTAAATTTGAACGTAACAAGCCGCACTGTAACATCGGCACCATCGGTCACGTCGACCATGGCAAGACATCGCTGACCGCAGCGATCACCAAGGTTCT
>JAUSAX010000054.1 GCA_030652315.1 Afipia sp. | reverse complement strand
GGGAAGTGGACTTCCACGATGGCGTTCATGGTGTCGATGTCGGGGAACTTGATGTAGTGGAAGAAACAGCGGCGCAGGAACGCGTCCGGCAGTTCCTTCTCGTTGTTCGAGGTGATCATGATGATCGGGCGCTGTACCGCTCGGATGGTCTCGCCGGTCTCGTAGACATGGAATTCCATGCGGTCGAGTTCGAGCAGGAGGTCGTTCGGGAATTCGATGTCGGCCTTGTCGATTTCGTCGATCAGCAGGACCGGGCGCTTCTCGCTGGTGAAGGCGTCCCACAGCTTGCCGCGCTTGATGTAGTTCGAGATGTCGGAGACGCGCGGATCGCCGAGCTGGCTGTCGCGCAGACGCGACACGGCGTCGTATTCGTAGAGGCCCTGCTGCGCCTTGGTGGTGGACTTGATGTGCCAGGTCAGCAGCGGCGCATCGAGCGCTTTGGCGACTTCTTCGGCCAGCACGGTCTTGCCGGTGCCGGGTTCGCCCTTCACCAGCAGCGGGCGTTCGAGCACGATCGAGGCGTTGACCGCGACCTTGAGATCATCGGTGGCGACATAGTTCTTGGTGCCGGTAAATTTCATCGAAGTTTGCCTTGGTCAGTTTTTCTGGGTTCGTTTGTTCTGTCGGAAGAATGCCGCCGCCGTTTCGTTTCAAACAAGAAGCGACCGCTTTATCGGCGGCCGCTTCCAAAAGCCCTTTAGATCGTCACGCACGCCGGATCAATGAGAGGATGACCAGCACGATCACGCCGCCGATCGCGGAGTTGATGATCGCGGCGACGATACCGGTTCCCAGCCGAATGCCGAGTTGAGGCAGCAGCCAGCCGGCGACAACCGCGCCGATGATGCCGATGACGATGTTGCCGAGCAGGCCGAAGCCGCCGCCCTTGACGATAAGACCCGCAAGCCAGCCGGCAATCGCGCCGACGATCAGCCAGACGATAACGGAATCAATGCCCATCAGCCAAATCCCCTGTTTAAAACGCCAGTGACTCTCATCCCTGAAAGCCCTGCGTCCCGGTCAACGCCGCGAACCGGCTCCGGCTGGAGCGGTCCGGGTGGCGTCAAACAACAGTTTAAATGAAATGACACGGCGCGCCAGCGGGTGCCAGTGCTGTTTTTGAACGCAATCCAGCATTGCAGCGGCTGTTTCCTGCCCAGCGAACGGTTCGAACCCTTGACGGACGCCCTAGCGCGGGCGATTTAAGTCTTATGTTCCTGCAATTCTTCACATCGCTGCGCGACGCGCAGGTGCCGGTCACGCTTCGCGAATATCTGACGCTGATGGAGGCGCTCGACGCCAACCTCGCGGATCAGAGCGTGGAGCATTTCTATTATCTGTCGCGCGCCTCGCTGGTGAAGGACGAGCGCAACCTCGACAAGTTCGACCGCGTGTTCGGCACGGTGTTCAAGGGGCTGGAAAGCCTGCTCGACGCCATGGACAAAGCCGACATCCCGGCAGAGTGGCTGCGCAAGGCCGCCGAGAAGTATCTCACCGAGGAAGAGAAAAAGCAGATCGAGGCCATGGGCTGGGACAAGCTCATGGAGACTCTCAAGAAGCGTCTCGAGGAACAGAAGAAGCGCCACGAGGGCGGCAGCAAGTGGATCGGCACCGGTGGCACGTCGCCCTTTGGTGCGAACGGCTACAATCCCGAAGGCATCCGCATCGGCCAGGAGAAGAACCGGAACTTCTCGGCGGTGAAGGTCTGGGACAAGCGCGAGTTCAAGGATCTCGACGGCAACGTCGAACTCGGCATCCGCAACATCAAGGTGGCGATGCGCCGCCTCCGAAAATTTGCGCGCACCGGTGCGCCTGACGAACTCGATCTCGACACCACCATCAGGGAAACCGCCAATCACGGTTATCTCGACGTGCACATGCGCCCCGAGCGGCGCAATGCGGTGAAGGTTCTGATCTTTTTCGACATCGGCGGATCGATGGACGGTCACATCGCGCAGGTCGAGGAACTGTTCTCGGCGGCGAAGGCCGAGTTCAAGCACATGGAGTATTTCTACTTCCACAATTGCCTCTATGAGGGTGTGTGGAAGAGCAACAGGCGGCGCTTCACCGACCGCACTCCGACCTGGGATATCCTGCACAAGTATCCGCATGACTATAAGGTCGTGTTCGTCGGCGACGCCTCGATGTCGCCGTACGAGATCGTGGTGCCGGGTGGTTCGGTCGAGCACGTTAACGAGGAGCCCGGCTCGGTGTGGCTGGAGCGCGTGACGCGGACCTATCCGCACGCGGTCTGGCTCAATCCCGTCGCGCGCAAGCACTGGGATTATTCGGAATCCACCACCGTGATCCGGCGTCTGTTCTCGGAGCGCATGTTCCCGCTGACCCTCGAAGGACTCGAGGGCGCGATGAAGGAATTGACGCGGTAGCGTCGGCTTCTGGATTTTCCGTCATGCCCGGGCTTGTCCCGGGCATCCACGTCTTTAAGGTTGGCCCTGCAAGACGTAGATGGCCGGGACAAGCCCGGCCATGACGAGAAGAAACGGAAGAACTCAATGCCCTCCACAATTACCCGCGGCTACAAGAAACTGCTCGACGAGGCCAACGCCCAGATCGAGACCATCAACGCGGCTGAAGCCGTCGAGCGTTTTCCGCAAGGCGGCGTCGGACAGAGCGAGGTGGTGATCGTCGATCTGCGCGATCCGCGCGAGATCGAACGCGAGGGCCGGATTCCCGGCGCGTTTCACTGTCCGCGCGGCATGCTGGAATTCTGGATCGATCCGGAAAGCCCCTACGCCAAGCCGGTGTTTCAGGAAAACAAGAAATTCGTGTTCCAGTGCGCGTCGGGCTGGCGTTCGGCGCTGGCCGCCAAGACCGCGCAGGACATGGGACTCTCGCCCGTGGCGCATCTCGGCGGCGGCTTCACCGCATGGAAGGCCGCCGGCGGTCCGGTCGAGAAGGTGGAGCCGAAGAAGTAATTCAATCACAAAACGTCACACGCGGGCTCGACCCGCGTGTCCATCTTGAAAGATGGATTGCCGGGTCAAGCCCGGCAATGACGATCTGGGGATGTATCAAACATGACAACCGACCCTCTCGTCTCGACCGATTGGCTTGCCGCGCACCTGAACGATCCGCGCGTGAAGGTTCTCGATGCGACGTTCAAGCTGCCCGGCGTATTGCCGTTGCCGAAGGATGATTATCTCGCGCAGCACATTCCGGGCGCGGTGTTCTTCGATGTCGATGCGGTGTCGGATCACTCAAGCTCCTTGCCGCACATGTTTCCGACCGCCGAACAGTTCGGCCGCGACATCGGCGCGCTCGGCGTGAGTAACGAGGACACCGTGGTGCTGTACGATGCCGGCGGATGGGTTGCGGCGCCGCGCGCGTGGTGGATGTTCCTGTCGTTCGGACACAAGAATGTTCGCGTGCTCGATGGCGGCCTGAAGAAGTGGCTGGCCGAAGGCCGCGCGGTCGAGAACGGCGAAGTGACGCGTGAGGCCGCGACGTTCAAGGCGACGTTCGATGCCAAGCGTGTCCGCGGCATGAAGCAGTTGATCGGAAATCTTGAGAGCAAGACCGAGCAGGTGATCGATGCGCGGCCGGGCGCACGCTTCGAGGGCAGCGTGCCCGAACCGCGTCCGGGTCTGCGCGGCGGACATATACCGGGCGCGAGAAGCGTGCCTTATGCGGGCCTATTCGATGCCAGTACCGGCGCGATGAAGCCGCTTGAGGACTTGCGCGCGGTGTTTTCCGGCGCGGGTGTCGATCTGAATAAACCGATCGTCACAAGTTGCGGCTCGGGCGTGTCGGCAGGCGTGCTGACGCTGGCGCTGTACCGGCTCGGCATTGCCGACACCGCGCTCTATGACGGCTCATGGGCGGAGTGGGGCGAGCAGGGCGGCCCGCCGGTGGCGACCGGGCCTGCGTAGCCGCGTCGTCCTAGCCGCCGAACAGCGGGAATGCACTTTTTTGCTGCCGCAATTGCTCGGCTCTCGCGCGTTCTTCGGCGCGGGCGCGAGCGATTTCACGCCGCTGCGCGATGGCGCGAGCGTTCAGGCGGCGGGTTTTCCTGGCGACCGGCATCGGCTCCGTGGCGGAGGCGGTCGCTTCCGTTGAGCGTTCGATCGATGCGACGGTCGAGAGAGGCTCGGTGGCTTCGGTCACCGGCGGTTTCGACGGAGACGGCTTGACGTCCGAAGACTTCAGTTCCGCGGACTTCAACTCCCACGACTTCAACTCCGAAGACTTCAACTCCAGCGGCTTCAACTCCAGCGGCTTCAACTCCGCAGATGCGGGCCGCGCCGGCTCGAGGATCTCGGCTGCCTTGATGTCAGGCGTGTTGACGTCAGGACCATTGGCTTCCTCGACGGGAGCGTCGGGCTTTGCCGGGGCATCGATGCTGGCCCGTACGTTCAAGGTTGCGACCTGTTCGGTCACAGGCGCGCTTGCCGTCGCCTCGTCGGCGTCGTTGACGGCGCTGCCGCTCGCCGTCTCGGCAGGCGTTGCGGCCGCCGCGTCTTGCCTGGCGGCCGGTTGTGGCGGAGCCAGCTGGGGCAGGGCGACCTCACGGGGGAGCGTTTCGGGAAGCGGCTTCGTTCCCGGCGCCTCGATCCGCAGCATCGCCAGCACCGGCGTGATTTCAGCCCGCGGCACCTGCGGCGTCAGCGGCGGCTGCTGCGCCAGCCGCCACGACGGCAGGCTGGCGAATTCCTCGTGCGCGGCGCGCAGCAGCGCCGCGGCGCCGAGGCCGAACACCAGAATGGAAATCGCCAGGATGGTCGTCGCGAACAGGATTCGAAAGCCGGGAAGCATGTTGTCGTGTCCTGCCCTCAGTGACGGCGAAGGCGATCGGGCCAAAACGGAACGCTTGCGAACGCTGGTAACCGGGTCGGAAACAGGAGCGCGATGCGTCAGTGAAGGCCTCGAATCAGGGCCTGGAGAAAGGATACCGCACGCCACGAAATTGCCTGAAAAAAGTTCGGCCGGAGCGGGGTGTGCCGTGACATTGCCCGGAACCTGTTGCCCGCTTGCAATCTCGCGAAAAAGTCAGCCATTCCAAGGCGCTTTTTTGATTATTGTCTTGAATGCGCCGCTATCCTGCGCGAACTGCCGTTAACGGTACGGTGGCGGGTTCGCGCTATAGTAAGGGGCATGATGTTCAATCGGCTTTCCAAATCTTTCACGACGGCTTTTGCGGTTTCCGCGGTAGCCGGTCTGACGGGTGTGCCTGTCGCTCTGGCGCAATCCTATCCGCCGCCTCCTGGCTATTCGCAGCCGGTTCAGCCCGCGCCCTACGGCGCGCCGGGCGGCTATCAGGACGACCGCCGCGGGGTTCCGGATTTCGACCGGCTTGACGGCGATGACCGCGGCACGGCGCTGTCGCCTCCGGGCTATCAGCAGCAGCCGAATTACCAGCAGTCTGCGCCGCAGCAGCAAAGCTATCAGCAGCCGGGACTGGACCCGCGCGGCCCGGTGATGTCGCCGGACGATCCGCGTTATGGCCGGCCGACTGTTTATTCGGCGCCTGCGCCCGCCTCTTCCGATCGCGGCCCCGCGCCGATCTACACCGAACGCGGCCCGCCGCAGGGCGCCGATTTTGCCGACCGTCCGCGTCCGCCGGGCGCAGTCGACAGCGGCCCGACCGGCGCGGTCCAGCAGGGCAACGTCGGCCCGAACGGACAGCCGTTGGTACTCTCAGCGCTGCCGCCGGAAGAACAGCCCGAAACCGGCCCGCGCAAGGAATTGCCGCCGAACCTGCGCAAGCAGGAAGTGGCCTATCCGACCAAGGAGCCTGCCGGCACCATCATCGTCGATACGCCGAACACGCATCTCTATTACGTTCTCGGCAATGGCCGCGCGATCCGCTACGGCGTCCGCGTCGGGCGCGACGGCTTCACCTGGACCGGCGTGCAGAAGATCACTCGCAAGGCGGAATGGCCGGACTGGCATCCGCCGACGGAAATGATCGAGCGCCAGCCTTACCTGCCGCGCTTCATGGCCGGCGGCGACGGCAACCCGATGGGCGCACGCGCGCTGTATCTCGGCTCGACCATCTACCGCATCCACGGCACCAACCAGCCGTCGACCATCGGCCAGTTCGTCTCGTCGGGCTGTATCGGCATGCTGAACGAGGATGTCAGCGATCTGTTCGAGCGCACCAAGGTTGGTACCCGCGTGGTGGTTCTGCCGGGCGGCAAGCCGCCTGCGCCTCCGGTGACCGCGGCTGCGCAGCCGTATCAGGGCGCGCCCGCGGCGATGGCCAACGGTGCCGCTCCGCAGCGCCCGACGGCCTCGATGGGCGTTCCCAATCAGGGACCGACGTCAGTGCCGCCGCTGCCCGCGCCGGTCACGATCCGGTAAATCAGGACTTCAGATCGATTGAAAATGCCCGCGCCGGTCGCGGGCATTTTTCGTTTTGGGGTATCCAGATACAATTCATTGGAATTCCGAACGCATTCGGGCGATGGCAAGATGCTGTTGCCTGCGCGCTACATCATTGCCTTTCGACTCTTCCTAATCTCCCGCCATATTGTGCGACGCTTTTTCTTTTGGGGGATTTGATGAAGACCCTTTTGATCGCTGCCGCTGTTGCGGGTCTCGCCGCAACCGGCGCACAGGCTGCCGACATTGCTGCTCGGACGTACACCAAAGCGCCTGCAACTGTGCCGTACAGCAATTGGACCGGATTTTACGCGGGCGTCAGCGGAGGCTATGGCGGAAGCGACCGCGACAGCGTCGTATCGCCTAACGATGCGAGTTCTATCATATTGTTTCCGGCGGGTGGTGTTGGCTCAACGGCGTTGGGGCCGAGCCGCTTAAATGCGAGCGGCGGGTTCGGCGGCCTTCAAGCTGGCTATAACTGGCGGTTTTCTCGGCTCGTATTGGGTATTGAGACAGATATCAACTTTGCCGATATCAAATCGAATGCGAACACGTCTAATGTTGTTGGCGGCGCTGTCCCCTCGACGCTTAACTCCTCTGAAAGCTTGAAGTGGTTCGGCACGGTGCGAGGACGGGTTGGCTTCGTGGCCGCCAACGACTTCTTGCTTTTTGCAACGGGCGGACTCGCATATGGCCGAGTCGATCAAGCCGCGACATATACGCCGTTCGGCACTATTGGAGTTGGCTTTACACATCCCTTTCAGTGCAGCACTCCGGCCGTTGCATGTTTCGCAGGCAACAACAGTAAAACTGATGTTGGCTATACCGTTGGTGCGGGCGGAGAATGGATGTTCTGGAAGAATGTCAGCTTGAAAGCTGAGTACAGCTACATCAATCTCGGAAAGACATCTTACAACATCAATGCGACAGAACCGTTTTCGCCTGCTGCAGTTTCTTCGATGGCGCTTGCAACGACGCTGGACTACCATGTCGTTCGCGCCGGCCTGAACTGGCATTTTTAAGCTGCAGCGTGTCCTTATCAGCGTTCAAGCCCGGCCTTTGCGCCGGGCTTTTTGTTTGTGCGGTGTTACGTCAAATGCCCGCAGAGAGTGCGGGCGTTTCCCGCTCCGGTTTTCGGACTTAAGCCGGCCAGACTGCGCAAATTTGTCTGCGCAGTCGTGCTTTTTGCTGGCTGGAGTTCATCTCCACGCTCAGAAACGGCCACTCGTCCTTTTCGCTACCGGCGCGGGTTAAACTCGATCTTTGATCATGGGAAGTTCCCGGGTGTGACAATCGGGGTACAGCCATACCTCGGCCGATATGGTGCTATCCGGGGCAGCGGAAGGGATTTTGCCCTTCTCATTAAAACTCAATTTTATTTTCTATTTTTTCGGAGCCCATATGCGCAAAGTTCTTCTCACCATCATTGCGTCTGTTCTTGCCGCAGGCTCGGCCTCGGCTGCCGACATCGCGGCACGGCCTTACACCAAAGCACCGCCCATCGTTCAGCTCTACGACTGGACCGGGTTCTACATCGGCGGAGACGTTGGCGGCGTATCGCAGCGCGACTCGGGCACTTCGAACTTCTTTCAGTCCGCCGGCCTCACAAACCCACTGGCGATGTCATCTTCATCCAGTTCATTCATCGGCGGCGGCCATATCGGTTACAACTGGCAGTTCGCGCCGACCTGGGTGCTCGGTATCGAGGCCGACGCTCAGTGGCTGAACGCCAAGAACAGTTTCTGCCGTGGACTGGATTCCAACCTCCTGGGTTGCGCCGACACCGGCCGCGGATTTGGAACGATCGAAAGCGAGACCAAGTGGCTCGCTACGGTTCGCGGACGGCTTGGATATACATTCGACCGCTTCATGGTCTACGGCACCGGCGGCGCCGCGTTCGGAGAAGTGGACACCAACGTCGGCTTCAACTGTTTGGTCGCGGGCTGTGCCGCCAGTGCCAACGTCATCGCGACGTCGGGCTCTGCAAACGACACCCGCACCGGATGGGTTGCCGGTGCCGGCATTGAATGGATGTTTGCGAACAACTGGATGGTGCGGGCTGAATATCTGCATGTCGATCTGGGCACTGCCACGGGCACCGTGTTTCTTCCAGCATTCAACTGCTCACCCGGCGGGCCTTGCGGCATGTCGTATTCGCGTGACCTGACCTACGACATGGGCCGCGTTGGCTTGAGCTACAAGTTTGGCGGCCCGGTCGTTGCCAGGTACTGATTCTTCGTCACCTCTCCATTTCTCAGACTTAAGCCCGGTCTTCGCGCCGGGCTTTTTGCTGGCCGGAATTCACCTCGAAACAGGGACTTGTCCTTTTCGCTACCAGTGCGGGTAAATTGACTCCTGACACGGGAAAGCTGTCAAATGTTGCATTCGGGCTACATCCATATTTCACCTGCTGTGCTGATATCGGGCAGCGGAGAGCAATTACTCTCCTGAGCGAACTGATATTTTTCTGGGGGCATTATGCGAAAGGTTTTGCTGACAATTGCGGCGTCTATTCTGGTCGCAGGTTCGGCCTCGGCTGCCGACATAGCAGCGCGTCCTTACACCAAGGCGCCGGCTCTCTCAGAACCGGAGTGGGTGCTCTCCGCCGAGGGCATGGCCATGTGGCGCGGCAATTTCAGCCGCTCTGGGCTGGTCCTCAATAACGACCTTCCGGGCATCATCGACTCGTCGGTGACCGAACCCGGCAATGTCGCCGGTGGCATGCGCGCTTATCTGGAAAAGAACCTCGGCGGCGGACAGTCGATTGAACTCGGCGGCTTCTTCACGACTGAAGCATCGCGCTCGGCGCTCATCATAAGCCCCGGTCAGAATCTGTTCGCGGCTTATACCAACGACTTCAATCCGGCGAACCCCAACTTCTTTAACTCCGCAGACGCTTACGGCGCGCGCTTTGGATATTCGACGCAGATGATGGGTGTCGAGGCGAACTACAAGATGCCGTTCTACGCGCTCGGCCCGAACGTGAAGTGGTTCGGCGGCGTTCGCTGGATTCGCCTGAAAGACAAATTCAGCTCGACGTTCTATGATGAAATCGACGATTTTCAGGGCATCGACAACGGCATCGACAATACGTCGATCTCGGTGACCAACAACCTGATCGGCGCCCAGATCGGTCTGCAAGGCATGGCTCCCATCGGAGGCGGCTTCTCGATCGGCGGTCGCGGATCGTTTGGCCTCTACGCCAACATGATCGATCGCAAATTCTCGTTCTTTTCTGAAAACGGCACCACGCCCCTGCCGCTTAATCCAACCAATGTGAACACCAGCACAACGCGGTTCGCGCAGGTCGTGGAATTGATGCCACGCATCGAATATCAGGTGGCACGAAACTGGACCGTGTTTGCGGCGGGCCAATTCATGTACCTCAACGGCGTCGGCGATGTGCTCTCCGGCTTCGGCAATTTCGGTCAGGTTCCGGGTGGATCGTTCAACTCGAACGCGTCCGCCACGTTCTACGGCGCGTCGGGCGGCGTGAAAGTGTCTTTCAATCCGTGACACCGGTTGTTGCAAACATAAGCCCGGCCATCGCGCCGGGCTTTTTGTTTGTGCGGTCGTCAATGCGAGCGATGATTTGAGAGGCCGTCATTGCGAGGAGCGCCTGCGACAAAGCAATCCAGTTCTTGCTATTCCCAAAACTGGATTGCTTCGCTTCGCTCGCAATGACGAGAAGGGTGGCGCTAGCCTTACCCCACCAGCCGCACGGGCGCGCCGCCCAGCCACGCGGCGATGTCCTCGACCATGTCGCCGTAGTAGCGGCGGTAATTGTCTTCGGTGACATAGCCGAGATGCGGCGTCAGCACGACGTTGTCGAGCCGGCGCAGCGGATGATCAACCGGCAGCGGTTCCTGCGAGAACGTATCGAGTCCCGCGCCCGCGATTTTCTTGCGTTGAAGCACATCCAGCAGTGCTGCTTCATCCACGATGGGGCCACGCGCGGCGTTGACGAGATAGCTGGTCGGCTTCATGCGCGCGAGATCCTCAGCCGTGATCAGCCCGCGCGTGCGCTTGCTCAGGATCAGGTGGATGGAAATGATATCGGCGGTGGCGAACAGTTCGTCCTTGCTGGCGTAGCTCACGCCCGCGGCGGCGCAGGCTTCCGGCGTCAGGTTCTGGCTCCAGGCGATCACCTTCATGCCGAGCGCCTTCGCAATCGTCGCGACTTTCGTCCCGAGCTTGCCGAGACCGACGACGCCAAGCGTCATGCCTTCGACATCCTGTCCCATGGTGGTCTGCCACGGCTCGCCCGCATGCATGCGCGCGTTCTCGAAACCGATTTTGCGGGTCAGCTCCAGCATCAGGCCGATGGTCAGGCCGGCGGTGGCGTTGCCGACGCCGCCGGTGCCGCACACCGTGACGCCGCGCTCTTTCGCCGTCTCCAGATCGAACGCGGCGTTGCGCATGCCGGATGTCAGAAGCAATTTCAGTTTCGGCAGCGCGCTGAGTACCTCGCGGTTGAAAGCCGTGCGCTCACGCATGGCGCAGACGATCTCGAAATCCTGCAAGGCGCGCACCGCTTCATCGCTTGAAGCGAACGGCTTGTCGAATACGGTGATGTCGATCCGGTCCTTGACCGGTGACCAGTCCGCCAATGTCAGTGCGACGTTCTGATAGTCGTCGAGTATCGCGCAGCGCATGGGCATTTTGCTTTTGCCTCGTTGATGATCTGTCGCCGGGACTGTGGAGCTCCCTCTCCCCGCGTGCGGGAAGAGGGTTGGGGAGAGGGGCTTCACCGAACGCGCGGGTTGCCCCTCACCCGGATCGTTTCACGATCCGACCTCTCCCCGCAAGCGGGGAGAGGTGAGTATAGCGCAAGCGTGTCGGTGTCAGACGATGCCCAGCGCACGCATGGATTCGGCAACGCGGATAAAGCCCGCCACGTTGGCGCCCAGCACGTAGTTGCCGGGCGAGCCGTAGGTGTCGGCCATCTCGGCGCAGCGGTCATGGATGCCGTGCATGATGTTGGCCAGCCGCGCTTCGGTCGCCTCGAACGTCCAGGAATCCCGCGACGCGTTCTGCTGCATCTCCAGCGCGCTGGTGGCGACGCCGCCGGCGTTGGCGGCCTTGCCCGGTGCAAACAGAATGCCCGCGTCGAGGAACAGCCGCACGGCTTCAGGTGTGCAAGGCATGTTGGCGCCTTCGCCGACTGCGATCACGCCGTTTTTCACCAGCGTGCGCGCGTCCTGGCCGTTGAGTTCGTTCTGGGTCGCCGACGGCATTGCGACATCGGCAGGCACATCCCAGATGCGCCCTTCGGGAACGAAGGTCGCGCCGTTGCCGCGCGCCTTCGCGTAATCGGCCACACGGCCGCGCTTGATTTCCTTGATCTCCTTCAGAAGATCGAGATCGATGCCGGCCTCATCGACGACGTAGCCGTCGGAATCCGAGCACGCGATGACACGGCCGCCGAGTTCGGCCACCTTCTCCATCGTGTAGATGGAGACGTTGCCGGCGCCGGACGCGATCACCTTCTTGCCGTCGAAGCTCTGGCCGCGCGTGCGCAGCATGCGCTCGACGAAATAGACCGCGCCGTAGCCGGTGGCCTCGGTGCGCACCTGCGAGCCGCCCCATGTCAGGCCCTTGCCGGTAAGCACGCCGGATTCATAGCGGTTGGTGATGCGTTTGTACTGGCCGAACATGTAGCCGATTTCGCGCTGTCCGACGCCGATGTCGCCGGCCGGAACGTCGGTGTATTCACCGAGATGGCGATACAGTTCGGTCACGAACGACTGGCAGAAGCGCATGATCTCGCCGGCGGAGCGACCCTTCGGATCGAAGTCCGAGCCGCCCTTGCCGCCGCCGATCGGCATGCCGGTCAGTGCATTCTTGAACGTCTGCTCGAAGCCGAGAAACTTGATGGTGCCGAGATAGACGGTGGGATGAAAACGGATGCCGCCCTTGAACGGGCCGAGCGCCGAATTGAACTGGACGCGGAAGCCGCGGTTGATCTGGACCTGGCCCTTGTCGTCGACCCATGGCACGCGGAAAATGATCTGCCGCTCGGGTTCGCAGATGCGCTCGATCAGCGCGTCCTCTGCGTAGTGCGGATGCTTGGCGACGACGGCTCCGAGGCTGTCGAGCACTTCACGCACGGCCTGGTGGAATTCTTCTTCGCCTGGGTTGCGGCGTAGAACATCAGCGAAAATCGGCTGAAGCTTTTCATCGAGCATTTAATCTTACACCTATGGTTTTAGGTACGACAACGCGTAACCGCAGGCGAAGAGGGGTCTCCTCTTCGCCTGCGGTTAGAATACTGTCGTTTGCGCCCGGCGCGCGCTGATGTCCTACGAACCACGCGGGGCAGCGTCAATCTATGCGCCGGACAAGGATTCAGCCCCCGTCGCGGCATAGCTCGCGATGCGTGGAACTTCGCTCTTCAGGGATCAAAGTGAGCAAAATTGTCGCAGTTTTGCGACCGAACGGCGTCCGTCAGACGCGTTGCTGCTTCTGCTTGCTGGCGCAGGCCGGGCCCGGGCCGCGCATGTAGTGCTGTTCCGGGTGGTAGGGGTTGAAGGCCGTCTTGAGGAAGGCACGCCAGAAATCGCCGATCTCGGCGAGCATACGCCTCGGGGAATGGGCCGGGAGCGGGGCGGGCATATCCGCGATGCGGGTTGTGATCGGTGTGCTGTGCGTCGTCATGGCTTCTGCTCGACGATCTGTAGTGCTGATTCCTGACGCCTGAATATCGGTCGCGGCGCGCCTGTCCGCGGTTCGAAATCACAACTTGGGAGGATTCGATTAAAAAGCCGTTTTCATCGCGACAACGGCCTGACAGCGCTGGAAATTCCGCTCCATAGCCTTTCCAAAACCCTACCTTTGGGAGGCTCGCCGGTTGCCCTTTGCGGTTCCCGCCGCTACATCAACAGCAGCAAATTTCCCCGCAAAACGCAGGTTTTCCGGAACCGTCAAAGGATCACGATGGCTCGCCAGTTCGTCTACTTCATGCAGGGTCTGACCAAGGCCTACCCGACCCGCAAGGTGCTCGATAACGTCCATCTCTCGTTCTATCCGGACGCCAAGATCGGCGTGCTCGGCGTCAACGGCTCGGGCAAGTCGACGCTGCTCAAGATCATGGCCGGCCTCGACAAGGACTATAACGGCGAGGCCTGGGTCGCAGAGGGCGCGCGCGTCGGCTACCTCGAGCAGGAGCCGCAGCTCGACGCCACCTTGACGGTGCGCGAGAACGTGATGCTCGGCGTCGCCAAGCAGAAGGCGATCCTCGACCGCTACAACGAACTGGCGATGAACTATTCCGAAGAGACCGCCGACGAGATGACCAAATTGCAGGACGAGATCGAGGCCGCGGGCCTGTGGGATCTCGACAGCAAGGTCGATCAGGCGATGGACGCGCTGCGCTGTCCGCCGGACGATGCCGACATCTCCAAACTGTCAGGCGGCGAAAAGCGCCGCGTTGCGCTGTGCAAATTGCTGCTCGACCAGCCGGACCTCCTGCTGCTGGACGAACCGACCAACCATCTCGACGCGGAATCCGTGTCGTGGCTGGAAGGCCATCTGCGCAATTATCCCGGCGCGATCCTGATCGTGACCCATGATCGTTACTTCCTCGACAACGTGACGAGCTGGATTCTCGAACTCGACCGCGGCAAGGGCATTCCCTACGAGGGCAATTACTCGGCGTGGCTCGTGCAGAAGCAGAAGCGTCTCGCGCAGGAAGGCCGCGAAGACGTCGCGCATCAGAAGACGCTGGAACGCGAGCAGGAATGGATCGCGTCCTCGCCGAAAGCGCGTCAGGCCAAATCCAAGGCGCGGTACCAGCGCTACGAGGATCTGCTCAAGCAGGCCAGCGAGAAGCAGACCCAGACCGCGCAGATCACCATTCCTGTCGCCGAGCGGCTCGGCCAGAACGTGGTGGATTTCGAGGGCCTCTCGAAGGGGTTCAACGATCGCCTGCTGATCGACAACCTGACCTTCAAGCTGCCGCCGGGCGGCATTGTCGGCGTGATCGGTGCCAACGGCGCGGGCAAGACCACGTTGTTCAAGATGATCACCAAGCAGGAGACGCCGGACGCCGGCACCATCACGGTGGGCGAGTCCGTGCATCTCGGCTACGTCGACCAGTCGCGCGACGCGCTCGACGGCAAGAAGACCGTGTGGGAGGAAATCTCCGGCGGCAACGACCAGATCCTGCTCGGCAAGCGCGAAGTGAATTCGCGTGGCTATTGTTCGTCGTTCAACTTCAAGGGCGCGGACCAGCAGAAGAAGGTCGGCGCGCTGTCGGGCGGTGAACGCAACCGCGTCCATCTCGCCAAGATGCTGAAGTCCGGCGCCAACGTGCTGCTGCTGGATGAGCCGACCAACGATCTCGACGTCGATACGCTGCGCGCGCTCGAAGAAGCGCTGGAGGATTTCGCCGGCTGCGCCGTCATCATCAGCCATGACCGCTGGTTCCTCGACCGCATCGCCACCCACATGCTCGCGTTCGAAGGCGATAGCCATGTCGAATGGTTCGAAGGCAACTTCCAGGACTACGAGAAGGACAAGATGCGCCGTCTCGGCCAGGACTCGGTGATCCCGCATCGCGTGAAGTACAAGAAGCTGACGAGGTGAATGCTCCACTGGACAGCGACCTCGATGAGCAGGAGCGGGCGCTCCTGTCCATGGACGTCGCCTGGGTCCAGTGGCGCTCGGCATTCCGGCAGAAGCTTGTCGCTGGCGGCGACCGGCCGGTGCGAAGCATTTTCGAAGCCGACATGATCTTCGCCATCGTCGCGCACCACGCGCTGAAGGGGCGGCCGGTCACGCTCAAGGAGCTTGCGACCTACTTCGGATCGATCGCCACCGAGGCGACGATCTCCCGCCATATCGAAGACATGGTGACGAACGGTCTGGTCGAGCGCCGCCTCGACACGAACGACCGCCGCCGTATGTTCCTGATACCGACGCGGCGGCTCGAAGGCATCGGTCATCAATTCGAACAGGCCCGGCTGCGCATCATGCGCGAGCACGGCTTTGTCTGGAATGGCGGCAACAAAGCGGGGTAAGGATTCGTGGGGGATGACGACAACAAGGTGACGTCCGAGGAAATCGGCGCGAGTCCAGCGGTCACATTCAATCTCGACGACTGCACGATCGATGCGCAGGAACGCGCCGCGCTGGCCATCGATGTCGCCTACGTTCAGTGGCGCGCGGACTTTCGCCGCACGGTGATCGCCGCCAATGTGCTGAACCGGCCGTGGCGCAGCGTGTTCGAAGCCGACATGATGTTCAGCATCGTCGCGCATCGCTGGCTGGCCGGGCGCGCGATCACGCACAAGGAACTCGCTACCTATTTCGAGATCTTCGTGACCGAAGCGACCGTCTCGCGCCATCTCGATGACATGGAAGAAAGCGGCATGATCGTGCGTCAGACCGACCCCGACGACCGCCGCCGAATCTTTCTGCTGCCGACGCGGCGGTTGGAAACCATTGGTCATGGATATCTTCAGGCGCGAATCCGCATGATGCGCGAGCATGGTTTTGTGTGGAGTGGCGATGCAGCCGCCAATGGGACGAGGGCAGCCGATTCGGCAAAGAAGCCGGGGTGACGTGAGGGCAGGGCAACGCGTCAGAAGGTAGCAACGGCCATGCGTTGCAACCATGGTGGAATCGAGGGAATCCGGCTACGGCTATTGTCATGACGAATCGGCAGGTCAGCTAGCGCATGACGTCGGGGCCCAAGAAACTATCACCCGAGACAATCGGGGCGGCATCGCCGGCGTCTTTGATCGAATGTCCCGACAGCATTCTCGATCCACCGGAACGGGCTGTTCTCGCGTTCGATATGGCATGGGTGCAGTGGCGATCGGATTTCCGGCGCACCGTTGTCGCCTCCGGCATCCTGCGTCGTCCGTGGCGCAGCGCGTTCGAGGCGGACCTGATTTTCAGTATCGTCTCGCATCGCTGGCTGACCGGGCGGCCGATCACACTCAAAGAACTCGCGACCTATTTCGAACAGTTTGCCACAGCGGCAACGGTCTCCCGTCATATCGACGATATGGAAGAGGCCGGCATGCTGGCGCGTGACGTGGACACGAATGACCGGCGCCGCTTCTTTCTGATGCCGACGGAGCGGCTTGAAGTCATCGGCCGCGAATTCCTGCAGGCGCGAGTCCGCACCATGCGCGATCACGGTTTTGTGTGGGCAGGCGATGCCGCGATCGACCCGAAAACTGCAATCGATCCTGCGTGATCCCTGCGTGCGGTGTCGCTATAGGCCTCGGCCGAGAGAGTGGATCACCATTCTCCGCCACCGGGATTGAAGCGGCCATCTGTTGAACATGTGGCGCGCAAACGCACCTTTTCGGTGCGTGATCCCGGTGGCCTTTTAGCCACCGGAGAAGATCATGGTTTTACGTTTCATTGCGTTCGCACTCACGCTTCTGCTGCTGACGCCAGGTTCTGTGCTTTCAGTGATGGCCGACGATGTGGGCCTGTCGGCGGCGGAGAGGGCAAAGAACATCAAGGCCTATGAGGCACGCAAGGCGCAGGGACAGGCGACGGATACGTCCCGCGGCGGGCGCGCCATGAAACATCACAGCATGGGACAGCAGCCGCCGCAGGCGCAGAAACAGCACAGCATGGGACAGCAGCAGCCGCGGGCGCAGAAGCAGCAACAGCAACAGCAAACGCAAGAGCAGCAGGCGATGCAGCGTGCCAAGCGATGCCAGGATGCGATCAACGACGCGCAGAACACGGCGGTGGGAACGTCCGTGCTGTCGAGCGCCGTCGGATTCCTGCCGTTCGGCGGCGCCGCGTCCGGCGTGGCAAGTGCCGCGGCAGGGATGGGCGCGACGGTCGGCGGCGAAATCGCGCGCCAGAAGGCTGCTGCTGCGGTTCAGGGAAATTGCTGAGACATCATTGATGCGGCTCGTGAAATCTGGCCATCGCTGATCGGTTGACGTAGAAGGGTCATCCGAAAAGCGTTGGAGCTTCACGATGTCCGACTGGGATGCGCAGCAGTACCTGAAATTCGAGGACGAGCGGACGCGCGGGGCGCGCGATCTGCTGGCGCAAATTCCCATCACCGATGCGCGGGGCGTGGTGGACATCGGCTGCGGCCCCGGCAACTCGACCGAACTGCTGGCCAGGCGCTGGCCGCAGGCGAAGATCACCGGGATCGATACCTCGGCGGACATGTTGCGTCAGGCGCGCGAGCGGTTGCCGCAACACACCTTCATCGAGGCGAATATTTCGCACTGGTCGCCGCCTGCCGGAACCGACGTGCTGTTCGCCAATGCGATCTTCCAGTGGGTGCCGAAACATCTCAAGCAGTTGATGCGGCTTCTGATGGCGCTGCCCGACGGCGGCGCGCTCGCGGTGCAGATGCCCGACAACATGGATGAGCCGTCGCATGTCCTGATGCGCGAGGTCGCGCGTTTGCCGCAGTTCCACACCCAGCTCGCGCACGCATTGGAGGCGAGGGACAATCTGCCGAAGCCGGGCACCTATTACGACGCGCTGCAGCCGCTGTGCAGCCGCATCGACATCTGGCACACGGTCTACAATCACGTGCTGGACGATGCGCCCGCCATCGTCGAATGGGTGAAGGGCACAGGGCTGCGCCCGTTCCTCGATCCGCTCGAAATCCCCGAGCGCAAGGAATTCCTCGAGGCCTACCGGGCGCGCATCGCCGCCAGCTACCCGCCGCAGGCCGATGGCAAGGTGCTGCTGCGCTTCCCGCGGATTTTCATCGTCGCGGTGAAATAGCCGGGCTTGCCGGGCAAAATGTCGCCATTGTGACGGGACAAGGGCTGGTGCTGCGACCGATGGATGCCGCGCGCGCCCGCGCCGAATCTGCCATGGTCCGCCATCAGTTTCTGTTCCACCGGAGCCATTTGAGATGAGTATGCCCCCCGAAACGCCCCTGCCGACGCGCGCCGACCTGGCTCTGCGCCCGATCCCGATGCTGATTTTCGGATCGCGCTGGCTGCAGGTGCCGCTCTATGTCGGCCTGATCGTCGCGCAGGGCGTTTATGTCATCCTGTTCCTGAAAGAGCTCTGGCATCTCATTGCGCATTCGTTCTCCTTCACCGAGCAGCAGATCATGCTTGTCGTGCTCGGGCTGATCGACGTGGTGATGATCTCGAACCTGCTGGTGATGGTCATCGTCGGCGGCTACGAGACCTTCGTCTCGCGGCTTAACCTGAAGGGTCATCCCGACGAGCCGGAATGGCTCAGCCACGTCAATGCCAGCGTGCTGAAGATCAAGCTCGCGATGGCGATCATCGGCATCTCGTCGATCCACCTGCTGCGCACCTTCATCGAGGCCGGCAACCTCGGCGTCGCGGGCCGCACCACCAATTACACAGAGGCCGGCGTGATGTGGCAGACCATCATCCACGGCATGTTTATCGTGTCGGCGATCGGCATCGCCTATGTCGACAAGCTGTCGAGCGCTGCCGACCTTGCTCGCGCCGAGGTCAGCAAGAACGGGCACGGACACGGCAAGCATTGAGGCCGTAGCCAGAAAGAAAACGTCATTGCGAACGAAGCGAAGCAATCCAGACGGACTGATCGTCAAGCGACGGCTGGATCGCATCGTCGCGATGCTCCTCGCAATGACGGTCCTGGTGATGCCCGTGCAGATCCTGGCCGCCGATGCGGCCTTTACGCAGTTCGTCGCCTCGCTGTGGCCGGAGGCGCAGCAGGCAGGGATCACGCGCGCGACGTTTGACGACGCCACGCGCGGGCTGGAGCCGGACTACAAGCTGCCGGATCTGCTGCTGCCCGGGCGTCCCTCGACCGGCGCGCCGTCGCAGGCCGAATTCGTGCAGGTGCCCGCCGACTATGTGAAAGAGGCGAGCATCGCGCGGCTCGCGTCGCACGGGCAGCGGTTGTCGATCCAGCATCGCGATACGCTGCGCGCCATTGAGCAGCGCTTCGGCGTGCCGGGCAACATCATTCTGGCGATCTGGGGCCGCGAGACCGACTACGGCCGCCATGCGCTGCCCTATGACGGATTGCGCGTGCTGGCGACGCAGGCCTATGTCGGTCGCCGCAAGGATCAGTATCGCGGCGAATTCATCGAGGCGCTGAAGCTGATTCAGAACGGCGACGTGACGCGCAAGAACCTGCGCACCTCATGGGGCGGCGCGACAGGTCTGACGCAGTTCCTGCCGTCCGAACTCTCCAAGCACGGCGTCGATTTCGACGGCGATGGCCACATCAACATCTGGACCTCGGTGCCGGATGCGCTGGCCTCCGCCGCCCAACAGTTGAAGAACAAAGGCTGGCAGCCGGGCGTGCGCTGGGCCTATGAGGTGCGCGCGCCGCGCATCTCCGATTGTACGCAAGGCGTGCCGGAAGTGACCAAGCCGATCTCGCAATGGCAGCGCGAAGGCTACGTGCCGGTGCGCGGCGAGCAACTCAGCGCCGCCGAGCAGGCGCAGAGCGCGTCGCTGTTGCAGCCGGAAGGCACCTACGGTCCGTCGTTCCTGACCACGAAGAATTACTTCGTCATCAAGGAATACAATTTCTCCGATCTCTATGTGCTGTTCGTCGGCCATCTCGCCGACCGCATGATGAACGGCCAGCCGTTCGCGACGCCGTGGTCGGCATCAACGCAACTGCGCAGCGCCGATGTGGAAGCGATGCAGGAGCACCTCACGCGCCTCGGGCTCTATACGTCGAAGCTCGACGGCAAGGCGGGGATGCAGACCCGCGCGGCGCTCGGCGCTTATCAGAAGAAGGCGGGGCTGAAGGTCGATTGCTGGCCGAGCACTGAGGTGCTGCGCGCGATGAGTGCGGGGCGATAGCGGTTGACTTTCTCCGCGTCGTCCCGGCGAAGGCCGGGACCCATCATCCCTGTCGGTGTTTTTCGCGAAGCGCGTTAGGCCTTACCTGCACGTGTCGATGGCCCCGTGTTTATGGGTCCCGGCCTTCGCCGGGACGACCACA
>JAUSAX010000053.1 GCA_030652315.1 Afipia sp. | reverse complement strand
CAGTTCGCGACCTTCCGCCAGAGTTCCGGTGATGAACCCTTCAATCGTCATCCGCTTGTAGATCCACTGCACCATCGGCAGATCGAAGCTTCCGCCCATCTGGCCGGAGACAACAATCTTTCCGCCACGCGCCAGCACCGACACGGCAAATGCCATCGACTTTTCGCTGCCAGCAAAATCCACGATCTCGTCGAAGCCGCCATCGGTCTCCTTGATGATCCGCTTGACGACATCGGCTTCGCTGGGGTCGTATGCTTTCGATGCGCCGTTCTTGAGGGCAGCCTCGCGCGCGGATGCACTGATGTCCGCCACCGAAATTTCTTGCTTGAACATAGCTCCCGCAAGGGAGAGGCCCATCATGCCGACGCCACCCAGACCGATCAGAAAAAGATTGCGCTGACGCGGGCGACCCACGAGACGCTTGAGGGCGCCGTATGCGGTCACGCCGGAGCACATCAGCGTTGCCGCCATGTTGAGCGGAAGCGGATCGAATTCCAGCAGGTACTTGGCGTCGGGAACCAGCACGTGACTCGCAAATCCGCCATCGATGGCGACGCCGAGAAAGCGGTTTCGTCCGCACAGGTTCTCATCTTCATTGAGGCAATCGCGGCATTTGCCGCAACCGATCCACGGAAATACGGCGCGTTTCTGTCCGATCAGACCCGGCTCGACATCCGGGCCAACCTCCTCGACAACGCCGACGATCTCGTGGCCCATGGTGAAGGGCAATGTCTGTCCGCGTGTGGTATCGAGCTTCTTGCCATCGCCCAGGTGCACATAGCCGTCCTGAATATGCAGGTCAGAATGGCACAGGCCGCACCGCTCAATCCGCACCAGCACTTCCCGGCCTTGCGGCTTCGGCGCATCGACGATCGTTTCACAGAGCGGGGCCGCGAATTGGACAATAGACTGACGACGTAACGCGGGCATTGCTTTCTCCAGGGGACAACGATGATTGGGGGGCGGCATTTCGGGAGTTTGTCTAACGGCGTAGCGTAAGCATCGAAGACGTCATCGCGCTTACCAACTATCCACGAATGGACGCTTCGGCGAACTCCGCGTTGATTCCTTCGGCGCTGCCTGCAGCGCACTCACGATGCGGCTTCGCGTTTCAGCCGGATCGATCACATCATCGATTTCCATGTAGGTCGCGGCATTGAGCGCACGTCCGTCGGCGTAAAGCTGGGCGACATAGCGCTCGAACTCTCGCTGCCGCTCGGCGGGATCCTCAATCGCCTCAAGCTCCTTGCGGTAGGCGAGACGGACAGCACCTTCGATACCCATGGAGCCGAGTTCGCCGGACGGCCACGACAGCGAGCACAAGCCGGTCGCCGCAGCACCACCGGCCATCGCCTGAGCGCCAAGCCCATAGGCCTTGCGAACGATCACCGACATGAACGGCGTATCCACGCTCGCGCCGGCCAGGAACATGCGCGCGAAATGACGAACCGTGGCTGTCTTCTCAGCATCAGGGCCGACCATGAAACCTGGCGTATCGCAGAGCGACAGGATCGGAATGTCGAAGGCGTCGCAAAGCTGGATGAAGCGTGCGGCCTTGTCGGCGCCGTCGGCATCGATCGCGCCGCCAAGATGCACGGGATTGTTCGCGATCACACCGATCGGTGCCCCCTCAATACGCACAAAGGCGGTAACCATTCCCTTGGCGAACGCTCGCCGCAGCTCCATCACCGAGCCCTCGTCCGCGAGCAGATCGATCACGTCCCTTATGTCGTAGATCCGAAGCCGGTTCTCCGGAATCACGCGCCGCAAGAGGCGCTGATCGGCGCATGTCCAGCTTGCAAGCTTGCCCTGGAAATATCCAAGATACTTCTTCGCCGCAGCGACCGCCGCCGCTTCGTCCTTCACAAGAACATCGATCACGCCGTTGGGCGTTTGTATACTGGCTGGTCCGACCTGCTCGGGCGTGAAGGAGCCCAGTCCTCCCGCTTCGATCATCGCCGGCCCGGCCATGCCGATGGTCGAGTCTTCGGTGGCGATAATGACATGACACGCGCCGAGCAAAGCCGCGTTGCCCGCGAAGCAGCGCCCTGCCGCGATACCCACCAGCGGCGCAACGCCGCTCATCAGTCCGAAGTGACGGAAGGTGCGCAGGTCAAGACCCGATGGCCCCATGTAATCGGTGTCGCCCGGGCGGCCACCCCCGCCTTCGCTGAACAGCACGAACGGTGCCCGTATGCTCCGCGCCAGCTCCATCATGCGATCCATCTTGCGATGGGCCATGAATCCTTGAGTGCCGGCGAAGACAGTATAATCGTAGGACATCACCACGCACCGCGTGTCCGCGCCGGGAAACAGCCCTGCGTTGACTGTTGCCGTTCCGGTGACCGTGCCATCGGCCGGACTGGCCTCTATCAACTCGTCAAGCGAACGCCGCCTTCGTTGAGCGGCGAGCAACAGGCCGCCATACTCCACGAAACTTCCGTCGTCGCACAGATCGTCGATATTTTCGCGGGCGGTGCGCTGATCGAGCTTGCGCCGTCTCGCGACAGCCTTCGGCCTGGCCGCGTCCATCAATCCCGCTCGTCGCGCAAGAAGTTCCTGAAGATCGGGGCGAAGATGATCGAGATCGATCACCTCATCCGCCACACCTTCGGGCTTCTCCAGTTCCATTGTTTCGATGAACAGCAACGCCGCGTCGGACGATATTGTTTGCCCCGGCGAAACGACGATACGTCCAACACGGCCGCTTTCGGGCGCGTGAACAACCATTTCGGCTTTCATCGCCTCCAGGATCGCGATTGAATCACCAGCGTGGACGATGTCGCCCTCGGACACCTCAATGTCCACGACACAGCCCTGGATCGGGGATCTGACTGCAACCGACCCCGGAGGCGGCGTCAGATCGTCACTATCCAGCGTCGCGGCGGCAACCGCAGCGGGCACGGCTTCGAAGAACCGCGCCTTGTGATCGACCGGCGCAACAAGCTGATCGAGGTTTTCCTCGACAAATCGGGTGTGAATATCGTCCGCGATCACAAGCGGATGCTTCAAAAGATTGAGCAGCAAGGATGTGTTGGTGGCGACGCCGCCGATGCGGAATTCGCGGAGCGTTCGATAGCCGGTATCCAGCAGTTGTTCCTTTCGCGGAGTGCGCACAATGAGCTTTGCCAGCAGGGAATCGAAACTGGCGCTCGTCTCGTAGCCGGCATAGCCGAACGTATCGACGCGAATTCCCGGGCCGGACGGCGGATCGAACACCTGGAGCCGGCCGGCCGATGGCACCACGTCGCCATTGGCAGTGAGCTGCTCCATATTGAGCCTCAACTGCATCGCGAAACCACGCGGCGCCGGAATGTTGTCCTGCGTCAATCCGAGATCCGGCAGGCTGGCACCATCCGCGATCTGCAATTGCGTGCAGACGAGATCGATGCCGGTCACTTCTTCGGTCACGGTATGCTCGACCTGAAGACGCGGGTTCGCCTCCATAAAAATGAAATCCGGCTGTCCCTTCGGCGGATTGGGCTCATACAGGAACTCGAAGGTTCCGAGACTCTTGTATTTGACCTCACGCGCCATCGACACGGCGGCAGCGAAGATACGTTCGCGCACGGCGGCAGGCAGCGTCAGGCTCGGCGCAATCTCGATCAGCTTCTGATGGCGACGTTGCAGCGTGCAGTCGCGTTCGTAGAGATGACTGATGTTGCCCTGTCCGTCGCCAACGATCTGAACTTCGATGTGACGGGCGCGGCGAATGAGACGCTCAACATAGACGTCGCCATTACCGAAAGCCGACGTCGCCTCGGATTGGCAGCGCCGGTAGGCTTCTTCAATCTCGTCGATGTTCTGCACAACGCGCATGCCGCGGCCGCCGCCGCCGGCAACGGCCTTGATGATCGCAGCTTCGCCTTGCGGGAGCGAAGCAAAGAAGGCCCGCGCCTCGTCGAGGCTCGCCACACCGGGTGTTCCAGCCGCAAGTGCAACACCGCAGCGCTTGGCCAACGCCCTCGCCTTCGCCTTGTCACCGAACAGCGAGAGTTGGTCGATCTCTGGGCCAACAAAGGTAATGTCGTTCTCGCGGCAAAGCTGCGCGAACTGCGCGTTCTCGCTGAGAAAGCCGTAGCCGGGATGAACCGCGTCACATCCGCTGGCTTTCGCAATGTGGATCATCGCCTTCGCATCGAGATAACCACGCACGCCATGACCCGGCAGCGGCTGAGCTTCATCGGCCCGCATCACATGCAGCGACGACGCATCTTCCCGCGTGAATACCGCGACACTCGCGATACCGAGCGCCGCCGCAGCGCGCGCAATACGAATGGCTATCTCGCCGCGGTTGGCGATCAGAAGTTTTTTCATGTCAGATGCTCGATGAAATCGCAGATATGGACAACGGTGCGCGACGCGCGTCGTCAGGGGGTGATGTATTTTTCAATGATCTCGACTTTCCTGACTTTCCCCGTCGCCGTCATCGGAAGCGCAGGCACGAACCTGAATTCCGGAATTTTGTAGGACGCCATACGAGACTGGCACCACACGACGAAATCGTTCTCTGTCGCTTCAACGCCGCTCGCAAGCTGGATGAAAGCAACCGGGACTTCGCCTTTCTCCGGGTCGGGCCGCGGCACCACCGCCGAGGCTGCGATTTGCGGATGACGCCCCAACAGGGCTTCGATCTCGGCGGGAAACACGCTCATCCCCCTCACCTTGATCATTTCCTTTCGGCGCCCGAGAAAGTGAACATAGCCTTCCTCGCTGATCTGCCCCACGTCGCCGGTATGAAACCATCCATTGCGCAGCGCGCCATGAGGCGTGCCGGTCTCGTCGACATATTCCTGCGTCAGCGAGGGCGAGCGAACGCACAGCTCGCCGGGGTTGCCGAACGGGATTAAAGCACCGGTCTCGAAATCACAGATCTTGAATTCGGTCCCCGGCACCGGGAGGCCCACGAAGATCGCCTGCTGGCTCAAATCGAAATCGCTATCCTGAAAGCCTGTCACGAAGGTGTCGTAGGTATGGGTCTCGGTCATTCCCCACGACACTTCGTGGAGCGAGCCGCCCGTCAGAGCACGCCATCGTTCGCGAACCGATGCGTCGATCTTCTTCACGAACGACGCTGTCTTCGCGTGCTTCAGAGACGTCATATCGGCGCGCTGCGCGGCAGGATGCGCAAGGATCTCAAACGCGCTATCGACCATGAAGAAGACATGCGTCGCGCGATGGCGCTCGACCGCCTCGATGAAAGCTTGCGGATCCCAGCGCGTTTGCAGCACCAGCGTTGAGCCGAACACGATCGGCATGATCATGCCGATGCCCTCGCCTGCGATCCAGAACAGCGGAACGAAGCAGATGATCACGTCATCGTCGGCCAGCTCGAAGCACAGCGGACCGCCGGTCGCGGCCGTATAGAGCATGTGTCGCTGGGTATGAACGCAGGCCTTCGGCAAGCCGGTGGTGCCGCCGGTGAAATTCAACGCCGCCGTGGCGTCCATATCTATGGCAGGAGGGGCCGCTATTGCCGCCGACTGCTGAAGGGCTGGGAGGAGATCTATGCTGCCGGCACAGTTGCGCTTCGGAGCCATGACGACATCAGGAACAAGGCCGACCGGCGCGGTCGGCAGCATGTCACGCAAACTGGTAGTGAGAACCGTGGTGAGGCTTGAGCGGCCGCGAACATTTTCCACCATGTCGTGGAAGGTATCGAGCGCCAGTATCACCTTGGCTTTGGAAACCGCCAGCTCATGCTCAAGCTCGGCCTCCTTAAACATCGGATTGACCGGAACATAAACCGCACCGGCCTTCAATATTCCATAGAACGCAATCAGAAACTGGGGGCAATTCTGCAGAAAGATCGCAACGCGATCGCCTTGAGACACGCCGTGCGATTTCAACAGCGCCGCGAAATTCTCGCTCAACGTGTCGAGTTCTTTGAATGAGAGCGTTGCGCCGTAAAAGAGGACCGCAGGCTTTTCGGGATGCAGCTTCGCGCGCTGTCGCAAGTAGTCGCCCAGCGATTGCTCGCCCAGCGGGTAAATCGGCGCTCGTGTCAGATGGTTCGGCCAGTTCCGCTGCTGCGCCTTGGCAAGTGCAGCAAGATAGGCCGCCTCGTCGCCGCCGCCAGGTGTTGGAATTCCGGAGGCACTTTCAGCGTTCATAGCGTACTCCCCACGTATGTCTTGGCCGCGCCACAGCAGACCTTCGCAACCTGCATCACGGTCTTGCTGGCTTCTTGTTATTCACTGTCGCACGCAGAATGGCTATCGTCCTGCGTGCGACAGGTTCACAATCCAACCTTACTTTTTCGCGACGTCGGGGCACTCGGATTCCGAGAGAGGACGAAACGCTTCTTCAGCAGGGATAGTGCGGAGAATCTTGTAGTAATCCCAGCGTCCCTTGGATTCGCTCGGCTTCTTGACCTCGACCAAGTACATGTCGTGGATCAGCCGGCCGTCCTTGCGCAGCTTGGCATTGCGCGCAAACATGTCGCTGATCGGCATCTCACGCATTTTGGCGATGACCTGCTCGCCGCCGTCGGTTTTCGCCGCCTCGACAGCCTTGAGATAGTTCAGCACCGCGGAGTAGACGCCTGCCTGGATCATCGATGGCTTTGCGCCGTTCATTTGCGCGGAGAAGCGCTCAGACCACTTGCGGGTCTCGTCATCCATGTCCCAGTAGAAGCCGTCCGTAAACACCATGCCCTGGGCTACCTTGAGGCCAAGACTGTCGATATCGTTGATGAACGCAAGAAGCGCCGCTATCTGCTGGCCACCCTGCACAATGCCGAACTCGGATGCCTGCTTCACCGCGGTCGTCATGTCGCCGGCCGAATTGGCAAAGCCGATGGTCTTGGCTCCCGACCCTTGAGCGTGCAGCAGCGAGGACGACAGGTCGCTGACCTCGCGAGGATGCTTCACCGAGCCTCTCACCTTGCCGCCGGCGGCCTCGATCGCCGCCCTGGCGTCGCGCTCAAGATTGTAGCCGAAGGTGTAGTCGGCGGTTACGAAGAACCAATCCTTTGCGCCCTGCAACGTGAGTGAGCGCGCGGTACCTTTTGCGAGGGCGTAGGTATCGTAGGTCCAGTGGGCGAGCACCTTGGAGCAATATTTTCCGGTCAGATCCGAGGAGGCAGCTCCGGAAGCCAGCACGGCAACATTCTTCGCCTTGGCGATTTCGAGGGCAGCAAGCGCGACCGGGGTCGTCGGCAGATCGACGATCACCTTGACGTTCTGCCGATCAACCCACTCACGCGCGATCGGGCCGCCAATGTCGGCCTTGTTCTGATGATCGGCCGAAAGCACTTCAACGGGGCGTCCGAGAACCTTGCCACCGAAATCCTTTACCGCCATCTGGGCGGCAACAATTGAGCCTTTCCCCGAAATATCGACATTCATCCCACTCAGATCGGTGAGCACTCCGATCCGCAATGGTTCCTGAGCCCAGGCGCCCATCGAACCAATGACCAGAGCCGATGCTCCGGCAACAACTCCACGAACCATCCCTTTGACTTTTGAACCCAAAACGTCCTCCCAAAAACCGTCATTTTTCATCGCCTCGTCCCTTGTGACGGGAGATTGCTCGTCAATAATGCACATACAATCTTGACGATCAATGGCCAATCGGTGTCAATGGATTTCTCCCGGGGCGGCTGATACGACGGAAGAAGCCACCCAAAAGTGAGGGTTTCGCGCGTCGCCTGGGATATCGGGCAACTGCCTGATCGTTGTGATCGAGCCGCTTTGGCATTTTTGATGGATTGCAGATGTCGGAGAACGTTGTGTCCGTTAAAGCCGCTTCGCCAGCGCTGGAAGATGGGGACAGTATCTCTGGAAAGAGAAGTGCCGCTTACGAACTGTTCCGCGAGATCGTCCGCGGTCTTTATGATGGACGGTATGTTCCGGGCCAGAGGCTGATCGAAGCTGACCTCACGCGAGACTTCAAGGTGGGCCGCTTTGTTGTGCGTGAAGCGCTCAAAATGCTGATGACCGAAGGTGTCGTATCGATCGGGTTCAACCGCGGAGCACACATTCCCCGATTAAGCCGCTCTGAAGCTCACGACACGCTGATCGTTATGGAATGGCTGTTTGCCCTGGGCGCAAAGACCGCCGCTACAAGGATCGATCTCGAAAACAATCGAGAACTGATGTTGGCCAGCACCGAAGCTCTCATTGCCTTTGAGAACAATCATGACTTCTTCGAGTTCGGTCGCGCGTGCAGCCATTTCTTCCGCACGATCACCAAGCTCGGAGCAAACAAGGAGCTGCATCGTCTGCTCCCGACGCTTCAGATTCATTTGGTCCGCGCTCAGTTCCGATCATATCCGTCTGCGGCGGAGAATCTTCGCCTCGCGAGTTTCAAGAATGTCTCCGATGCCGTCCTGTCTGGCGATCCCGAAAAGGCTGAACAGGCGGTACGACGTCATTTCACGAGCCTATCTCGAGATATTTCTGAACTACCAGACCGCGCCTTCCGATAATTTTCCAAGATTGAAACCTACGTCTGCTTGTTCATCATTGCGGCCACTTAGCCCGCGACGGCGACAGACGCCTCGCACATCGCGCCGCAATCGCTAAAGCATACACAGCCGCCAGCGCTCCCCTGCCCGCGCTAGTGCTCGACTTGTGTTCGACTTGTGTTCGACTCCTGTTAGGATTTCCGACCAGTCAGGCAGGGAGAAGAAACGTGGCGAAGACACCAATCTGGCAGTGGTCGGCTGCAGAAACGGCCTCGGCAATCAAGAAAAGAAAGGTGACCTCCGAGGAAGTGGTGAGCGCCCATATCGATCGGATGCACGAGGTCAACGCCGCGATCAACGCGGTGGTCGTCGATCTCAGCAACGACGCGATGAAAGCAGCGAAGGCCGCCGACAGGGCGCTCGCCAAAGGCAAGAACATCGGATCGCTGCACGGTGTGCCGGTGACTATCAAGATCAATATCGACGTCGAAGGCCAGGCCAATTCGAACGGCGTCGTCGCCTTCAAAGACAATATCGCCCCGGGCGACTCGCCGGTCACCAGCAATTTGAAGAAAGCCGGCGCGGTCATCATCGGCCTGACCAATACACCTGAATTCTCGCTACGCGTCTGCACCGACAACCCGTTACACGGGCTGACGTTGAATCCCTGGGACCCGGCAGTCACTTGCGGCGGGTCTTCAGGCGGAGCTGGCGCTTCCATCGCTGCTGGCATCGGCACCATTGCCCACGGCAACGATATCGGCGGCTCGCTGCGCTGGCCAGCACAGTGCAACGGCGTCGCCACCATCAAGCCGACCCAGGGGCGCGTTCCCGCCTTCAACCCGAGCGCCACCGCGGAACGGCCGCTGATGGCACAGTTCATGTCTTCGCAAGGGCCTATAGCTCGCGAGGTCCGCGACGTGCGCCTGGGTCTGGAGGTGATGGCTCAGCGAGATCCCCGCGACCCGTGGTGGGTGCCGGCACCGTTGAAAGGGCCTAAGCTGAAGGGACCGATCAACGTCGCGCTCGCTAAGATTCCTGGCGACATGGACACTGATCCCGGCGTGATCTCCCTCCTGCGAAAAGCCGCCGACCATCTCGCCGATGCCGGGTACAGGGTTAGCGAGGTCGAATTGCCCGATCTCAACGGCGTCTGGCAGCTTTGGTGCGATCTGATCATGACCGAGCTTCAGGTCCTGCAGGAACAGCAGATGCGGGCGACAACCAGCGCAGATTTCAACAAGACGCTCGACGGTGTTTTGGCATTATCAACGCGGCTCGACCAGGCCGGCTATATGAAGGCTATCAGCGATCGGTCGCGTCACATCCGCAACTGGATGACTCTACTCGAGAACTATCCGCTACTCTTAACGCCGACAACGGTGAGGGCAACGCCGGAGGTCAACGCCGACCTCGGAGGCCACAAGAGAGTGCAGGAACTGATTCGGAATGATCTTCGTTTTATTTCGTCGATTAATGTGCTCGGTCTACCGGCCGCAGTAGTGCCGGTCGCGCTCCACAAAGGTTTACCTGTCGGCGTCCAGATCGTTGGATCCCGCTATCGCGAAGACTTGTGCCTCGATGCAGCCGAGGCAATCGAAAAAAGGGCCGGCATTCTGGTCAAGAAATTGTGGGAACGGAGCGGTAGGTCCGCAATCGCATCAAGATAACGCCTGCGCAGGCCAATGAAGGATTGGGCGTCGATCGAGCTTAGGCCATTGCAGGTTGATAGACCTTATCAGCAGCGCGGCCGTCATCTGTAGCGATCTTCGCGGCTCGCTTCTGCGGCGCCAATGAGCCCGGAAGTCTTCGCGACCTTCCTCCGGGAGGAATGTCCGAAATGGGCATCCATTAGCGCGCAGCCATGCCGAGCGCTTACAGTTCAGCATCGAAAAATCTGGCAACCTGCGATCCAACTGATCGGTCTAAACGCCAAGTGCTCGTCCGTCGCTGCGCAGAATACCCTGCGTGGGCGGACGCAGGAGCTCACCACCGCGATAGTCAACACTTAGCGGCGCTTCATCGCGAGCACGGCGGCGCCGCCAGATCATCCGCTGTGAGCGGGGAACCGATTTTCTTCAGCCCAAATACAATGCGTTCGTAGAAATCGCGTCCGCCGTGAACCCGTTCATGCGTTCCGTACGATATGTGTTCCGGTTTCACCGCGAAGCGCAGGCATCGCATGATCGAGATGACTGATGATCGCACGCTTGCCGCCGCCTTCCAGAAAGCGGATCGCCGCATCGATCTTCGGCCCCATGCTTCCGGGCGGGAAATGTCCCTCGCGGTGATAGGCCTTGATCTCATCGAGCGTCACCTCTGTGAGTTCCTTCTGGTTGGGCTTTCCGAAGTTAACGGCAACACGCGGCACCGCTGTCAGTATCAGCAACTCATCGATATCGAGCACGTTGGCGATGTGAGCTGACGTCAGATCCTTGTCGATAACCGCAGGCACGCCGGTGCGCACGCCCTTCGCATCGCGAGTTACAGGCATGCCGCCACCGCCGCCGGCAATGACGATCGTGCCGCGCTTGACCAGTGCATCGATCAGCGAAATGTCGCAAACATGCTTCGGCTTCGGCGACGGCACGACATGACGCCAGCCGCGACCCGAATCCTCGCGCATCGCCCAGTTGAGTTCTTTGCTGATATTCTTGGCTTCCTCTTCCGAAAAGAACGGTCCGACAAATTTGGTAGGATTGCGAAAGGCAGGATCGTCGGCATCGACCTCCACCTGAGTCAGAAGGCTGGCGACGTGGCGCTGATTGCCACTTTCCCGCAGTGCATTCTCGATCGCCTGCATCAAGAGATACCCGATGCCTCCCTGGCTGTGCGCCACGCAGATGTCCATCGACATCGGCGGGATGCGGCTCATGGTCAGCATCTGACGCATCATGATCTTGCCGACCACCGGTCCATTGCCGTGCGTAATCACCAGTTCATTGTCGATCTGGGCAAGCGGCAGCAACGCCTCCGCAGTTTGCCGCGCCACGGCTTTCTGCTCGTCGGACGTGCCGCTGATGTCTTCCGGATGCACAGCATTGCCGCCGATGGCAATCACAAGGCGGCGCGGAACTTCATTAAGTGTTCGCATAGCGGTTCACCTTGATGTCATTGGTCGCGATGGCAAGGACAAGTTCGCAAGCCTGTGCATTCGACGGCGCGACCATAACGCCAGCCTCTTCCAGACGCCGGACCTGCGCGGAGCGCACCTGCCGGTCGAGTTCGGTGCCGGTCACCGAGGCGACAATAATGGGCGCATTGTCAGCGCGGTCCGCAACGATCTCCGCCAAATGCGCTGCTGGATCGGCGTGTGCGCCGTAGCCAATCACGAGATCGACAAGAATGACCGCGACCTCGGGATCAATCAGCGCCGCGCGCAAGGCCTCGTCGCGCACCGACGGGTCGATCATGGGATGTGGCCGGCCTTGGGTATACTCGTCGGCTCCCAGATCGATGATCCGATCTCGGCCCGCGCTCTCCGGCGCATCGAGATAAGGAACATTTGGGATCGCCGCGTTCGACGCCACCCGGCGTCCGCCGGCCGCGAGGATCACCTGTGCTTCGGCACAGAGCGTTCCTCCCGCAAACAGGCCTTCGATCCGGCGCTCACCTTTTCGTCTGGGCAGACGTGTAGCCAGTTTCGTGACGTTGAAATTGCCGCCGATGGTCCGGCCTCCGAGCGCGAGTTCAGCGGCATCCTTAAGTGTGCGGGCAAACTTCGCATTCGGCGGCAGATCGGCTGAAGCAGCGCCGATGAAGCAGACCGTGTAGGGTTTCGAACTCTTGGCGATGCGCGCGATTATGACCTTCGCAACATCCGGATGCGGCGGCTTGGAGATCAGCACGACGCGATCCGTCTCAGGATCGGCATCCAGCGCGTCCATCGCCATCAACGTGGTAATCCCGCCGATTTCCTTCTTAAGATCGCGTCCACCGACGCCGATCGCATGCGAGATGCCCTCGCCTGCTTCGGAGATGAGACACGATACTTCCTGCGTGCCGGTCCCGGATGCACCGATGATCCCGATCTTGCCGCGCTTCAGCTTGTTGGCGAATGCCAGGGGCGCGCCGCCGATGACTGCCGTGCCGCAGTCCGGCCCCATCATCAGTAGACCCAACTCCCGCGCATGTTGCTTGAGCGACAATTCGTCAGCGATCGAGACGTTGTCACTGAACATCAGCACGTGAAGTCCGCGGTTAAGCGCCTTGCGTGCTTCCGCAGCGGCGAATTCGCCGGGAACGGATATCAACGCCAGATTTGCGTCAGGGGCGACCTTGACCGCCGCGCCGATACTGCGCGGCCGCCATGCAGCCTCTCCCGAACTCTGGGTCTTTGGCTTATCGAGTGCCTTGAGCGCGTCGCCCAGCGCCGAGCGCGCGGACTGTTCGTTCTCGGCCCTGACCGCAAGGATGAGATCATTGCCTTGCGCGGCGACATCGCCGTCAAGAAGCCCGGCGTTACGCATGATGGCCACGTTGGACGGCGTCCCCATCATCAGCGCGGCTTCGAGAATGCCGGGCGCCGCCGCGATCTCACGCGACAGCCGCATCAGCGCGACGGAATCCAGATAGAAACCCTTCCGAATCTCATTCAATACGAACGCGCTCATGATACCCCCAGATCTTTCGCAATGGCCCGGACGGCTTGCTGGAAGCAGGCCATCGGAGCCTTCACCACGCCGGCACCCACCTGCCCGATTCCGGGTTCGCGATGCGCGATACCGGTGTTGATGATCGGTGCCAGCCCGGTTTCAACCACCAGCCGCACGTCGATGCCGGTCGGAACGCCCGCAAAATCAAGTGCAGCGATCGTCCATTCCGGATTTTGTCCCACGGTGATTTCGCCCATTGCCCGGGTAAAATTTCCCGCTGACGACGGCGCGCCGGCGCCGATGAACCCGGCGACAGCAGGCGAAGCCGCCATGGCGAAGCCACCGAGACCAATGGTCTCGACAATGGCGGAGTCGCCCATGTCGGGATTGGCGTCCTTTTCAGAATAACCCGCGAAATAGAGCCCCTCGGGCATTTCGACCGGCGCGGTGAACCACTGATCACCGAGACCACTCACGCGCACGCCGAAGTCGGTGCCGTTGCGGCACATGGCAGTGACGACCGTCGAGCCGCGAATGCCTTTCGCCGGATCGGTCATCGCCTTGCCCATCGCCATCGCGATGTTGAGAAAGAACTGATCGTTCTGCGCAATGAAGGCGATGCAGTCGGCAAGAACCGCGTTATCGGCCGACGTCCGCGCCATTGATGGCCCGACCTCTCTGAGAAACACGCTCGAACAGGCGAGATTGCGTTGATGCATTTCGTCGCCCATCGAGAGACCGCGCGCGATGATCGACTTCAACTCGATGCCGCCGCGCGCACGAATGGCCTTGGCGAGCACTGGACCAAACACATCACGCAACCAGGCGAGACGGGCGAGTACGCTCGCGTCATTCCCGCCAAAGCGCATCACCTTGCCGAGCCCTTCGTTGATCGCGCAGTAGGCGCGGTTGGAGAACCGGATGTTCTCGACGACGAAAAGAGGCATCGACACGGTTGTGATGCCGGTCATTGGACCGACCGCGCCAAAATGATGATTGGGGTGGAATTCGATGCCGCCGCTGGCTGCCAGTTCAGTGGCAGCATCGAGATCGGACGCCCAGCCCTCAAAAACGATCGCGCCTGCGACCGCGCCGCGCATCGGACCGCACATCTTGTCCCACGTGATCGGCGGCCCGGCATGAAGAACCATGCGGTCCTTTAAGCCCTTGAGCACGTCTCGCGCCGGGACGATATCGATCAGCTTTGGCTCGCCTTCCAGAATGCGCGCCACGGCCTGTTTGTTTGCTTCTTCGATCAATTTCATGGATGCCTCCTCATACGCCGAGTTTCGCAAGCAGCGATGCCATCTCGGGATCACCGCCAGCTGGCGGCGACCAGTCGACATGAACGACTTCGATGTCGCAGTCGCGCAGATCCTTCACGAACCCCTCAAGTCCGACGTTTACGACTTTCACATCGCCCGTCAGCAGGGCCTGGTACGGCGTGTTTTTTTCGGGTGCCACCAGCGTCATCCTTTACTCTCTATCGATGGGTCGAGATTAGTAAGAAAGTTTTTACTTTGTCAATTGCGGATGCAAATACACCGCATAAATGCCGAAAGATCACGTACGAACGAACGAAGGAACGAGAAGAGCGCAAGCGCCACGCGCCGCTTATCGACAGGCTATCCCGCACCGAGGCAACATCACGAGCCCCGGTGCGCGCACGATCCCCAGGTCACTGAGATTCCAGTGGCCCCGAGGATCTCACGCTGCAAATCGCAACCTACCGCGCAGCCACCACGCCATCGCTGCGGGGATCGCTTGCGCCCTCCATCAGACCATCTGGGTGCCACACGATTGCGCCCGCGTGTCCCATGAACTCCTCGAACGCTCCCACCACCTGAACATCGTGTCCGAGGCTGCGCATGGCATCGATTGTTCCTGAATCGAAACGAGATTCGATCTTCAGATTGTTGTTTACCTCGCCCCACGTTCGTCCGAGCAGCCAGCGCGGAGCCGTAACTGTCGACTGGAGATCCTGACCGTGGAGTGCGTAGCGCGAGAAGATCGCGGCCTGTGTTTGCGGCTGCCCCTCTCCGCCCATCGTGCCATAGGACATCAGGCGGCCGTCGCTCAGCTCGGCCATTGCAGGCTGAATAGTGTGGAACGGAAGCCGTGACGGCTCGAGCCCGTTCTGTTCATTCTCGACGAGGCTGAAGCTTGTTCCGCGATTTTGCCAGGTCACACCGGTTTGCGGAAGAATGACACCCGACCCGAACTCCCAGTAAATACTTTGAATGAAGCTGACACTCAGACCGCTACGGTCGGTTGCGGCGAGCCATACCGTGTCTCCCTGCTTGGAGGGATCAGGCCACGGGGCAGCGCGTTCCGTGGCGACAGTTTCATCGAGAGCCGCGAGCGCTTCTTCCGTCAGGAAGTCAGTCGCAGCCCGCTCCATATAGTCGGGATCCGTCACATGGCGGTTGCGAACACGGAATGCCGCTTTCGTGCATTCGACCAGCCGGTGCAGATGATCGACGCCATCCGCTTCGTTAGCGATACGTCGGGCGTAGAGTCCGAGGATCAGCAGCGACGCCAAGCCTTGCGTCGGCGGCGGCATATTGAAAACCTTGTGACCCGCCACATCAAGCGACAAGGGAGTCACCAGGGTTGCCTGATGACGTTCGAGATCGGCCAGACGAAGCGGGCTACCCGCCTTCTCCAGATCCGCCGCCATCGATCGTGCAAGATCACCGCGATAGAAATCGGACAGGCCTGCTTGCGACAGGCGCGCGAGCGTGTCCGCAACGCGCGGCTGCCGGAGCTTTGAACCGACTGCCAGCGGAGCACCGTTCGGCAAGTAGACATCAGCGAAGCCCGGCACGTCTTGCAACTCCGGGCGCTTCTTTTTGGTGTTTTCGTGAAGGGTCTGCGGCACCGGCACCCCTTCCCACGCGTAACGAATTGCGTCCTGCAGAAGCCGCGACATCGGCAATCGACCGCCGTGCTGCCGGCGGCTGAGATTCTGCGCCTTCTCCCAGCCGTCGACGGTGCCTGCAACCGTCAGCGCCGACAACGGACCGCGCCCGGGGATGGCAGTGCACCCGCGCTCGCGATACCAGTTGCGATCGGCAGCCATCGCGGAGCGTCCGCATGCCTGAATTCCGATTGGTGCCGACCCCGGTTTGCCGATCAACCAGAAGCTATCTCCGCCGAGGCCATTCATGTGCGGATACACGACGGCGATTGCAGCGGCAGAGGCAATCATCGCTTCAATCGCATTGCCGCCATCGGACAGAACCGAAAGACCAGCCTGCGCCGCGAGATGATGCGGCGCTGTGACCATGCCTCGATAGCTTCTTTTCGTCTGCAACATCGGAACGCTCCAGGTAAAAACAAGTAATAATATTTTTACTTATATATCGTCAAGAGCGTTTGCTGCGCGACCCAAAGCGTCCCGCGGCGGCGCTGAGGGATCATTTTGCAGCCGGGACATCGGAACAGCGCCAAAAACAAGAACTGCTCCGAACACAGGGTCCGGAGCAGCCAAGGCTGGGGAAAGTCCGCGGCGCAAATGCGCTTGTGTTAGTTGCGGATGGAAATTGAGCTTCGTTCTTTATCGCCGGAAAAGTTCCGCTCGACCGCTCGCAGCGCAATCAAGACACCTGCAAAGCTGTCGCGGCCCGAGCTGTGACCGATAGCTGATACCGCGGCCAAAGCCCGCTCAACACGACCCACCTCGCCTGTCATCGTCGCATGAATTGCAGCATGCATTGCGGCGGCTCCATAGCCCAGCGCTGCTGTCCGCAAATGCACCTGGCTGACGTCGTTGGTGCGATCAAGATGCTCGCGGCAAACCCGCCACAGCAAATCCCGTACATTCAGCAGATCGAGCGCCGCCAGCGCGATGAGCGCGCCCCCGATCAGATCATCGCCGGATGGCGTGAGACCGGGCCCAAGGCCGATCAGATTTACAAGCTCCGCACAGTCCGCAGGCGAAGGAGTGCGCTCATCAAGAGCATCTATGATGATGCGATCAAGAGCAACGATCCCCGGTACAGCCGCAGCGACGAGTGGCGTGGGCTTCGTGGGAAGTTGCGCACATCCCGCTGCCGCCAATCCCTCCTCCGCCGAACCCACACGCCAGAATTCGTCAACGGCGCCGAGCCCGATCCGCAAACCGGCACGCGTCCAACCTGGCACCAGCTCTGGTTTCCAGATGGAGGCGCCATCGAACGTGGCGAACGGCTTGTTGTCGATAACAAGGATCAAGCCAGTCACTGCGGCCGCAGCCCCTACCGTTGGCCAACATTGTGGCCGGCGCTCGCATAAAACGTGCAGCGGACCAGAGCCAAGATGTGGAAGGCCAACACAAATCCACTGGCCACCAAGCACGGCATAAAAGGAGCGGTCGAAAACAGCGACAACCCGGCCGTTGCTTTCAACCTGAAGGACCTTTTCGGCAAGCAAGCCTAACTCGCCAATGGCCGGCACTTGGCGAATTTCAGCTCGCCCGGGCCGTAGGGCGCGCTCCGAAGTTCGCATTCGATCCGTACTCATCATACCGAGGCTCCGCGCCGCAAATCGGCAAGAAAACCGCCCGCAGCCTTAAAGTAATAATTCTCTTACTTACCGTTGTCAAATGACGCGCCGACCGCGCAAGCGACCGGCGGAGTAAGGCAAAGGCATGCACAGGGGCGGCATCGCTGCGCATGCGGCTGCAAAAAGACGAGCAATTACACGAGATCGGACGCTTTGCCCCGCACAGGCGAGAGCTTCGGCGAGGACACTTTTTTGCCGCCTTTGCGCAACGCATCAGGGGCCATCAACCATGTCGCGATGACATCGTGAGTGTGCATGCGGCGGTCTGCGAGCCATTGTGGATCGCTCAGATCCTTGTCGAACATCAGCGACAGTGTGTGCCGGTTCGACACATGGAAGTAGCTGAATGCGGTAATCGTAACGTAGAGCTGGATCGGGTCAATCCCGCCGCGGAAAATACCCGCCGCCGCTCCGCGCCGCAGAATGTTCTCGATGTTGGAAACAAGCGGCATGGTGAGCGTTGCAATTTTACGGGATTTACGAAGATACTTACCGCGCTGCAGATTCTCGGTGTTGATCATAGCGATGTAGTCTTGGTGATTCTGAAAAAACGCGAACGTAAAATCAATGAGCTCCTGCAGAGCTGTCGCGGGATCGAGACTGTCCAGATTAAGCTGCTGTTCAGCGGCCCGAATCTCCGTATAGACATGCTCAAGAGCAGCCAGATAAAGCCCGTTCTTGTCTCCGAAGTAATGATACAGCAAACGCATGTTGGCCTTGGCGCGCGCGGCAATCGCATCGACGCGCGCGCCGCCAAGACCATTCCGGCAAAACTCGAAAGTGGCCGCCTGCAGGATCGATTCCTTGGTGAGGGCAGAATCCCGCTTGCGCTTGACCTCTGGCTTCTTTCGTACCGAACGCTTCTTTGCTGACGTCTCGTTCATCCGTGCACCTGGTCAACGCCTTTGAGAGCATCTGGCGACTTTAGCGTGAGCTGCCGTCCCGGCGGGTCATTCGACCTCTGAAACCTCGTTTTGCGGGCGGCATTTGACAGCTAGCTACCACACCCGCCCGATTGCAATCAAATAACGGGACGAAACGTCCATGCCTCACCGTCGGCCATCCAGCGATCAGGACATGTGTTTCAACGCCCATCGGCGGTCATCGCTCCGTTACTGGCAATCAGACGGCCCGCCTTGTAGACGTCGCGCGGCTTAGGCCGGGAAATGACCGCTTCCTGGATGTGCTGCGCGTCGAGCACGAGGAAATCGGCTGCCCCACCTTCGACAAGGCCATAACCCTCGATACTGAGCGCTTTCGCTGCGCTCGACGTCACCATATCGAAAGCAAGCGCCAGTTCCGCATCGGTATTGAAGCCCGAACGATACCCCACGATCATCGCCCGTTCCAGCAGATCGCCGTCGCCGTAAGGCCACCAGGAATCTCGAATATTGTCGTTGCCTGCGAACACGTTGACACCAGCGTCATGAAGCAGCAGCACCGGCGGAAAGGCGTGGGCTCCGGGTGCGTTTGTCAGAATCGACACCCCCGCCTCCGCAAGTTGATTTGCCGTCCGCTGCGCGATATCGCGGGAAACCTGACCGAGCGCATAGGCGTGACTGATCGTCACCTTGCCACCAAGCCCGAGTGCTTTCGTGCGCCGCGCGATTTCCTCGATTTCGAAGACACCGAGCAGGTCGCCGTCATGCAGATGTATGTCGATCCCGACACCATGACGTCCTGCAATGTCGAAAATTGCATCGAGATGTCCTGCGATGTCGCCATCATAGCCAGCCGGATCGAGGCCCCCGACGAGATCGGCGCCATTGCGAACGGCCTCGTCGAGCAATTCGCGCGTACCAGGCGCTGTCACGATGCCGCTCTGCGGAAAGGCAACGATCTGGATCGACACCCTGTCGCGATGCGCATCGCGAACCGCGACGACTTGCTCGAGATTCCGTAACCCGATCCCCGGATCGATATCGACGTGGCTGCGCATATGGGTCGTTCCCTGCGTGACGCAGAGTTCGATCAGACCGGCGGCGCGCACGGGAATCGGCTTCGCCTTGGCAAGCGCCTGCTTTTCGAATTCAACCCGTTCGCGAACGTTGAAGCCCGCAGTGCAAGGCCGATGGGATTTCCACTCGTCGCCGATGAAGCCCTTGTCGAGATGAATGTGGCCATCGACGAGACCCGGCAGCACGAGCCGTCGTTCGAGATCGGAGGTTTCACGCGCCGACAAGGAACCGCGCTGATCGGACGTGATCGCAGCGATGCGGCCATTCTTGACGGCGATATCGACAATGCGTCCATCGGACAGTCGTGCATTTCGAAACAAGGTGTCGATTTCAGTCAATTGAAGTCCCCAAAAAATGTAACCAGGCGAACGCGTCGTCGGCTTAGCGCTTCATCAAGACGGAATGATCCCTTCCGGCAGCGTGCGGCAATAGTCCGCGACGCCTCCAGCCGTCGTAATCCAGATGTCGCTGCGCTTCGCAACGATAGTCTGTAGCGCACGCCGCAGCGGCCGCAGACGATGAGGCTGCCCCACGAGATACGGATGCAATGCGATGCCCATGACAAGGGATTGCTTCGCCGACTGCATCAGCATTTCTTCGAAGGTATCGACAATCATCGACGCGAACTGTTCGCCGGAATCTTTTCGGCCGACGATAGAGGGAATGTCGTTCAGCTCCTGCGGATACGGCACTGAAAGAATGCGCCCGCCATTTCGAGTCGAAAACCATACGGGCTGATCGTCCATGCACCAGTCGAGCAGATAGCCGTAGCCAGCCTCGGCCAGCAGATCCGGCGTGACCGAGGATTGCGAAATCCAGGGTCCGAGCCAGCCGGCCGGTGGACGCCCCTCAGCGCGAGCAATGACCTCGGTGCACTCCTCGATCAGCCGCTGCTCTTGCGCTTGCGGCAATATGCCCTGCCGCTCCGAATTCGTCCGGCCGTGACCGACTACCTCAGCCCCGCGCGCCCGAAAGGCATCCATCACCTCCGGACAGTAGTCGTAGATACTGCTGTTCGCGAGCACTGACACGGGAAGCGACAGTTCATCGAACAGGTCAATCAATCGCCAGACACCGACCCGGTTACCGTAGTCGCGCCATGCATAGTTCAGGACATCCGGCTGTGGTCCGCCGGGGCAAAGTTCCGCGCCCAAACCGTCGCCGAAGGCGAAGTGCTCAAGATTTAGGCCGATGTAGATTGCAAGGCGCTTGCCTTCGGGCCAGTTGAAATCGGGGCGGCTGACGATGGCGCTATAGCCATAACGCCCGTGAGAAGGAACTTCGAGGGTTTGCCCTGATCGCTCGCCGGACGCCCTCGATACGTTACCAACATCTTGCTGGAAGCCTCCAACGTCGGGCGCGGACTTCACAATGTTGGCCAGTGTATTCGACGCGCTTGTCTGCGTGGCGGGTTTCTCGCCCATCCAAAAACTCCTTCAACGAGATGATGTGCGCTTGACATTCCAACTATAGTTGAAGAAAGTTTTTACTTCCGTCAAGCTTGCAGCAGATGAGCCGACGGGAAAGCTGGCGAGGTTGTTCTCGATGCCGAGAGCATAGCCCTTAGCGGGAGGTTACCAGAATGAAGCAGGTTTCGAAGTTGTCGAGTCGTTTTCTCTGCCGTGCGGCCATGTTCAGAAACATGGCCGGCGCAGCCTTCTCCACAGCGTTGTTGTTTTCATCCGGCGCACTGGCTGCCGACCCGATCAAGATCGGGCTTGTCACTGCCCTTTCGGGGCAATCGGCCCGGGCCGGCGAGGCGTTGACCCGCGGTGCCACCATCGCCATCGAAGAGATCAATGCGAAGGGCGGCGTTCTTGGCCGACCGCTCGAACTGGTCCGCCGCGATGACGAAAGCAATCCGGCCAAGGGTCTGATCGCAGCGCGCGAACTGATCCAGCGCGAGAAGGTTGCCGCGCTGATCGGCGGTCTCGACACTCCGGTCGCCCTCGCGATTGTACCATTCGTCAACAACGCCAAGATGCCTTTCGTGGTGCCATGGGCTGCCGGCACCGCCATCACCCAAAATGGCGCCAGCTCGAACTATGTGTTTCGCGTCTCGGCCATGGACGATGAAGTCGACAAGGCTATCGTTCAGTTCGCACGCAAGACCTACGACACCAAGAAGCCCGGCCTGATTCTCGTCAATAATCCCTGGGGCGAGTCGAACGAGCATGGCCTCAAGTTGGCAATGAAAGCCGCTGGTACCGAACCCGCCGGGATCGAGAAGTTCGAAGGTAACGACGTAGATGTCGTGCCGCAGCTATCGCGGCTGAAGCAGGCCGGAGCCGATACGCTCTTCCTGGTCGGCAACGTCGGTCCGGCTTCACAGGTGGTGAAATCGCTTGACCGCATGGGTTGGTCACCGCCGATCGTCTCCCACTGGGGTCCCGCCGGCGGCCGGTTCACCGAACTCGCAGGCCCCAACGCCAAGAACGTGATCTTCGTGCAGACCTACAGCTTCTTCGGCGATCTCTCGCCTGCCGGCAAGAAGGTCATGGCCGCATTGCAGGCCAAGTATCCCGACATCAAGGGACCGGCCGATGTCACTCCGGCTGTCGGTGTTGCGAATGCCTATGACACCGTCCTGATGATCGCGAGCGCAATTCAGAAAGCCGGCAAGACCGACCCGACGGCGATCCGTGATGGCTTCTATGCAATCGACCGTGTCGATGGCCTGATCAAGACCTACGAGAAGCCCTTCACACAGACAAAGCACGATGCCCTCACGGAGAACGACTACATCTGGACCCGGTTCGAGGACAACCGCATCCTGCCGTTCGTGAAAAAGTAAACCGGCTCGTTAGTCGACAACCAGCACAGGCTCGCACATGTCAATTCTTCCTGCGATTATCACAGGATTAGCTCTCGGCAGCATGTACGGGCTGCTCGCGCTTGGCTTTCACGTTACTTACGCGGTATCCGGCACGGTAAATTTCTCCCAGGGAAGCTCAATGACCCTGGGCGCCGTGGCCGGATACTTTTTTCTTGTTCTGTGGGGTTGGCCGGGCGCTCTTGGCATTCCGGCTGTCCTGGCGATCTGCGCCCTGTATGGCCTCATCATCGAACGCTATGCCGTGCGCCCGTTCGTCCAACGCGGATCGGATAATTGGCTGATGGCCACCGTTGCCGTCGGCATCATTGTCGATAACCTGATGCTGTTTGTGTTCGGCAAAGAGCCTCGTGGCTTTCCCTCGATCCTCGCAGTGAAACCGATCCAGATCGTCGAAGGAGCTGGCGTCTACCCGCTTCAGCTTCTGATACCTGTGGTCGGCCTGCTGCTGGCGACGGGTCTTCACCTGTTCACCCGCCGTACGCGCCACGGCGTCGCCATGCTGGCGGTCGTGCAGAATCCAAATGCAGCGCGTCTGATGGGCATCGACGTCAGCCGCGCCATCGCAGCGAGCTATGCGGTGTCGGCCGTTCTCGCCGGGATCGCGGCACTTCTGATTGCGCCATTGTTCAACGTCTCCTCGGATATGGGGACGCTGTTCGGCATCAAGGCATTTGCCGCCGCGATCATCGGGGGCCTCGGCAGCGCATGGGGCGTAATGCTGGCCGGACTTTGTCTTGGCCTCATCGAGGTGTTCGCCACCAGCTATCTTGGCTCCGTCTACACCCAGATCATCACGTTTGCTTCCGTCATTGTCATCCTCGTAGTTTTGCCTCACGGGCTGCTCGGCCGCGCTGGAGTTAAAAAGGTATGACGTCCCGCACATCCCTCCTCGCCGCCGGCGCTATGCTGGCGATCGCCCTTGGCTATACCGCGATAGCCGATAGCTACGCGGTCTTTCTTGTCGCCACCATTTCTCTGACGGCGATTGCCTGCATTGGCCTGAATGTTCTGCTCGGACTGGCTGGGCAGATCTCGCTGGGTCATATCGGCTTCATGGCGATCGGCGCCTACACGACGGTGCTTCTGATGGAAAAGGCCGGTTGGCCTTATCTGGCAGCCACCGGTGCAGGCATCGTCCTTGTCAGTATCATTGGCGGCCTTCTCGCCATGCCGGCGCTACGTGTCAGGGGACCGTATCTCGCCATGGTCACGATCGCGTTCGGCTTCATCGTCGAACATGGCACTGTCGAATGGCGCGATCTCACCGGCGGCGGCAACGGCCTCGTCCTGACCGCTCCACCGACAATTCTAGGTATGCCGTTGTCGGAGCGTGGCCTTGCGATCGCCAGCGTCGTCCTGGTCTTCGCCGGCATCATTCTGTTCGATCGGCTAAAGCGCAGCGGCTGGGGTTACGCGATGCGCGCCGCGCGCGATTCCGAGGTTGCGACACGTTCGATCGGCATCGATCTCGTCCGCGTGCGGACCATGGCTTTTGTCATTTCCGCCGCGGCCATGGCGCTGGCAGGAGCCTTGTTCGCTCCGCTTCAGGGGTATATCAGCCCGAGTTCATTTCCCTTTCTGCAATCAATCTTGTTGCTTTTCGGCGTCATGATCGGCGGGGCCGGATCGGCCCTCGGCCCGGTGATTGGTGCACTCCTTATCGTGCTGCTGCCGGAACTTCTGTCGGATCTGGCAGAGTATCGTTTGCTCGCCTTCGGGCTTCTGCTGTTCGCCGTGCTGCGCGTCGCCCCCAACGGGATTGCCGGCCTGATTGCACAGCTCACCGCAAAATTCGTTCCCACATCAAAACCGCAAACCGCGACAGAAGGCATAGGCGCAATCGGTGAGCCGGACGCCCGGCTTCGTGTGGAAGGCAACAGCGTTCCTCCGCTCGACGTGGCGGATCTGTCGATTTCATTCGGTGGCGTCCGCGCGGTGCAGAACGTCTCGTTCACCGCAAAGCCAGGTGATGTGACGAGCGTGATCGGCCCCAACGGCGCCGGCAAGACGAGCGCCCTCAATCTGCTCTGCGGATTTTATCGCCCCAGTTCAGGCACCGTGAAACTCGGGGATCGCGACCTGACCGGTCTACCGTCGCACGCCCTCGCCCGCGTCGGCGTCGCCCGGACGTTCCAGACCACGCAACTATTCGGCTCGCTCACCATTATCGAAAATGCGCTTCTGGCAGAAACAGCGGGCAAACTCGGTGGCATCGTCTCGCCGCTGCGCAACTCTGACACGGAACGTTTCGCGCGATCGCTGCTGCGCTTCGCGGGCGTCGATGGCGACCTCGATCGACCGGCCGAGTCCTTGCCGCACGGCGAGAAGCGACTGGTCGAGATCGCGCGCGCATTGGCATTACGACCGAAGGTTCTGCTTCTTGACGAGCCGGCGGCCGGCTTATCGAAGGGTGACAAGCAACGTCTGACGACGCTACTGCGCCGCATCGCGGACCTCGGCATCGCGGTCATCATTGTCGAGCATGACATGCCTATGATCATGTCCCTCAGCGACCACATCGTCGTGCTCGACGGCGGCAAGCGCATCGCCATCGGCGAACCGGCCACCATCCGGAACGATCCGCTGGTCCGAAAGGCCTATCTCGGCGACGCCTCTGCGAGCGAACAACGTCACCGCGCCGCTCGTCAGACCGGGCAAGAGACGATGCTCGAGATCAAGAAGCTCGACGCGTTCTACGGTCTGTCGCAAGCGCTTGAAGGCATCGACGTCGTTGTTACCAACGGCGAGGCGATCGCCGTTCTTGGCGCAAACGGTGCTGGCAAGACAACGCTGATGCGCTCGATCGCCGGCCTTGAGCCGCCGCGTGCAATGGGCGAGATTCAGCTTTCCGGCAAACGGATCGATAGTTTGCCCGCGCATGCACGGGCTCGTATCGGTGTTGTGCTGGTGCCGGAGGGGCGGCAGGTGTTTCCGGAACTTACTGTCCGCCAAAATCTGCAGCTTGGGGCCTACGCGCGTCCCGGTATTGATCTGGATACCGAGGTCGAAGCCATGCTGACCCGCTTCCCGCGTCTCAACCAGCGCATCGATCATCGCGCCGGTCTGCTCTCCGGTGGCGAACAGCAAATGCTTGCAGTCGCCCGTGGGCTGCTGACCTCGCCGAAAGTGCTGATGCTGGATGAACCGTCGCTTGGCCTGGCGCCGCTTGTTGTCGAAGAACTTTTTGCGTCATTCGAAAGACTTCGCGTCGAAGGCATGACGCTTATTGTCGTCGACCAGATGGCCGGACAAGCTCTCGCGCTGGCCGACAGGGCCTATCTCCTCGAGACAGGTGCTATCGTTAAAAGTGGAGCGGCCGGAATTATTGCAGAGGATCCGTCACTCGAAGCCAGCTACCTGGGAGGAGAGATCCAGACAAAGGCCGAACCTCAAACCACTATCGCGGCTTCGTAGCGCGCACTGGCGTCGGCCGACATACAGCCGACGCCGCAACGATCGCGAGGATGGCAATCTCTGGGAATGTCGAGCAAGACCTTTGCGCTTTAACCGCAGCCGAGTGTCGTACGCTCGTTGCATTTCTGGGAAGATTATCGACCAGAAAGTCTCTAGCGACTTAACTGGCTGACTGGTGCTCGCACCGATTTAGGCCCCAAGCGGAAAGCTCTTGGCGAGAAGCCGTCTGTGGCACCTACTTCCGAAAAATTCCCTGTCCAAGGAAGAGACTTCCAAGATCAGGGAATTTTTGGCAGCAACATCTGCGTTCGCCTACATCGCCTTGACGATGTTCTCGGTCATTTTCTTGGCGTCGCCGAGCAGCATCATGGTGTTGTCACGATAGAACAGCGGGTTGTCGACGCCGGCGTAGCCGGAGGCGAGCGAACGCTTGATGAACATCACGGTGCCGGCCTTCCAGACC
>JAUSAX010000048.1 GCA_030652315.1 Afipia sp. | reverse complement strand
CCGCAGCCTGAGCCGGCCAACCTGCAATAAATGCCCGGTCGCCAACCCTATCTGGACGGGCTCCTAGGGGTTAAAACAGGCCAGTACCTGCTTTCCGAAAAGAACATATTGCGAACTTAGAACAAATAGGGTACATTTTGTTCCATCGGATCGATCCTGATTCCGGTCCGCCGCAGGGGCAGCAGGCCAGCCAGCTTGTTTGTCCGGCTGGCGAATCCCGTTCATAAGGAGCACCACTATGGCCCCCGCCGCCCTGCGTATCGTTGAAGGATCATCCATGGACAAGACCAAGGCCCTGTCGGCCGCGCTCTCCCAGATCGAGCGCCAGTTCGGCAAGGGCTCCGTGATGAGGCTCGGCAAGAACGACCGTTCCATGGATATCGAGACGATTTCCTCGGGCTCGCTCGGGCTGGATATCGCGCTTGGCGTTGGCGGCTTGCCGAAGGGCCGCGTGGTCGAGATCTACGGGCCGGAATCGTCCGGCAAGACCACGCTGGCGCTGCACACGGTGGCCGAGGCCCAGAAGAAGGGCGGCATCTGCGCCTTCATCGACGCCGAACATGCCCTCGATCCGGTCTATGCCCGCAAGCTCGGCGTCAATGTCGATGAACTTCTGATTTCGCAGCCGGATCACGGCGAGCAGGCGCTGGAAATCGCCGACACACTGGTGCGCTCCGGCGCGGTCGATGTGCTGGTTGTGGACTCGGTGGCGGCGCTGGTGCCGCGTGCCGAACTCGAAGGCGAGATGGGCGACAGCCTTCCCGGTCTGCAGGCGCGGCTGATGAGCCAGGCGCTGCGCAAGCTCACTGCCTCGATCAACAAGTCCCACACCATGGTGATCTTCATCAACCAGATCCGCATGAAGATCGGTGTGATGTACGGCTCGCCGGAAACCACCACCGGCGGCAACGCTTTGAAATTCTACGCGTCCGTGCGCCTCGACATCCGCCGCATCGGCCAGATCAAGGACCGCGACGAAGTGATTGGCAACTCGACCCGCGTCAAGGTGGTGAAGAACAAGCTGGCGCCGCCGTTCAAGCAGGTCGAATTCGACATCATGTACGGCGAGGGCGTCTCGAAGCTGGGCGAAATTCTCGATCTCGGCGTGAAAGCCGGCATCGTCGAGAAATCCGGCGCATGGTTTTCCTATGACAGCGTGCGCCTCGGTCAGGGCCGCGAGAACTCCAAGGCGTTCCTGAAGGCCAATCCTGAGGTGTCGGCGAAGATCGAAGCCTTGATCCGGCAGAATTCCGGCCCGATCGCCGATCAGATTCTCTCAGGCGCGCCGGAGCGCGATGCTGACGGCGAGGAGCCTGCCGAGGATTAAATCTTTTCTGGCTCGGGCTTCATCGCCCGGGTTCGGGTGCGATCCGAAAAGAACGGGAATCCTTTTCGGGCATCCATCGCACCTTCGGAAAGCAAACGGGCGTTGTGGATGTTGAGTTGCCGACATCCCCAGCGCCCGATTTGTTTGGGACTCGCTGTGACGATAGTGGTTGGCGTGCAGCATTGTATTCGTCATTGCGAGGAGCGGAGCGACGAAGCAATCCAGTCTTTGGCTTTCTGGATTGCTTCGCTTCGCTCGCAATGGCGAAAGCTTACTCCGCCGCCTGTGCGTAATCCGCGACCGGCGGGCAGGAGCAGACCAGGTTGCGGTCGCCGTGGACGTTGTCGACGCGTCCCACGGGCGACCAGTACTTATCGCTGCGCGAGGTGCCGGCGGGGAAGCAGCCCTCGGCGCGCGAATACGGCCGCTCCCATTTGTCCTCGGCGATGTCGTGCACCGTGTGCGGCGCATGGCGCAGCGGCGACGCTTCGATCGGCCATCGTCCGGCCTCGACGTCCGCGATCTCGCGGCGGATCGCGATCATGGCGTCGCAGAAGCGATCCAGTTCCGCCTTCGATTCGGATTCCGTCGGCTCGATCATCAGCGTGCCCGGCACCGGGAAGCTCATGGTCGGGGCGTGGAAGCCGTAGTCGATCAGGCGCTTGGCGATGTCGTCCACGGTCACGCCCGATCCCGCCTTGAGTCCGCGTGGGTCGACGATGCATTCATGCGCGACGCGGCCATTGTGGTTGCGATAGAGCACCGGGAAGTGTGGATCGAGACGCTTGGCGATGTAGTTCGCGTTCAGGATCGCCACTTCCGTGGCGCGGGTCAGGCCTTCGCCACCCATCATCAGAATGTAAATGTAGGAAATGACCAGGATCGATGCCGATCCATAAGGCGCCGCAGACACGGGACCAACCGCAGCATCACTATCGTTTGTGATATTCGCCGGAAGGAACGGCGCGAGGTGTTTGCGTACGCCGATCGGCCCCATGCCGGGGCCGCCGCCGCCGTGCGGGATGCAGAACGTCTTGTGCAGGTTGAGATGGCTGACATCGGCGCCGTAGTCGCCGGGCCGCGCGAGGCCAACTTGGGCGTTCAGGTTCGCGCCGTCGAGATAGACCTGTCCGCCATGGTCATGGACGATGTCGCAAATCTCGCGGATGTGTTCCTCGAACACGCCGTGGGTGGACGGATAAGTGATCATCACCGCGGCGAGATCGTTCGCATGCTGCGCGGCCTTCTTGCGCAGATCCTCCACGTCGACGTCGCCGCGCGCGTCGCAGGCGACGACAACCACGTCCATGCCGACCATGCTGGCGGACGCCGGATTGGTGCCATGGGCTGAGGAGGGAATGAGACACACCTTGCGATGCGGCTCGTTGCGCGAGGCATGATAGGCGCGGATCGCCAGCAGTCCGGCGTATTCGCCCTGCGCGCCGGAATTGGGTTGCAGCGACACCGCGTCATAACCGGTGATGTCCGCGAGCCACTTTTCCAGCGTGGCAAACATGGCGTGATAGCCGGCGGCCTGCGCCGATGGCGCGAACGGATGCAACCCGCCGAATTCCGGCCAGGTCACCGGGATCATTTCGGTGGTGGCGTTCAGCTTCATGGTGCAGGAGCCGAGCGGGATCATGGCGCGGTCGAGCGCGAGATCGCGGTCGGAGAGCTTGCGCATATAGCGCAGCAATTCGGTCTCCGAGCGGTGTTCGTGGAACACCGGATGGGTCAGGAACTTGCTGGTGCGATTGAGCGCAGGCGGCAGCGCGTCGCGCGCCTCTTTCTCGATGTCGGCGTAAACGAGATTGCCGCCGAAGGTGCGCCACACGCTTTCGACGACTGCGGGCGTGGTGGTTTCGTCCAGCGCGATGCTGACGGTGGTTTCGTTGAGCCGCAGATTGATGCTCTCATGGGCGGCATGGGAGATGATGGCTTGCCGCTGACCGTTGATAGCGACGGTGACCGTGTCGAAATAGTAGTCGTTCAGCGGCGCGACGCCGAGCTTGCGCAATCCCGCGGCCAGCACGGCCGTGCGCCGGTGCACGGTGCGCGCGATATGCGTCAGCCCTTCGGGGCCGTGATAGACCGCGTACATCGACGCGATCACCGCGAGCAGCACCTGAGCGGTGCAGATGTTCGAGGTCGCCTTTTCGCGACGGATGTGCTGTTCGCGCGTCTGCAGCGCGAGACGATAGGCGGGCGCGCCGCGCGAATCCACCGACAGGCCGACGATGCGGCCGGGCAGGGAGCGCTTCAGCGCATCCTTGACCGCCATGTAGGCGGCGTGCGGTCCGCCATAGCCCATCGGCACGCCGAAGCGCTGGGTTGAACCAATGGCGATGTCCGCGCCGAGATCGCCGGGCGAGGCGATCAGCGTCAGCGCCAGAGGATCGGCGGCGACGACAGCAATGCCGCCTTTTGCCTTCAACGCGGTGATTGCCGCGCGCGGATCAATGAGGCTGCCGTGCGTGCCGGGATACTGGAACAGCGCGCCGAAGACATCAGCCTTGTCGAGGTCACGCGCTGGATCGCCGACGATCAGCGACCAGCCGAGCGGTTCGGCGCGGGTGCGCAGCACCGCCAGCGTCTGCGGATGCACCTCGTGGTCGACGAAGAACGCCTTGGTCTTCACCGATGACGAGCGCTCCGCGAGCGCCATGGCTTCCGCTGCGGCGGTGCCTTCGTCGAGCAGCGACGCATTGGCGATGTCGAGCCCGGTGAGATCGCAGATCATGGTCTGGAAATTGAACAGCGCCTCAAGCCGCCCCTGGCTGATCTCGGGCTGATACGGCGTATAGGCCGTGTACCACGCGGGGCTTTCGAGGATGTTACGCTGGATCACCGCCGGCAGGATCGTGCCCGAGTAGCCTTGGCCGATCAGCGAGGTGAACACCTGATTGCGTGCGGCGATGCCGCGCATATGCGTGATCGCGTCGGTTTCGCTCAGCGGCTTTCCGAGATCGAGCGGCGCCTTCAGCCGGATCGAAGCCGGCAGCGTCTCGCTCATCAGGGCCTGAAGGCTCGACGCGCCGACGGTTTGCAGCATGGCGTCGATGTCGCGCGACGAGGGGCCGATATGCCGGCGGACGAAATCGACAGCGGGTTCGGCGGGTTTGCGATGCGCGGGCATGTGTTGTTTCCTCGAAGCGCGAAAAATCGTTTTACTTCGTCATGGCCGGGCTCGTCCCGGCCATCCACGTCCTAAATCTGCTGCATGAAGAAAGACGTGGATGCCCGGCACAAGGCCGGGCATGACGATGTCGGAACATCGTGACCCACTCGATTTTCGTACAGCTTCAACATGTATTTTCCTACGCCGTATGCGCCTTGTAGGCGGCTTCATCCATCAGGCCGTCGAGGTCGCTCTTGTTGGCGATACGCAGCTTGAAGAACCATGCGGCCTTGCCGGGATCGGAATTCACCAGCGACGGATCGGCGGCGACAGCGTCGTTGACCTCCAGCACTTCACCCGTGATCGGCGCATAAACATCGGACGCTGCCTTGACGCTTTCGACCACGGCGGCCGCTTCGGCCTTCTTCAGCGTGCGGCCGACCTTCGGCAGTTCGACGAACACGACGTCGCCGAGTTGGGTCTGCGCGTAATCGGTGATACCGATGGTGGCGACATCGCCGTCGATCTGGAGCCATTCGTGATCGGTGGTAAACAGCGTGGTCATGGTGTCCTCAGCATTTGCAGTGTTGATGTTGCTATCGCTTGTAACCGTTGGGCACGAAGGGCATCGCTGAGACGCGCAGGGCTAAGCGCTGCCCGCGCACGTCGGCGAAGACGATGGTGCCTTCGGCGGAAAGATTTGTTGGCAGATACCCCATCGCGACAGGCGCATTGAGCGTTGGCCCGAAGCCGCCGGATGTGACGGTGCCGATTTTGTCCGTTGACGTTTCGCTGGCGTAGAGCGTCGCGTGTTCGCGCACCGGCGCGCGGCCCTCAGTGCGTAGTCCGACACGGCGGCGCGATGCGCCGGTCTCGAATTCTTTCAGGATAATGTCAGCGCCGGGGAAACCTCCCGCCCGCGCGCCGCCGTTGCGGCGGCTCTTTTGCACCGACCATTCCAGCGCACCTTCGACCGGGGTGGTCGTGGTGTCGATGTCATGGCCATAGAGACAGAGGCCAGCCTCTAACCGCAGGCTGTCGCGTGCGCCAAGGCCGATCGGCAACACCGCGGCGTCGGCGAGCAACTCAGTTGCGAGACGCTCGACGTCTTTCGCGGGAACTGAAATCTCGAAGCCGTCCTCGCCGGTGTAGCCCGAGCGCGAGACGAAGCAGTCGATGGCTCGACCGGAGATTTGCACCTTGTGCGGCCCGGCGTCCATGAAGCGCATGGCGGCCACCGTCGGCGCGTGCTTGCTCAGCACCTCGACCGCCTTCGGCCCCTGCAGCGCGATCAGTGCACGGTCCGGCAGCGGCTCGATGGTACAGACGTCGGAGAGATGCTGACGAAGGTGTGCCTCGTCCTCGGTCTTGCAGGCGGCGTTGACCACCAGGAACAGATGATTGCCGAAATTGGCGACCATCAGGTCGTCGAGAATGCCGCCGGTGTCGCTGGTGAACTGCGCATAGCGCTGGCGGCCATGCGGGACGCTGAGAATGTCCTGCGGCACCAGACGTTCCAGTGCGCGGGCGGCGTCTTCGACCTTGCCGGATTTCGCCGTGAGAGTGATCTGGCCCATGTGGGAGACGTCGAACAGACCGGCGGAAGCGCGAGTGTGAAGATGTTCCTTCAGCACGCCGGCGGCGTATTGCACCGGCATCTCGTAGCCGGCGAACGGCACGATCTTGCCGCCGCGCGCCACATGCAGATCATGCAGCGGAACGCGCTTCAGCGCATTGTCGGCAGAGGCGGATGCTTGTCGGTCGGCAGCTTGCATGGTCGGGCTCCTGACAGATTCGGGACCAGTTCCCGAAAGCCTGTCGAAGCCCCATCTGTCGCTGCGCCTGAGAGTATTATCCCGTCGGCGGATGCCGCGCCGGATGGTCCGGCCGCATCTCTTTCCAGATTTCAGTCAGTCACACGGTCCGTTTGCCTGAGAGTTTCCGGGGCGGTTGCTCCTTCGGCGCCGGCATAAAGCCGATCTCTCCCGACGTGACTGTCAGCCAATATATAGCTTACATAGGCAGGGAAACACGCCTTTCGAGGCCGTGTCAACGCAACCGCGAGATTATCAACGGGCTTCGCGGCGCTATTGCGACTGCTTGCAAGCCGCTGATCTGGTGCACACTTTCTGGACATTGCAGGCCCGTTCCGTCTAGAAACGGGGCAGGACAAACTGCGCTGCACGCGTCATGGAAGGCGGGCTGCGCAACAGGGCGTTTTCGGGCGAAACGGCGAGCGTTTTGCGTGACGAAAATGCATCAGGACATCAGAGCTTTTTGGGCGCGATTGGACGATTATGAGCGGCGTTAACGAGATCAGGTCGGCGTATCTGAATTATTTCGCGAAAAACGGCCACGACATCGTGCCGTCGTCGCCGCTGGTTCCGCGCAATGACCCGACATTGATGTTCACCAATGCGGGCATGGTGCAGTTCAAGAACGTGTTCACCGGGCTCGAGAAGCGGCCCTATCAGCGCGCGACCTCGTCGCAGAAATGCGTCCGCGCCGGCGGCAAGCACAACGATCTCGACAATGTCGGCTACACCGCGCGGCATCACACCTTCTTCGAGATGCTCGGGAACTTCTCGTTCGGCGATTATTTCAAAGAGCGTGCGATCGAACTTGCCTGGAATTTAATCACCAAGGAGTACGGTCTTCCCAAGGACAGGCTTCTTGTCACGGTTTATTCCGAGGACGAGGACGCGGCGAAACTCTGGAAAAAGATCGCGGGCCTGCCCGAATCGAAGATCATCCGGATCGGGACGTCGGACAATTTCTGGCAGATGGGTGACACCGGTCCTTGCGGCCCGTGCTCCGAAATCTTCTTCGATCATGGCGACAAGATCTGGGGCGGCCCTCCCGGTTCGCCCGAGGAAGACGGCGACCGCTTTATCGAGATCTGGAATCTCGTGTTCATGCAGTTCGACCAGATCGCGCCCGGCAACCGCGTTGCGCTGCCGAAGCCGTCGATCGACACCGGCATGGGTCTGGAGCGCATCGCCGCCGTGCTTCAGGGCAAGCATGACAACTACGAGATCGACCTGTTTGTCGCGCTGATCCGCGCCATCGCCGAGTTGACCGGTGCCGATCCGCAGGGCGAACAAAAAGCGTCGCTGCGTGTGATCGCCGACCATCTGCGCGCGTCGTCGTTCCTGATTTCAGATGGCGTGCTGCCGTCGAACGAAGGCCGCGGCTACGTGCTGCGCCGGATCATGCGCCGCGCGATGCGCCACGGGCAGCTGCTCGGCGCGAAAGAGCCGCTGATGTATCGCCTCGTCTGGGCGCTGGTGCGCGAGATGGGGCAGGCCTATCCCGAACTGGTGCGCGCCGAGAACCTGATCGAGGAAACGCTGAAGCTTGAGGAAACCCGCTTCCGCAAGACGCTGGATCGCGGCCTCACGATTCTGGACGAGAAAAGCGCGTCGTTGAAGAAGGGCGACATGTTCGACGGCGAGACCGCGTTCACGCTGTACGACACTTATGGCTTCCCGCTCGATCTCACGCAGGACGCGCTGCGCAACCGTGGCATCGGCGTCGATCTCGCATCGTTCACCGATGCGATGGAGCAGCAGCGCAAGAAGGCGCGCGCGGCATGGGCCGGGTCGGGCGACACCGCGACCGAGAACGTCTGGTTTCCGCTGCGGGAAAAACTCGGCGCCACGGAATTCCTCGGCTACGACACGGAAATTGCCGAAGGCGTCGTCACTGCTCTGGTGAAGGACGGCAAGGAGATCGAAGCTGCCGCGATCGGCGACACCGTCGCCATCGTCATGAACCAGACGCCGTTCTACGCGGAATCCGGCGGTCAGGTCGGCGACACCGGCGTTTTGACCGGCGAGGGTGTGCGCGTGCGCGTCACCGAAACTCAGAAGAAGGCGGGTGATCTTTACGTGCACCTCGGCACCGTCGAGCAGGGCACGGTGAAACTTGGCGTGCCGCTGCAGCTCGAAGTCGATCACGCGCGGCGCACGTCGATCCGCGCCAATCACTCCGCGACGCATCTGTTGCACGAAGCGCTGCGTCAGGTGCTGGGCGATCACATCGCGCAGCGCGGCTCATTGGTCGCGCCGGAGCGCTTGCGCTTTGACTTCGCTCACAACAAGCCGATCACGGCCGACGAACTGCGCCGCATCGAGGACATCGCCAACGATGTCGTGTTGGAGAACGGCGAAGTCCTCACCCGCTCGATGGCGGTGGACGATGCACGGGATTCCGGCGCGCGGGCGCTGTTCGGTGAAAAATACGGCGACGAGGTTCGCGTGGTGTCGATGGGCGCGGGGCAGGGTAATGCGCTCGGCTGGTCGGTCGAACTGTGCGGCGGCACCCATGTGCGGCGCACCGGCGACATCGGACTGATCTCCATCAGCGGCGAAAGTGCTGTGGCCTCCGGAGTCCGGCGCATCGAGGCGCTGACCGGAAACAATGCACGTCACGCTATAAACGCGACCATTCACACCGCTAAGGCGGCGGCAGCGGAACTGAAAACCACGCTGGACGATTTGCCGGCGCGTATCGCTGCAATCGTCGAAGAACGCAAGAAGCTCGAAAACGCGCTGTCGGATGCCCGCAAGAAGCTGGCCATGGGCGGCGGCGGAGTGACCGTGCAAGGTGGAAGAACAACGCCACCTGATATTCGCACCGTCGGCGACGTGAAGTTTCTTGGTCGGACGGTCGAAGGTATTGATGTTAAGGATCTTAAAAGCCTCGCTGATCAGGGTAAAAAGGAAGTCGGCTCCGGTGTCGTTGCGTTCATCGCCACCAGCGAAGACGGCAAGGCGAGCGTTGTTGTCGGCGTCACGCCGGATCTCACCAAGCGGTTCTCGGCTGTCGATCTTGTGCGCAAGGCATCTGAGGTTCTCGGCGGCAAGGGCGGCGGCGGCAAGCCCGACATGGCGCAGGCCGGCGGCCCCGACGGCGCGAAGGCGGACGCGGCGCTGAAGGCTATCGAAGCCGCGATGGGGGCGTAGCGGACGCGCCTTCGAGGCGCATCCTCAGCAATTCAGTGCGACATGAAGACCGGAACGGTCATCGTGGACAGGATGCCCCGCGTCGCGCCGCCGAGCACATATTCGCGCAGGCGCGAATGCCCATAGCCGCCCATCACGATCATGTCGGCCGAGCAATCCGCTGCGTGCGACAGGATTGAATCGGTGACATCGATATGGGACCCCGAGATGGTTTTGACCTCGGCCTTGATGCCGTGATGCTCAAGATGTCTTGCGATCTCGGCGCCGTGAATTTCGCGCTTCGGATATCTGGCTCTCCCGTTGACGACGACCAGAATTTCAACGGTTTCCGCCTTTCTCAGGAACGGTAGCGCATCGTTGATGGCGCGGGCGGCTGCGGCGCCTCCATCCCAGCAGCACAACACGTGTCCGAGCTTCAGCCCGGCTTTCTGGATGTAGGGCACGATCATCACGGGCCGTCCGGAGCCAAGCAGGGCCGCTTCGATCAGAAGATCGTTGTTTACGCCATCTGCTTCGGACTGCTGAAGAAGGCTCAGATCGAAGCGCCGCGCCATCGTTGCAAAGGCTTCGCCCGGGCTGAGACCGCCTTGAGTTACAAGATGGTGCTCGGTCGAGATATGACGTCGTTGCGCCGCCATCTCAAATCGCTCGACCGCCGCGCGGGCAGACTTTTCACTGGCGGCCAGTATTTCCGCGAGTGCTTCAGAGGGCAAACCGGGCATCATGAAGGCCGGCATATTCGCCAGGTCGCCGAAAGCAATGCAAGCAAGGTGCGCGTCGAATGCCTCGGCGACTGTGACGGCATAATCAAGAGCGGGATCATGCGGCTTGTCGCTCTCGACCTTGAGGAGGATGTTCCTGATCATGGCGGGTCCCTCGCCGGCAGCGCGGGCGGAATGCCGGAATGACGCGGATCAAGCGGGAGACAATCGGGCCCGCTCAACTCTTGATATCTTCTCTCGCACGTCGTTTTTCAATGGCCTCACCATCGCCTGGTTGCTGCGGCGATGCGTAGCGAAGGATGCACTTGCATCTATCTCCCTCATGCAGCAAGATGCGGCATGCATCACAATACTCCTTTGATTTCAACGGTTGTCGTCGGTCTCGTACTGGCTTTCATACTCGGCGCGCTGGCCCAGCGGGTCCGCATTTCGCCGCTTGTCGGCTATCTCCTCGCGGGTGTGGTGATGGGCCCGTTCACGCCGGGTTATGTGGCGGATCAGAAAATCGCCAATGAACTCGCCGAGATCGGCATCATCCTTCTGATGTTCGGCGTCGGCCTGCATTTCTCGCTGAAGGACCTGCTGTCGGTGCGCGCCATCGCCGTCCCCGGCGCGGTGGTGCAGATCGCAGTGGCAACGCTGCTCGGCATGGGCCTCGGCTGGACGCTCGGCTGGCCGATCGGCGGCGGGCTGGTATTCGGACTCGCGCTGTCGGTTGCGAGTACCGTCGTGCTGCTGCGCGCATTGCAGGAGCGACGGCTGGTCGACACCGAACGCGGGCGGATCGCGGTCGGCTGGCTGATCGTCGAGGACCTTGCCATGGTGCTGACGCTGGTGCTGCTGCCAGCGCTTGCCGGATTGCTGAAAGGCGAGGGCGCCAATGGGCTCAGCGCCTATGCGATGGCGCTGCCGGTCCTCATTACGCTCGGCAAGGTCGCGGCGTTCGTCATCTTCATGCTGGTGGTGGGCCGCCGCGTGATCCCGTGGATACTGCATTACGTTGCGCATACCGGTTCGCGCGAACTGTTCCGTCTCGCGGTGTTCGCGATCTCGCTTGGTGTCGCCTTCGGTGCGGCGCTCCTGTTCGATGTCTCGTTCGCGCTGGGCGCATTCTTCGCCGGCATGATCCTGAGCGAATCCGAACTCAGCCAGCGCGCGGCGAACGAAACCTTGCCGCTGCGCGATGCGTTTGCGGTGCTGTTCTTCGTGTCCGTCGGCATGCTGGTGGATCCCGCGATCATTGTGCGCGAGCCGCTGCCGCTGCTCGCGACCGTCTTCATCATCATCTTCGGAAAATCGGTCGCGGCGTTCGGTATCGTCCGCATGTTCGGGCATCCGACATCCACCGCGCTGACGATCTCGGCAAGTCTCGCCCAGATCGGCGAATTTTCCTTCATCCTCGTCAGTCTCGGCGTCAGCCTTGCGCTGCTGCCGGATCGCGGCCGCGATCTGGTCCTTGCGGGCGCGATCATCTCGATCATGCTGAACCCGTTGTTCTTCGCGCTGCTTGATCGCTATGAGGCGAAGAAGAAAGAAGCCGAGGAAGCTGCGGAGGCCGCGGCGGCAGCACAGTCCGCGCAGGACACCGCTGCCGAGGCCGTCGCAGAAGCGGCAATGGTGTCTGCAAAGAAGAGGTCGGCCCGCGTTGAGCTGCCGGTCACGGCGCTAACCAATCATGTCGTGCTGGTTGGATACGGGCGCGTGGGAAGTGTTGTCGGTAAGTCCTTGCAGCAGGGAGGCGTGCCGTTCCTCGTCATTGAGGATGATCCGGGCTGCCTCGAAAGGCTTGCCGAGGCCGGGATAGAGAAGATTACGGGCAATGCGGCTGCGCCGGGAATGCTGGTCGCGGCAAATCTGGAAGCCGCACGCGGGCTCATCGTTGCAATTCCGAATGCATTCGAGGGGGGACAAATCGTCGCCAAGGCCCGTGCGATCAGCCTGACGCTGCCGATTATCGCGCGCGCCCACTCGGAAGAGGAAATCGCGCACCTCAAGCATCACGGCGCGAACTCCGTGATCATGGGCGAGCAGGAAATCGCCAAGGCGATGATCGCGCAAATCGGTGGTGTGCACCTACCGTAAGCGGTATTTCGGAATGTGAAGTTCCTTCCAACTGTGGCCGGAATGTAACGGCCCTCACCGGGAATCCGCGTATACGGAACCGGATTGCCGCAGTTCGGCAAGCGTGCCCCGGGGGTTGTTTTGAAGCGAGTGTTTTTGGCGGCGGCTCTGATGACCGTCGCTCCTCTTTCCTCCATCTTCGCAGCAGATCTTGCTCCACGCATTTTCACCAAAGCGTCTCCAGCGCCTGACAATTGGTCGGGCGGCTACGTCGGAATCAGCGGCGGCTTCGGAACGGGTAATTCCAAACAGACCGATCCCGGTCATGGCCCGCTAGCGGGCGAAGGCGGAGGTCCTGGGACTGGCGATGGAAGCTATTCGGTTAACGGCGGCCTGATCGGCGGGACGATTGGCTACAACTGGCAAGTCGCGCGCTGGGTGTACGGTTTTGAAGGCGACTATTCCTGGGCTGACATCAGCGGTCATTCCGATGTTTGCGGATTATCGGCAGGCAATCCTCATGCGTGCGGCACCAAGCTGAGTTCGCTTGGCACCTTGCGCGGCCGGGTAGGTTATGCCGCTGGTGCGACGGGGAATTGGTTGCTGTACGCGACAGGCGGTCTTGCCGTCGGTGAAGTGCGCGGTTGGGATGCCTTGATGCCGGCATCCGGCAGCGAACTTCGTCCGGGATGGACGGTCGGGGCAGGCGTGGAAACGATGTTCGCGCCGAACTGGTCCGCGAAGGTTGAATACCTTTACGTCAATCTCGGCCGAGCTCAGTTGTTCGATATTTTGCCGTCCACGCCGGAATCCGTCAGCTTCAACGCGCACATCGTCAGGGCGGGCCTCAACTACAAGCTACCTGCGGGCAAGATGTCCACGGTCAGCTTCTCCAGCGAACCCGCTCGTAACTGGACCGGTCTTTATATCGGTGGTCACGTCGGCGGCAGTTCTGCTGGTTCCAACTGGGCTTTTCAGCAAGATGGCGACTGGTGGGTAAACGGCGGGACGGGAGGCATCCCCTTCGCCGCAAAGACGTCGCTGTTGGGCGGCGCGCAGGCAGGATTCAACTA
>JAUSAX010000043.1 GCA_030652315.1 Afipia sp. | reverse complement strand
GAAGCCCATTGCGGACAAGAACAGCGTCTTGCAGTTAGCCTGCAATGGCCGCCCAAGCCAGCCAGACAGCCATCAGCGCCAGTATCGCCGAAAGTGTGCGTCGGATGAGGCCGCGCATACGGTTATCGGCAATCCATCGACCCGACTGATCAGCCGCGATCACGGTCCCTGAATGAACGATCGAGGCGACAGCAACTGCAATCGTTCCAAGCGTTGCTAATTGAAGAGCGACGGCTTGCGTGCTGGCAGCATCGATGAAGCTCGGTACGACCGATAGGAAGAACAGGATCGATTTCGGATTGAAAATGTTCGACAGAAACCCCCGCCAAAAAATAGAGCGCGCGACGTCCGGAACAAGCGCCCCCTTGGACAAAATTTCTGGCATTGGCTGCCATCCTTCCCACGCCAGAAGGAGAAGATAGGCGATGCCGGCCCATCGAAGCGATTCGTACAGGGCCGGATAGTTTTGAATAACAGCTCCCGCACCGAGAGCCACCAGAACGGCGTGGGTGGCCAAGCCAAGCGCGATCCCCGCGGTAGCAATAAAACCAGCAACACAGCCGCGCGCAAGAGACAATGCCGCGAGATAGGCCATGTTGGGCCCTGGCGTCAACTCCAGCAGAAATACGGTAAGGGCAAATTTGAGCAAGGGATTGACCGTGAATTGCGCATCGGACCGGTTTACGACGCCTTTGCCTGCAGGGAAGGATTCTCCATGTCGTCCTCCGGCGACAGAAGATAGATGCCGGACATCGGATCGACCCACGCCAGGTGATCGTGAACCTGCTCGACCCCCGGGATATTTTCCGTCGCAACGATGATGGCTTGACGGACGTGCTCGTCAGTTATGACACCACACAGATCGACGACGCCGTTCCGCACAATTACATTGATCCCGATCGGGGCCCAATGATGATCCTCGATGGTCGCAAGAATCCGGCTGCGAAGACTGGTATCATCCGGCGTCGGATCCGGCAGATCACGCGACAAACTCGAAACAGCCTGTACAAAATTTTGCCGACTGACCAAGCCAACGATCGCTTTGCCACGCATGATGGGTACGCGTTTGATGTGATGCTTTTCCATGAGCAGGACAATCTCCGCCAGAGACGTCTCTTCAGACGCGGTGTAAAGATTTCGCGTCATGATCTCGCGAATCTTTCGGCCTGCTGTCTTCACATAATCCTCAGCCATCCGGCCGGGGCCCAGGATGAATTCAAGCCAGCGCGGCCTCTTCCGCTGGGTATCAAGTTCCTGCCTGCGAAGGAAATCCCTCTCAGTCACGATGCCGACAAGCTCGCCCTTTGCGTTAACGACGGGCAGACCGCTGAAGTGGTTGGCGAGCATGAGCCGGGCCGCGTCGGCGAGGGTCGCGTCGGGGCCGATTGTGATGACATGATGGGTCATGATGTGATGGGCCTTCATTTCGCTCCTCCTGAGGTCAACACCGAGGCTGGTCTACCTGGAAAACTATTCCTCTTGAAAGCGATGCTTCTGATCCAGATCAACACGGTTTGCGGCCTCCTCCGCATCATGTGCGAAAGGGAGAACCCGCCATGGCCATTCGTGATGTCTTCTTTCCGCTCCTCAACTATCCGGAGCCCACTGACGCAGCCGCCATCAACGCGGTGGTAAGTCTGGTGGAGAACTTGTCGAAGCCTTGCGATGCTACCAAGACTTATCGGCAAGTTCGTACGCGCGTCTCCGCCCTCGTTCTGGAAACGGAGATCGAACCTGGATTGTATTTCGAGGGCGCCCATGCCGGAGAATTCCTCGAAACCGAGGCAAGGAAAAGCGCAGCGAATGCCAAGGATCTCGCGAACACATTCCAGGAAATCGCGATGGATCGCCCTGTCCTGACGAAGTGCAGAATCGAGAAGCGAAATCCTTACGAAAGCCTCCGTCTCCTCGTGGAGGAGGCTCGCCTTCACCACATGGCAATTCTACCCGTTCGTCGGGACGACAGCTACCATCAGGATATCGCGGAGCGCCTGATTTTCGAATCCGGCCGCCCGGTTCTGATCTTTCCGGAGCGCCCGGTCCGCCGCCTCGCGACATCTTTCGCAAACATTGCGGTCGCGTGGGATGGCAGCCAGCCGGCGGCCCGTGCCGTCGGCGATGCCATGCCATTTCTGCGCCGCGCGTCTCGCGTCAGGATATTCTCGGCAACGGACGACAAGCCGATGCCGTCAGCGGCACGCGGACGCGAGATCGCACAACAGCTCACCTCGGAAGGCGTCGATGCCATTTACGAGGAGGTGAAGAAGACCGATCGGCACACTATCGGCAGCTTCATCGAGAGCTATGTCGCCGATCACAACTCCGACCTTTTGGTGATGGGCGCCTACGGGCACTCGAAGCTGCGGGAATTCATCCTCGGCGGCGCGACCCGTTCCGTTCTTATGAACCCGCCGGGCTGGATCATGCTTTCGCACTAGATCGATTAAGGTCCAGACGGGTATTGGCCTGAGAGATGACGAGAACCATTACAGCAAAACGGCAGATGTTCGCCGCAGGAATCGCACTCGCAGTATTCCTGCCCCAGATCGTCGAGGCCGACGGCGTTCGCATGCTTGAATTTTGTAAGCGGTCAAACCGCGAGATCGTCATCGCATACGTGTCCGGTGCTCTGGAGAGGGCGGACTTGGATTCGGACACTATTGCAGCGGCCTTGGAAGGCGCGCTTGAACGAGGTGACGTCGAGAAGTTTGGCTTGAAGAAGGCTTGGATTGCTGTTCGTAATTACTGCACACCGGGCGGGGATGTTCCCTATCAAGTCGCCGATATCTTCTGCGACTACCTCCTGCTAAATCCGGCGCAGCGAAGAAAGGCCACGATCGATTTGCTGGACGCCTCCTTAAGCAAAGCATGGCCCTGCCCACCTATCCTCACCTCGCGGTAGACCTTCCAAGACCAGATCTCTCGCTATGATCTGTGCATCGTGCAACTTGAAGAATAGATTGAACTCATCAGAACCATCGAATCTGGCCGATTCAATTATCCCAGAAGCGAGCTTCCGATCATAGCAAGGCACGCCACAACTCCCAATGCAGGAACCCAAACCGGCACGGACACATGAGACTCGGCTGATGGCACGCCTCGATATCGCAATCTCAGCAACGCAATATTGACAAAGGCAAACACGACAAGCGTTGCCACTGACGTCCCTTCCGCGAGCCATGCGAATGGGACCGACAGCGCGAGCGGAATCACACAGGCTACAATCAGCATTGTTGCGACGACAGGCGTTCCGGTAACGGGATGAACCCTCGCAAGCACGTTCGGCAAATCCCCGTCACGGGCCAATCCGTAGAGCACGCGCGACGCCATGGTCATCTGGGCCAGAATCGTGTTCAGCGTCGCCACAATCGCGATAAGGCTGATCATCCTCGGATTGACCTCTGCCACCGCCCGAAAGACCAGGCTGAGCGGCGCCGGCGACAACGCGAGCCGTTCGATCGACACTGTGGAAACAGCAACGGCGGCAACGAGCACATATAGCGCCGTCGACATCAGAAGCGTTAGAATCATTGCTCGCGGAATATCCCGGCGAGGCTGCTTGGCCTCTTCAACCACATTGGCAAGATCTTCAAATCCAATGAAGGCGAAGAACGCCAGCAGGCTGCCGAACGCGATGCCGGACAGCGCCGAGACGTCCAAAGGTGGAACATTCGTGAGCGCAGCCACGATCGGAACGTCCGAATAGACACCGAGTGCGATGATCGCAACGAGGCCACCCACTTCGATCAGCGTGAACAGGCTTGCCAGCACCACTGATTCAAGAATGCCCCAAGCCGCGACAGCCCCGAGCAGGACTATGACCGCGATGACGATCAGGTCGCGGGGCCAATCCAGAAACTGCTGGATGTAACCGGCGGACCCTAGCGCCACAGCGGCCGAGGAAACCGTGGCAATGCCGATCGTCAGGAGGCCTACCAAAATTGAGAGTGGGCGCGACTCGAAGGCGACCTTTACATAAGCCGCCTCGCCCGCGCTGACCGGAAACCGCGTAGACAATTCGATGTACGACGCCACAGTCAGCGCCATGATAGCCGCGGCGAGAAGAAACGACCATGGCGCGTAGGCACCGGCGTGACCGGCGACGGCGCCAATAAGCACGTAGATACCCGCGCCGATCGTAATGCCAGTGCCATAGAGAACCAGAAGCGGCAGTCCAAGCCGCCGCTTGAGTGTCGTGGCAACTGCCTGCGGGCTGGACGGCATGCTGGCGAGTGCCTGGGGTGCCCGACGTGTCATGAGCCGTCCGAGCGCGGCAGCATGCGCACAAGAGTGCGATCGCGAAACACATAATGATGAACAAGAGCCGCAAGTGCATGAGCGGCCGCCAGCACCAACAGCGCGTGAGCGGAAAGTTCGTGTACCTGCATCATGACATTTGCAAACGTCGCATTGAACTCCACGGGCGAGGAAATTTCAGCAACGCCGTAAAGCGGCAAGTCCTTGCCAAAAGAAAATTGAAGCAAGATGCCGGTGACTGGCACCATCAGAAGCATCGCATAGAGTAAATAGTGCATCAGCCTTCCCATGCCGGGCCATATCCCAAATACCGGGCGCTCGGCCGGAGGCGGCGAAGACATGGCGCGCCAGATCGCCCGCAGCACGAGGACATCAAGCAGAATCAAGCCTACCGTGATGTGGGCAAACAGAGTGACGGTGCGGCTCGATATTTTCAGCACATCATCCGTCAAAACGCCAAGCGTCCAACACACCACGACAAGAACGGCCATCACCCAATGCAGAAGCTTGGTGACAGCACTGTAGCTCTGGGCAGTATTTTTAAGATGCATTGAAAGCCTCCGGGTAACGCTATCCGGACTTGCAATATAGCATTTGACCTGCATCAAGGACGTGGTGGATCTCGGTTACGAGCCCCGCACCTCATCGATGGTGTCTAGTCCAGAACGGTTTGGCCACCTCGAACGCACGATAGGCAGAGGCAGCCTTCTTCAGCAGCCTCTCTCGCTTCCGAGTTTGATGACCAACCAGCGGCGCCTGCAATCGCGCTCGGCTCGACATGGGCTGTTGCCCAGCCTTCTTCATCAGATGATTGAGGATTTTGGCATGGGACTCCATATCGGTAATTTCGCCGAGATAGGCTTGAAGATCGCGTAGCGCGTTGGCCATTATCTCAGCGCCCTTCCCGGCTCGCTTACCGAACATTCCCGACGTAAATCCTATTGCATAGCGCATCCGCTTCGTCCGAAGCCGGAACCGGTGAAGGTCGTGGCGGCTCAGGTCGCGTGCGGCTCGCCCCATCCTCATTTTCTTCATCATGGCCTTCAGCGCCCGTGCTGCAACGTCCGCGGTCAGCTGCGTGGATTGCACCACGCTGCTCTCGCTGCCTTCAAGAATTTTGATCCATTTTCTGATACCGTCGATCAATCGACGAAACCTTGCGGAACGAAGGGCTGTCGTTGCTCGCGCATACGCCTGATCGAGTTCACGGCGATAGGCTCGATGAAGCACCGACACAACGGGAGCAGACTCCGACTGGCTCACGAAGGGCTTCAGAATGTCAGCGCTGAACACGTCAAGATTCCTCGCAGACGACAACTCGCCCCTTAGCCACCTTAATTCTTTTGTGATCAGTTTGTGCTTCCGTTCCGAGATGATTCTGGAGAAGAGCCTGATAGCCGTATCGAGTTTTCTCAGGCCGACGCGAACCTCATGCAGTTCCTCGGGTGCGGTCTTTGCTATCTTCGACCGGTGCGCCAAGACCTGCCGAACTGCGTCAGCGCAAACCGCCGCAAGAACTTTTCCCGCGGTGGCTACATCGGATACATGGACGTTACGAACTCTCGTTGCATTCGATCGTCGCGACACGGCGCGCTCGCTACTAATGCGAAAGAAACACCGGGACCGGTGGGCGCAAGAGCATGCTTCTGGTCGCGCCACCGAGGACAAATTCACGAAACCGCGAATGACCATAAGCACCCATCACCAGGAGATCCGCATCACGCAACGTCAAATGCGATTCGAACACGGTGGCGATGTCGCGACCCTCGGCGTCGACCTCATCGAGAACCACATTGACGCCATGACGCGCCAGATACTTCGCAAGTTCAGTGCCCGAACGCCCGCTGGAAAATACCTTCTCATTGGTGACCGTTAATACAGAAACAAGCTTTGCCTTCTTGAGGATTGGCAAGGCGTCGGCCACGGCTCGCGAAGAGTTCCGGCTAAAATCCCACGCGACGACCACCGTGTTCAAGGCAACCGCCCTGCTCCATCTCGGTCGCTCTGGAAGAACAACTGTGGGTCGTCCCGAACCGAAGATCAGGGTTTCGGCGAGCCATCGCTCGACGGTATCGGTATCGGGCATCGGAATAATGGCGAGATCCCGTAGACGCGCATATTCAGTGACCAGATCTGGAAACTCCGGCGTCGTGCATTTTTCCTGAATGACCTCCTGAAACACATCCTTCTGCTCGGCGGCTTTTCGGAATTCAGCCAGCTGTTCGAAAGCTGCCGTCACACTCTTCTTTAGTTCGGTGGCAACCAATGCCGGGACATTCAGCAAGGCGCTACCCATAGGACTAGCCGGCGCGGGCACTCGCACTTCGCAGGCGATGGCGGAAATGCGGGATTCAAGCAAGGCCGCAAAGGCGACAGCATCATCGATTGCCGACTGCTTCGTCCGCTTCGGGTAGGTCGTCAGTGAAACCAGAATGTCCTTGAATGCCATCTCGATCTCCTTTTCGAATAGTCTCCCCCCTCCCCTTATCGTCGAACGCGCGGCGCCTGTTGATCTATCGCAAGCGGATCATAATCTAAGTATTGGGCACCTCATCTTCATGATCGGTCCGCCCAGAGGCGATCTTATCGATATGTTCGGAAATATGAGGGTCACGGGAAACGAGTGATCTCAGGTCGGAGGCGTCGAGCACAAGAAGCCTGGAGCGCGTGCAGGCGATGACGGTCGCCGATCGCGACGTTTTCCTGAGCAGGGCGCGCTCGCCGAAAAACTGCCCTGCCCCAAGCTTCACCGAGTGGCCGGGCCGAAGATCGATTTCGACTTCACCCTCCGTGACGAAATACATCGCATGGGCGACATCACCCCGGCGAGCGATAACCTGCCCTTTCTCCACCTGCCGGGCACGCAGCAACTGCATAACATGGGCGATGTCGCCTGCGGTTAAATGAGAGAAGATTGGAACGCGCGCGACCATGCTCCAGGTGATGATGAAATCACGACGATGGATAACATCCGAAAATGCATTGGCGACGATACCGACCGGAAGTGCGATCATCACCACACCGGCGACAATGATGACCGCGGCCACCATCTTTCCGATCGCGGTCGCTGGAACGACATCGCCGTATCCGATCGTGGTAAGCGTTACGAGCGACCACCACATGGCGTCCGGTATGGTCCCGAACTTGTCGGGCTGGATCGTTCCCTCGATCACGTGCATGACACTCGCAGATACCAGTGTCGCGCAGATCAGAATCACCAGGCAGCCGAGCAGCGCACGCCGCTCGCTCCAGAGAACATCGAGCAATGAGCTCATCCCGGAGGAGTACCGGCCGAATTTCATCACGCGGAGGATACGAAGCACGATCAGGACACGGAGGTCCGCCGATTCCAGCATCGCGCCCCAAAGAGGAACGATTGCTAGGAAATCGACAATTCCCTGCCCGCTTAGAATGTAGTTGCGACGCACGGTGTGCCCGCTCAGCTGACGGTAAGGAACGTGCTCCGGGGCGATCCAGATGCGAATGGCGTATTCGATACTGAACACAACGAGACTGATGATCTCGATGGCGTGAAAAAGACCTCCATACCTACTTTTCAGATGCGGGACCGACTCCAGCACCGTTCCACACAGACTGACGATGACGAGCCCGGCGATAAACCAGGTCGCCAGCATTCCGGCGCGCGTTTCATGCGGAGAGGCTTCCAGCATCTCGTAGAGACGCCTGCGCATCCGTAGGGAAGCAGTTTGGTAGGCCATCATGCAGCCTCTTGCCGGAATGAGGCGGCGGCAGGCGGCTGGTCAACGCACCCGTCCGGTTGTGTGGGTTTGCTACCGCGCAGGGGATGCAGCCGATTGACCTACATCAAATATCGAGGCACGCCCGCCCCCGCAGGATGCAAAATGTACTACTCGCTTCGGATCAACGAGCGTCCAGTGCCAGCGTGACATCGCAAAGGTCTGGATCACTGGCGTCGGTCCTTATCCGAAATCCCAAGTCCCGGCACATGTCCAGCATGGCAATGTTCTCCTGAAGAACCTGACCGGAAATACACTTAAGGCCTTCGGATCTGGCGTATGCGATGATCAACTGCATCAACGCCCAGCCGAGTCCCCGTCCCTTGAGTTCGGATTTCAGCAGGATTGCGTATTCCCCACTCTCGTAGATCGAGTCGGAATGAAGTCGGACGACCCCGATGATCTCCTTGCCGGATTGATCGAAGGCCACAAACGCCATCGCGCGCGCGTAGTCGAGCTGAGTCAGCCGGGCGACGAACGGATGCGTGAACTCCTTTATGGCGCCGAAGAACCGCAGCCGCAGGTCTTCCTTGCTAACGGTCTGGAGAAATTCGCGGAGCAGCGGCTCATCGCTCGGCTGGATGGGGCGAGCAAAAACCTGTGAGCCATCCTTGAGGTTAATGTGCCGCTGCCATTCTGACGGATAGGGCCGAACTGCGAACCGCGCATTACCAGGCCCGGCGAACTTCCGCACAGCTGCTCCAATAGCAACCCGTGCATCGACCGCCAGGACGCCGCTGTCGTCCACCAGCAGCGGATTGATATCAAGTTCGCGCACCTGCGACACGTCGGCTGCCAACTGGGCCAGCTTGACAAGCGTGAGCGCTACATCTTCCCGATTGACTGCCGGCACATCCCGGTAAGCGTAAAGCAGACGGGAGATGCGGGTCCGCTCGATAAGATCGTGAGCTAATCTGAGATCCAGAGGTGGCAGCGCCACTGCCTTGTCGTTGATGACTTCAACCGCTGTCCCGCCATGCCCGAACACAATAACCGGCCCGAATGTTGGATCGTCCGCGATTCCGAGGATCAATTCTCGTGCCTTTGGCCGCTGTATCATCGGCTGCACGATGACGCCGGACAGCTTCGCATCTGGACGCTTCGCTTTTGCCCTGGCGAGAATGCCCTCAGCGGCAGTAAGTACGCTATCGCCATTGAGGAGATTAAGGACGACGCCCCCAACGTCCGATTTGTGTGTGATGTCCCGGGACAAAATCTTGAGAACCACAGGCGTCCCCTGCGCGAAGAACGGCGCCGCCAACGCAACAGCTTCGCCGGCGTCAGCTGCGGCAAGCGTCGGCACCATGGGAATGTCATAGGCATCAAACAGCCGTTTCACCTCGATCGGGTCGAGCCAGGAGCGCCCCTCCCCGACTGCGTTTTCGACGATCTTGCGTGCCGTATCGGCATCCGGAACGAACTCGGCCGGTAAGCTCGGCGGAACCTGAGCGAGCACGTCGCGAACTTCGCGGTGATGCACCAGATACATGAAGCCCCGTGCGGCGTCATCCTCGGTCGGATAGTTGGGAATCGACGCGTCGTTAAATGTCTTGGCAATATCTCCATCGGCCCCGATCCAAACCGCGAGGACCGGCTTCGATACCGAACGCCTCTCACGGTCGGCATTGACAACACGCACAACGCTTTTCGCAATGTCGCCAGCGGCAACGATCGCTGTCCGCACGTTCATCACAACAATTGCGTCATTACCGGGATCGGCCAACAGCACGTCGAGCGCTGCTGAATAACGGGCAGCGTCAGCGTCACCCACGATATCAACCGGATTATCGCCGGACCATGTTGGAGGCAACACGGAATCAAGCTGCGCGCGCACCGATGCCGAGATCTCGGCGGGAATTCCGCCGAGTTCGACAAGCCTATCAACAGCAAGAACTCCGATGCCGCCGCCATTCGTCAAAATTGCGAGCCGCTTGCCCTCAGGCTGGACGGCACGTCCGAGTGTTTCCGCGCAGTCGAACAGTTCATGCAGATCGAATACCCGCAACATGCCGGCACGGCGAAAGGCAGCATCGTAAACGGCATCCGAGCCGGCAAGCGCGCCGGTATGGGTTGCAGCAGCTTTTGCACCCTGAGCCATCCGCCCGGACTTGATGACAACAACCGGCTTGACGCGCGCCGCTGCACGCGCGGCCGACATGAACTTGCGGGCATCCTTGACCGCTTCGACATAGAGGAGAATTGCGTCGGTCTTGGAATCGAGCGCAAAGAAATCGAGCAAGTCCGCGATGTCGACATCGAGCTGATCGCCGATCGACACGATACCGGAAAATCCGACGTCTTCCCTGGCCGCCCAATCCACCATGCCGGCCGCAATCGCGCCCGACTGCGAGACAAGCGCCAGATTCCCGGCGCCCGGCATGGTTGCTGCAAAGCTCGCGTTCAAACAGGAAGCCGGCATCATGATCCCGAGGCAATTCGGACCTATCAGCCGCATTCCGTGCGCGCGCGCCGCCGTATTGGCAGCCTCCGCAAGAGATCCGGCGCCGTGCCCAAGGCCAGCGCTGATGATGACGGCCCCGGCGACACCTCGCCTTCCCGCATCGGCGATAATGCCGGGCACCGCTCGCGCAGGCACGGTGATGATGATGAGTTCGGGAACGAATGACAGCTCGGCGAACGTGCGGACCGTCGCCACCCCGCCGATCTCCGTATAGTTCGGATTAACGATGCCGAAGTCGCCGCGGAACCTCGCCGCGCGAAAATTTTTGAGGACCGCCAATCCGACTGATCCAGGCCGTGGGCTGGCCCCAACAAGCGCGACGGATCGCGGTGAAAGCAGACTGCTCAATCGGTAGGTCGACATCTGCTATTTCCAAATTCATGCCATGCGAGGAAGCTTCGCCTGCCTGATTCGGCCGACGACCGCCCATCTATCCGGATACGGTCACAGTCCAGATTATGAGGTCCTTTGCAATGGCGCCGAATGCTCCGCTAAAGGCGCGCACCGCCGATTCTGGTGTCAACCCTTCCAGCTTTCTCTTTTCAGAGAAGAGCCGTGATGCAAGAATGCGGCCGTCCTTATCGAGAATCTTTGCAGAAAAGCCAATTTCGGCGACCGGCTCAGAACCTATTCTGATTTGAAAACCGCGAACATCGATCAGGAGCTGGTACTCAGCCGCGACACCTTCGATCGCGCGAAGTGGCGCGTGTCCTGGATCATAATTTTCAAAACTCTGAATGATCTTTGCCTGAAGCAATTTGGGCAGGCTATCGCTCCACTGAAAGTCGGAAAATTCGGGATGGCTGCCGCCCGGCGGCATGATTAGGATGCGCTGAGTGTCGAACATCAGGATCGATGTAGGGTCGGGAAGGACGAATCGGGCTTTGATGGGCTTTCTGTTTGATCCGAAATCCTCAGCAGCATCGAGGTCATAGACCACCTTCGGAGCGGCTGCCGTGCCTCCTCCCGTCATCCGTTCAAGGCCTGCGACGATGCCGTCAAGCCGGCCGGTATTCCTTGCCAGGCCTTCAGAGAATATCTTCAGGTTGGCAATTGTGCTCTGCAGAGGCTCCGCGTTTTCAGCCAGTACGGCGTCGACGCGCTTGAGCGCATCACGGGCGGCCTGGGTCATGCTCTGCCCCGCACCGGGCTCGGCAACCAGGGTGGGCACCGGTCCGGAGGCTACGAGTTGCACCCCGCCCTCTAGAGCAACCACCGGAACGCCCGTCAGCCCCTGAAAGTCCAGGCCAACCTTGGTGTCCGCCCGTACAGGCGTGTCAGGCAGAACCGAAATGACGGCATCGACCTGACGCGGGCTGTCGGCCGCGAGACCAAGACTGACGACTTCACCGACGCGAATTCCGTTGAACAGCACCGATGCTCCCACCAGCAACCCCGGCACTGGGCCGTTGAACTGAAGTTTGTACGACGTTCGCGCTCCGAGACCGCCGGTATTGTGGAGCCAATAAACGAAACCAAAAACTGCGCCGATAGCCGCCAGGATAAAGGCGCCGACGATAACGAAGGGAGCACGCGTTTCCATGATCCTAAATCTTTCTCGGTTGGAGCATCTGGGAGCGCTTGCCGTGAAAATAGGCCTTAACCCACGCATGCTCGGAGCGAAGCAACTCGCTCATCGGGCCAATCGCCACGATCTTTCCGTCGGCAAGCGCAGCAACGCGATCGCATACAGTGTTAAGGCTCGCGAGATCGTGCGTGACCATGAAGACAGTCAGGCCTAGCGTCTTCTGGAGTGTCTTGATCAGAACATCGAAATCGCCGGCGGCGATTGGATCCAGACCCGATGTCGGCTCATCGAGAAAGACGATGGGGGGATCGAGTGCCAGCGCCCGGGCCAACGCGACGCGCTTGGTCATGCCGCCCGAAAGCTGGGACGGAAATTTGTCACCATCCTCCGGCGCAAGCCCAACCATCTCGAGCTTCGCAGTGGCAATTTCGTCCATCAATTCCTGGGAGAGCTCCAGCTCCTCGCGCAGCGGAAATTGAACATTCTGGCGAGCGGTCAGCGAGGAAAACAGCGCCCCTTGCTGAAAGAGAATGCCCCACTTGCCGGCGGCTGCATGGGTTACACGGTGTGCCTCGCCGATTTCGGCGCCCATCACCTCGATCCGGCCGCTTCGCTTCGGAATGAGACCGATAATCGTCCGCATCAGAACGGATTTACCGCCGCCTGACGCACCGACAAGGCCGAGAATCTCGCCCTTGCGGACATCCAGCGTCAGATGATCCAGCACCGTCTGCCGGCCAAAGCCAACAACGAGTTCGCTGACACGGATTGCAAACTGGTCAGCCTCTTCCGCCATCTTCACATTCCGATCGATGCGAAGAACACGGCGAAGATGCCGTCGAGCACAATGACGAGGAAAATCGATTTGACCACGGAGGTCGTCGTTTGCCGCCCAAGCGATTCTGCGCTTCCCTTAACTCTCAGACCTTCGCTGCAGGCAACTATGCCGATCGCCAGCGCCATGAATGGTGCCTTGATGATTCCGACTTCAAAGCTGGTGACCGATACAGCATCATGCAGCCGTGAGATGAATATTGCCGGGCTCATTCCACCGTAAAGCCAGGCGACCAGCCCGCCACCATAGAGCGCCGCCATCGAGCCGATGAATGCGAGGATGGGAAGGGTACAGATGAGCGCCAGAATTCGCGGCAGAACCAGCACTTCGACCGGATCCAGCCCCATGGTGGACAGCGCGTCGATTTCTTCGCGCATTTTCATCGAACCAAGTTCGGCGGTGTAGGCGCTGCCGGAACGGCCCGCCACCATGATGGCGACGATCAAAACACCAAGTTCCCGCAGCACCAGGATGCCGACCATGTCCACGACATAGGACTCCGCGCCGAACTTCCGGAAATGAAAGATACCCTGCTGGGCAATGATCGCACCGATGAGAAAAGTGATGAGGAGGATGATCGGTATCGCCTGCCAACCGACGCGATAGATCTGATAGGCAAGTGAAGTCAGCCGAAGTGACCGCGGTCGGCGTAGAACACCGAACAAAGCAAGACCCAACGCCCCCAGCATCTGAAGAAAGATGGCCATATCATCGGTGATGCCTGCGGCGTAGCGGCCAAGCTGTTCCAGCCGGACAACAACCGGATTCTCGGGCCTTTCCACGGCAGGCTTGCGCCGATTGACCCGGGTCACTTCGGCGATCAATCCGGCGTAACGGTCGGACACCCCGATCACGTTCACGGGGGAACCGACCGGGAGGTTATGTCGCCCCATCTTCTCAAGTAGCCACGCTCCGAGCGTATCGAGTTCACCGACATCGGTGAGATCGACCCTTATCGTCCCCGCCTGATCGAGCTTGGGCGCGACGGTCTTGTAAAGATGTTCGAGAGCAGCGGCATGCGTCGCTGTCCACGTTCCGCCCGGATGGAGATCCAGGGTACCACCTTCGTTTGCGACGTTCAGGACCGGTTCAGAACCCAAGTTCGATATCCATCAAAAGGCCATGACAGGATATTCCTAGGCCTCTCCGGACGACACCTCTTGACCTGCCTCAACTAGCGGTTGGAATTGGCGGCCTAGGCTGTGATTGACACAGCAATGCTGAGCAAAGAACCCCGATGCCGTACGATTGCTTCGCAAGGATACGCTCAACATGACAATGCGGCACCCGATCTCACAGGACGAAGTGCTGGCATTCTTGACTAGTCCCCTGCGACCCACGGCGGCACATCCAACAAACGACTTGGTACTCACGCCGCCTATGTATTTCTGTCAGGCCGTCGTGCGCTGAAAATCAAGCGGGCTTTTCTTTTCTCGACTACTCGATATTGAGCAAACGGAAGACGGCCTCGCCGAAGAGCTAAAGGCAATCGTGGATGCTTTCGGGGCCACCCGAACAGACGCTCATGCGCAGCTCTGCTCGCCTCAGATCCCAGCTGACGAAGGCCTGATCCACACCTTGAGCGAAACAGCCGGAAACGATCAGCAGTGCTACTACGCCGGGAGCTTTTCCGACGGTTGATTGAAAAAGACCTTCGAGGTTCGATCGAGAAACCGTTGCCAGTGCTTGAAAGCCCGCTCGCTGTCGCGGCGAAAACAATCTGCCTGATGCTTCCCGCATTCCTCGTAGACCTGCTTGAGGTCGTTAGCCGAGTGAGCCCCTGCGATCTTCGACGCAAATTCATTCGCAATCGAGAACTCGGCGCTGGTGCGCTGAATCGCATCGTTGCTCACATCGAGCATCTCCTCAAAAGCCACTTTCTGAACATTGAAAAACAGATCAATCGATCGCTTGTTCATTCCGGCAAGTTGATTGGCAATACTGTCGGCACGATTTCCGTTTGCAGGCACTTCGAGATTCGGTGCGTCAGACATGGAATTCCTCCACCACTCACTATAGATTCTAACGGTACCTATCTCCGTTAGATATTCATTGATCCACGTCAAGGAGCTCTTGCTTTCGCCGCATTGCATGACCACTGAGCGCAATACACGCGCGCGGAGTTGGCGAGATGCCGAACATCGGCGGGATCTGCTCCATCGAGACCAGGGGTGGTAAGGTGAACGCGATATGGATCAGAGCCAAATTCTCAGCCGCCTTGCTACTTCACTAGCTATTGGTCTACTCGTGGGTCTGGAGCGCGGCTGGCGCACGCGCGGCGAGCAGGATCATCAACGAGCCGCAGGGTTCCGGACGTTTGCGCTGTCCGGTCTGCTCGGCGGCGTGACCGGCGCCGTTGCACTTCAAACCAACGGCCTGGTCATCGGATTTGTCTTTCTTGGTTATGCAGCAGCATTCGCTGCGTTCCATTGGCTGGAAGCCAAAGCGGAACGGAACGTGAGTGTGACGTCTGTCGTCGCCGGAATGTTAACGTTCCTGCTCGGAACGATGTCGGTCGCAAGCGATCCTCGCGTGGCGATCGCCTGCGCCGTGGCGATGACCGGTCTTCTTGCTCTGCGCGAATGGATTCACAGCGGAATCGCCTCGCTCACGTGGCATGAGCTTCGTGCAATTCTCATTTTGCTCGCGATGTCGTTCCTGCTGCTACCGGTTCTGCCGAACCGGACGATTGATCCCTGGAATTCGATCAACCTCTATGAGATCTGGCTTCTCGCCATTTTGACCGCCGGGATATCCTTTGTTGGATATGTCGCGGTCCGGATCCTTGGAGACCGTCTCGGCATCGTCACAACAGCTATCGCCGGCGGCTTGGCATCCTCAACCGTCACTACCCTGACCTTCGCAAGACTCAACCGCGAGCATCCCGGCTCTTTCAGACTCCTGAGCGCCGGCATCCTGATCGCCGGTGCCGTCATGTTGGCTCGCGTCGCGGCCGTCGCCGTAGCGCTAAATCAGGCCCTGTTTGGTCCGCTCGTCCTACCGCTTGCCAGTGCAGCCACAATCCTGGCCATGGGAGCCGCGATCCTGCTTCTGAGCAACATCGAACGGAACACCCCAAAACTCTTGATGCAAAATCCACTGGCGTTCGGAACGGCACTCAAATCGGCTGCGTTTATCGGCGCCGTGATCCTGACCGCCGAAATCGTCCGCCAGACATTCGGAAGCACGGGCGTTCTGATGGTCGCCGCCCTGTCGGGTATAGCTGACGTCGACGCCGTGACCATCTCGATGGCTCGCCTGGGCGGAGGAGATCTCAATCTCACTATAGCCGCGCAGGCAATTATGATTGCGGTCAGCGTCAACACTATCTCCAAGGCAATGATTGCCGGGTGGGCCGGAGGGCGAGACATCGGAATACTGGTAGGCGGAGTTAGCGGCGTTGCCGTTGCAACCGGATTAGCTGCGACAATCTGGCAAATTTCCGGATAGATGTGAACAATCGGCAGACGATCACAAAGATCGCGTTGACGAGCTTGACGCAAGTCAATCGATTGTTCTCGTTCTTTTGTATCGAGTGATTGAGACCTCAGAAGAGAATGTCGATCATGGCTTGGATCGTACGCATACTACTCTATATCGCGGCTCCGATTACCGCGTTATTCGTCGCACGCGACGCCCTCAATTTTGGTGTTTTCCAAATGATGGTCACGACCGTGCTGATCGCGGCGCTGGTCTGTGTTGCAGCCTTTTGGCTCGACCGGCGGAAGTTCTAGATCAGATGCATTGATAAAATGCACCGCATCTCCCGCAAGTGCGCCGTCGCCTGCATTCAAACCGTGATGCGTCGCTGACGATGCTACGATCAGTGCGACATGAAGACCGGTACCGTCATTGTCGAGAGTATTCCTCGTGTCGCACCGCCGAGGACAAACTCTCGCAGACGGGAATGCCCGTAACCACCCATCACGATCATGCTCGCCGAACAATCCGAGACGTGCGACAGGATCGCATCGGCCACATCAAGATCGGCCGCAGGCACCGTTTCGACTTCTACCTTGATACCGTGACGTGCAAGATGGCTGCCAATCTCCGCACCGCGAATTTCGCGTTCATCAGCGGTTTTTTCATTGCCGACAATAAACAATTCCACGGTCTGAGACTTCTGCAGCAATGGGAGCGCATCATTAATGGCACGCGTTGCCGCGCGGCTGCCATCCCAGCAGCACAAAATCCGATCGAGCTTCAAGCCGTCCTTCTGGATATAGGGCACGACGATCAACGGTCGACCCGAATCGAATAGCGTCGCTTCAATCAAGATATCGTTGTTCGCTCCTTGATCATAATTAGACTGCATCACAACGCTCAGATCGAACCGCCGAGCCATCACTAAAAATGCTCTGGCCGGTCCGAGCTCGCTCTCGGTAACCAGCCGAGGCTCCCCGGAGAGAAGGCTCCGCTTAGCAGCCGCCTCGAAACGCGTGACTGCCTCGCGCGCCGCCCTTTCCTGCTCCTCGACTATACCCGCGAGAACGTGAGACGGAAAATCGGGCATGAGGAAGCCTGGAATACTGCTGCCATCGGCGAAGGCCACTCCCGCAATATGCGCGTCGAAAGCCTCGGCAATCGAGATTGCATAGTCACAGACGCTGTCACGTGACTTATCAACCTCCAGCTTGAGAATAATGTCTCTGATCATGATCTCCTCCAGGTACGATGCCGACTTTGCAGTATCATAAGCGCTCGATCAGGGTGCAATTGTTGACGCAGATCAACCGACGTCGAAAAAGAGCGAGCATTGATTAGCAATTGCGCGTTTCGGCTCGGTGTAACAAATGAGAATTGACGTTGCGCTTTCAGAATCTAAACGGGATTTGCGTCTCGATTTATTTCGCGGTCTCGCAAACTGGGCGATGTTTCTAGGCCATATTTCCAGCACCATTCTTTCCTGGTTTTCGTTCCGAAACTACGGCTTCAGCGATGGCGCCGATCTGTTCGTGTTCATTTCCGGTTATACTTCGGCGCTCGTGTTTGCGAGAAAGATGCTGGAGCGCGGCTTTGTTTTCGGAGCAAGCAGAATCATCAGGCGCGTCTGGCAAATTTATGTCGCCCACATTCTGCTGTTCGTGTTCTATCTGGTTTCTGTCCTTTTCCTGTCATACAGGTTCGGCGCTTCTGACTTCATCGACCGATTTAACGTTGCTCCCCTGCTTGTCGCTCCAGTCGACACCCTAACGCAGGGCTTGGTGCTGAAATACAAGCCGTTGAATCTGGACGTGCTGCCGCTTTACGTCGTTCTGATGGGCGTCTTTCCACCGGTTCTTTGGCTGATGCTGAGACACCGGAACTTGGTCATGCTGGGATCAGTTCTCATCTATTTCGCCACCCGACAACTCGGGTGGAATCTTCCCTCCTATCCCTCGGGGGTCTGGTATTTCAACCCGTTCGCGTGGCAGCTTCTCTTTTTGTTTGGCGCGTGGCTGGCGTTAGGCGGAGCCAATACGCTTCATTTCCTGATCCGCTCTCGGATCGTTCTCTCCTTTGCTGTGATTTATCTGCTTTTTTCGGCGGCTATGACACTGGCGGCGCAGCTGCTTGATACTCAGGGACTCTTCCCGCTCGTCGTATTCGAGGCCTTTAACCCGAACGACAAAACCAATCTCGCGCCCTATCGTTTCCTGCATCTGGCGGTTTTGATCATCGTGGTGGTGCGGTTCATACCCATCGATGCGCCAGGATTGCAGGCCGCCATTTGGCTGCCGTTAGTCAAATGCGGTCAGCAATCTCTCGAGGTTTTTTGCGTCGGCATCTACCTTTCATTTCTTGCATCTTTTGTTCTGCAAACGACTTCCGATGGCTTTATCGCTCAACTCCTTGTTGGAACCGGCGGCCTCGCGGTCATGACGGCGGTCGCTTATTACAGGTCGTGGTCCAAGCGAGCGGAGAAATCTGTTCACGTCGATTTGCATGACTCAACTGGGATGCAAGCCGAAACGAGGTTGTCCCGCATAGTAAGGGCGTCGTGAGCACTGTCCGCGCCCTGTTTGCACTTGATGCAATTTGTGGCGGCGACAATGATCAAGCTCGCGCTCAAGACGATCCTGTTGTTGGCTCCAACCGAGAGCTCACATCAATCGCTGCGGCACTCAGCGCCTAGGCTGGGGTGCAATAGAAGTGCAAAGCAAGTGAGGCGAGACCTAAGGCGACCATCGTCAGCCTCGGCTTGGTCGATTTCATCGGCGTCTAGAATGCCCTTTGTGTCTATCTTCGCACCCATAGTCCGCTCCAGTCTGCCAGGGCGCGGTGCCTATGGACAGTATTGCCGCCGCCCTAGCGACTTCGAAAAAATTGATGGACATCGCTGATCACACCGCTGCGTTCTTCCGGTTCTCGAACTCTTCATAAGCAGATATCGCGTCCGCCGCGTACATCAAAGAGGGCCCGCCCCCCATATAGACCGCCATCCCGAGGACTTCCTCTACTTCACTGCGGGTGGCACCAAGCTTGACCAGCGCCTCGGTGTGGAAACCAATGCAGCCGTCGCAGTGGGTGATAATCCCGATCGCAAGCGCGATCAGCTCCTTAGTCTTCGTGTCAAGCGCGCCTTCGCGCGTCGCTGCTTGGGCTAGTGCGGAGAATGCCTTCATAATGTCGGGAATGCCCTGGCGGAGTTTCCGCAGGTCACCTGAAATACGCTTGGTGATGTCGGAATAGTTCTTTTCCATGAGAAGCGTCCTTACTTGCCGGGCGCTGTCGGGAGCGAATGCTCACGCAGCGCGATATAGATGGGGATTCGTTAACTGGCGGTCGCCGTCTCAACATGGCTCCAAATCGGACTCTCATTCTCAAGCCGGCCGTCGCGCAGCCGGTAAATGTGATCGAATCGATCGAGAATCATTTCGTCATGCGTGACGCAGATAATTGCCGCATTTTGATCAATGGCGATCCGGCGCAACAGATCCATCACGATCCTGGCGCGCTGCGAATCGAGCGGAGCGGTCGGCTCATCCGCGAGAATAATGCGCGGCCGATTGGCGAGCGCGCGCGCAATCGCCACCCGTTGTGCTTCGCCGCCGGAAAGCTGCTTGGGCAATGCATGCTTGCGATGGCCGACCTCCAGATAGTCCAGCAACTGAACGGCGAGAGAGAGAGAAGCCGCAGCATCAATTCCAGCGAGCTGGAGCACCACAGCGACATTGTCGATGGCGTCGAGGAACGGCAGCAGATTGGGGTACTGAAAGATAAAACCGATCTTGTCGAGACGCAGCCGACGCAGATCGGCCTTGAGCCAGTGATCGTCATAGACCAACTCGCCGTCAAGCGTGAGCCGGCCGGTGCTCGGCTCCAGTATGCAGGCGATGCAGTTGAGGAGGGTCGTCTTGCCCGAACCGCTCGGGCCCATGAGCCCGACAACCTGGCCCGGATAGACGTCCATGCTGATGTCGATCAAAGCATCGACCCGCGCGGTCCCCCCGCCGAAATGCTTGGAGAGACGTTCGACGCTTACGACCATTTGTCTGCGTTCCCCGGCCATCGTCCTATCCTGAAGTCGCCAGCGCTTCGGCCGGATCCACTTTTAGAGCGAGCCGAATACCGAGGATGCTGGCGACAAGGCAGATCACGACGGTGATAATGAATACAGCCGCGACACTTTCGGGATCAAACACGAGCCGCCGTGGAAAATACGGCCTGAAGATGAAAACCAGGGCCAGCCCGGCGAAGTAGCCAGCAATTCCCAACGATAGAGACTGCTGAATGATGAGACCGACGATGGTGCGATCCGGCGCGCCGATGAATTTGAGTGTGGCGATCGAACGTACCTTGTCCATAGTCATCGTGTAAATGATCAGGGCGATGATGACGGCGGATACGATCACCAGCAGCACCATAATCAGAAGCTGTTGTTTACGCGCTCTTTCGATGACGACTTGGCTCAGCATGGTCTCCTGCTGCGCTTGGGTGAGCGCCGTGAGATGCTTCCAGCGAGATAGCGCTGTGGCCACCTCGTTGGCTGGAACATAGGGCGAGACCTTGGCGATCACGGCATTGATCTGATCGTTGGTTTGCAACGCTCCGCCCCGCGCTTGCTCGCGCCGTGTTGATGGCGGTGCGATTTCGAACTGGAGCTGTTGGGCATCGCGCAAGGTTATGTAGGCGACGGGATCTCCCGCCGAGGTCACCTCGTTCTGCATCAGGCCGACCACGGTAAACTTGTGACCGCGAGTACCGAGCGGAATTTCCTCGCCGATCGCAAGACCCGCACGGCGGTCCACTACTATTTCATAGCGGCTGCGCAAAATCTCGCGACCGGCAACGATCTTGCTGGGTCCACCGGGGCGTCCTAGTTGGAAGCCAATGAGAAAGAGGCGATGTGGTGCGCCGTTCAGCTCGGTTTGGACCGATTGGTAGGTGACCGCACCGGCTCGCTCCACCCCATAGACGCGGCTGACCAGTTCGCGTGTATCGCCCGGGATACGCGATGATTCGGCAAACGGCCCCTTGGTGTCGGCCTGAACGACCCAGAGGTCGGCGTTCGCCGCGCGGGCCTGCCGCAGCGCGTCGTCGATCAGGCCGCCATAGACCCCGGTCATCATGATCACGATACCGAGCAACAGGCTCAATCCGAAATTGGTCAGCGCGAAGCGCAGTAGGTTGTGCTTGATATCGCGATAAGCGAGATTCATGGCGCTTTCCCGCCGGCCACCTTCGCCGCGCGGCCCACGCGCAGTCCGCTGTGTAGCTGCGACACCACGGCGGCATTTTCAGGAACACCGCCCGTGATTTCGAAGCGTCCATCGAGCAGCCTGTGGCCGAGGGTCACCACGTGTTCGCCGGCCTTGCTTTCATCGATATAGGCGAGCACCCACACGGTCGCCGGATCGATTAGCGTGAAGACCGGCTCGCCGGCGCCAAGGGCGGAGCCAAGTTCCTTGGTGCGCGCGGTGACCATGGCATCGTAGGGCGCCGCAAGGATGTGAAAGTCCAACGTCGCCGTTTCCTGTAGCTGTTGTGCCTTGGCGTCGTTGATCGAGGCACGCGCCACCTGGACATCGCTGGAAGCCAGATTCAGATCACCGAATGCTGCATCCTGAACAGCCTGTGCGGTTTCGGCGGCTTCGACTGAAGTGCTGTCGCTCTGAATCAGCTTTTGTCGCCGCTCGCTTATGCTCTTTGCATTGGCATAGTTCGCACGCGCCTTTTCAACGCTCGCCGTGGCTCTCTGCACATTGGCTTCGGCTTGCGCAATGGACGCTCTGGTCCTAGCGACGCGCGCGCTTTGCTCACGGTCGTCAAGGCGAGCCAGAACGGCGCCTTTGGCTACGCGATCGCCGACATCCGCCCGAAGATCGACGAGCACACCGGAGACCTTGAACCCAACCTTGGATGTGACGCGGGCCTCCACGGTGCCGAGGCCGAACACTTCAACCGGCATGTTGCGCTCAGCTTGCGAGACCTGCACATTGACCGGACGGAGGTAGAATGCCCAAGCACCTGCACCGACCGCGGCGAGCAGGACGGCAAGAAAAGCAAACCATCTACCGTTGAAGTGCCCCCCGCTCCTCCGGCGCCCGGTAGGTCTTGTCCTGTTGCGGCTGCGACAACAGGAGGGGCGCTTGCTGATCTTCCTTGAGTATCAAGCACAGGTATCCCCTCCAATTGGGGCCATCAAGATGTATGGGCAGCTTTACAAATATGATTGATAGAGGGAGCTTCGTATTGACCTGAATCAACAGGCGAGACGGCCTGCGATGAACCTTTGGTAAGGTTAGACACGTTGCTGGGACCATCGCACCCTTCCTGGAAAGGGTTCGCGCTCATCATCGGCAGGCAGTACGGTTTGGGGCAGACGACCACTCATGGGCGCTACAATGCAGCCAAGGCGCTGGGGGGTGCCCCTTGATGACGAAATCAACATACCTCCGATCGAAGTTGGTCCGGCATATCGCCGCGGTCGTCTTCGCCGCGGCCACATTGTCCGCCGCGTTTTTTGGGCTCCGCACTTACGGCTCGCTCCTGCTGCTGCGTTCGGCCTACGAGACGGGCGCACCGATGACGAGCAGCATTCGGGCCTGGATGACGCTCGGTTACGTTGCCACCACGTTCAGGACATCCGACGCCGCCTTGATCGAGCGCCTTGGACTGGCGCCGGGAACTGATCCTAACGCCAGCCTGAAATCCCTTGGTGAGCAAGCGGGAGTTTCTCCCTCCGCCTACGCCCGGCGCGTCCAGCGCGCAATCGCCGACCTGATGCCCGATGCTCCGTTGGATCCAAAAAACGGAAACTCAAGCTGGCTTGGCAATATCAATGATGCTGTTCTGACTGCGTTGCTGGTGTATGGCTATCCCGTTTTAGGACTCATACTTTTTTTCGGCGCCCTTGGCTTTCCCCTGCCTGACGGTGTCGCGACGACTGTGGCGGGTTCGTTGGCTTCTCAAGGCCGCCTAGATTGGTTTTGGGCGGCCGCGACGACAGTGGCAGCTTCGGTATTTGGCGACGCGGCCGGCTACGGTCTCGGGCGCTTTCTCAGCCAGAAAATTCTGGAGCGCTATGGCCGTTTGCTGGGATACACGCCGACGCGCCGAGCGCGTGTTCAATCGCTCTTCGACCGATGGGGCTCGCTGACGGTCTTTATCACCCGCACGTTCATGTCGTATCTCAGCTCGGTAGCAAGCCTGCTGGCTGGAATGAGCCGCTACCGCCTATCGAAATTCCTCGCGATTGCCCTGGTCGGACGCCTGATATGGACAGCGGCCTATCTCGGACTTGGTTATGGCATCGGATCTGATTGGCAGGCTGCGACCAGTTTCCTGACGAACTTGAGCGTCCTCCTGCTACTCTTAGTGCTGCTGGTTGCCTCCGGTGCCGTCGCCTCCGGCAAATTCATAAGCTCACCGGAATCGTGACGATGAGCGGTCGCGGCACGACACGCGACCCACCATCGCATAGAGCAGGGACACGGCGCCGAAAAATAGCGTCTGCATTGGCTCCCCTCGCGGACTCTCACAGCCGAGCCTAGCGGTTTCTCGCCAGCTTCTTTTCAAATCGACCTTATCATCATCGTATTCAAGGCGATCGCGTACTCTCACTTTGCTTGGACAGGTAGGGTGACACGGGCACGCAAACCACCGTCCGGCCGGTTTGAGAGTATCAGCATGCCCCCATGCGCCTGAATAATCGACGTTGCAATCGCCAGCCCCAGGCCGATCCCGCCGGTCTCCCGGCTTCTGGACCCCTCCACGCGATAGAACGGCTGAAGCACGCGGGCCAGTTCGTCTTCGGGAATTCCAGGCCCTTCATCGTCGATCGTGATCTCGACCTCATGCGGTGTCGAGCGAATCGTTGCGTGCGCCCGCTTGCCGTACTTCACGGCGTTATCGATCAGGTTGGTGAGTGCGCGCTTCAAGGTCGTCGGCTGGCATTCGCAGACAATAGGCTGTGCCGGCGCCATGGCAACAGGAAGGCCTGTGTCGGCCATGTCATCGACCACGCTGGCGAGGAGTGCCGCAAGATCGGTACGGCGACGCGGCTCTGCCATTGATTCGTCACGGGCGAATTCCAGGGTCGCAGCGATCATGGAATCCATTTCGGCAATGTTGGCCAGCATCTTTTCCCGCTCGGGTATATCCTCGACATGCTCCGCGCGAAGCCGCAGAAGCGTCAGAGGTGTGCGCAGGTCGTGCGAGATCGCCGCGAGCATCCGGGTTCGATTTTCGACGAGACTGCGCAGACGCGCCTGCATGGTGTTGAATGCCCGCGACGCCTGCCGCATTTCGACCGTGCCGGTCTCCGGTAGTGGCGGAGCATTCAAATCATTGCCGAGCTTTTCGGCTGCAGTCGATAGCGAGGCAAGCGGTGCCGTCACACGTCGAACGACCCATATGGAGATCGCGAGAATAATAACCGCCATGAGGCCCATGGAAAGAAGGAATTGCCTTGAAACGGCCGGTCCTCCCTGCGGCAAAGCGGTAGCGAAGGAAAGCCACTGACCGTCTGACAGCGGAACGGCAACTTGCAGATCGCGGAATCTTCCAAAAGGACCGAAGGCGCCGAAGCCGTGCATCATCGGGCCGCGTCCCATCATCGGATGCCAACCTCCGGAGCCCGCCGGCCAAGAGGCGGACACGCGGGCTTGTTGTGCCGGGCCGAGGGACAATTGGTCGACGAGAAAGTCTCTGATCGCGTCGACTACCGGCGCGTCATCGTCGCCCGGATTCATTGCGGGAGGCTGGGCCGAGAGCGCGATGCGGAACGTCTGGTCGCTCAAGGCAGCGACGATCCGCTCCCGCGACTCGCGTGGCGTCTCTTCGACGAGCCGGGCCAGATTTGTGATGCGCTGTGCAGCGGCAAATCCGCCGACTGCGCGAACGGCCTGTTCGCGATCCATGGTATAGATCCAGGATCCCGCCGCATGCGAGATGACCAAGCCGACGAGCAAAGCAAGCAGCGTTTGGCCAAAGAGGCCTTTGGGAAGAAATCCGCTCATTCGTGTTTCACGGCAGGCGTGAACGTGTATCCGCCGCCCCATACTGTCTTGATGATCTTGGGGGCGGTAGGGTCGAGTTCGAGCTTTTTGCGAAGACGGCTGACCTGAGTATCGATACTGCGGTCGATGGCATTGGCAGCGCGCCCGCGCGCCAGATCAAGCAGTTGATCGCGGCTCAGCACGTGTTGTGGGCGCGCCACCATGGCAATCAGCAGATCATATTCGCCGGTGCTTAGTGGGACCGTGACCCCATCATTGCGAAGAAGTTCTCTTGTACTGGCGTCCAGTTGCCAGCGATCAAATTGGTAGCGCTTGGGACGGTGATCGGCGTTCGTCTCCGTCGCCTTGTCCCGACTGCGCCTCAGCACCGCTTTGATGCGCGCGATGAGCTCGCGGCTGCCAAACGGCTTTGGCAGGTAGTCGTCGGCGCCCATTTCCAACCCGATGACGCGGTCGATCTCGTCGCCCTTGGCCGTCAGCATGATGATCGGGATAGTGGACCCCGCGCGAAGCGCGCGGCAAAGCGAAAGACCGTCTTCGCCCGGGAGCATCAAATCAAGCAGGATGAGATCGATGCGGCCGTCGGCCAGAACCTTACGCATGGCGCGGCCGTCTGCCGCCGAGCTGACCCGGAAGCCCTCCTTGGTCAACGCGCGCGAAACCAGATCGCGAATCTCACGATGATCATCGACGATTAGGATGTGTGTCCCACCTTGCATTGGTAAAGTATAGACGAAGGGCTCGGTGGCGTTTCATAGAAAGTGTCACGAATTGCCGCGATCGCGGCGGTTGACACACTTTGTCACACAAAATCCGGCTTCTGAAATACTTGGGTGAAATCCGATCTCTCATATGTGCAGCAGCAACGGACATCTCTGTTGCACTGCATTGGAGAGAGTCATGAAGAAGAAAGTTTTGTTGATTGGTGGCATCACAGCCGCGACCTTGCTCGCCGGTGGATGGGCGCTGGCACAGGCGACAGGCCCAGGCGGCTTCGGGCCCCCGTTCATGCGGGGCATGGGTCACGGTGGCATGGGCCCGGGTATGATGGCGCGCATGCATGCGATGGGCCCAGGAATGGGACCGGGGATGATGGGTGGAGCGCCCGCCGCAATATTTGCCGACCCGGCCCAGATCGAGATGCTCAAGAAGGAGATCGGCATCACGGCCGGCCAAGAGACGGCCTGGACCAAGTACACTAAGGCACTGCAGGACGCCGCAAGCACGATGAAGACGGCACGTGAGGGCATCAATCCCGACACCGTCGGCAAGCTGAGCCCGCAGGACCGCTTTGCGTCCGTGACCAAGCTCCGGGAGCAGGGACAGAAGCAATTCGAAACCGTGAAGACGGCTGCGAACGAGCTTCTCGCCACGCTCGACGATACGCAGAAGGCCAAGGCCCAGACGACCCTCCCCGGGCTCGCGTTTGGCCCTGGCGCCATGCACACCGCCGGCGGACCGCCGTTCCGGCATTAAGGCCAGCGGCGGTATTCGGTAGTCGAGAACCGCGCCCCCTAAGCCCTCCGGACGCATCCAGCGTTCAGAGGGCGCTCGGGCTACCCAAACCGCAATGGCGAGCGCCCCTTTTTGCGGCCACGTTCAAGGACCCCGACTGACAAACTTTGTCACAAAACAACCTGTTCCTGAAAAACTTGGGTGAAATCCGACCCCTCCAATGCGCAAACAACGGGACAACCGTTGCGTTGCGCAAGCATGGGAGATGCAGATGAAAACGAAAACCTTGATCATCGGCGGCATCGCAGCCACCGTCGTGCTCGTCGGCGGTTGGGCGTTGGCGCAGTCAGCCGGTCATGGCCCGGGCGGAATGCACGGTATGGGACCGGGCATGCATGGCCAGATAGGACCGGAAATGAACGGCCAGATGGGACCGGGGATGCGCGGACAAATGGGCCCTGGCATGATGGGTATGGGCCTCGGAATGATGGGAGGCTCCGCGACCATGGATGAGCGGCGCGACCTCCATGACTTGTTCTTCAACCACGATCGAATCAAGCGCGCGGTGACGAACCTCCCGGACGGCATCCGCACGATTACGGAATCGGACGACCCGGAGGTCGCAGCGACAATCAAGAAGCACGTTGCCGAAATGGGAAAGCGGGTCGAGGAAGGACGTGACCCGGGTCTGCCGATCGAGACCCCGGCCCTGCATGCCATCTTCCGTCACAAGGACAAGATCAAGACCACGTATGAGACGACCGAGAAGGGAGTTATCGTCATCCAGACCTCGACCGACGCGACTGCCGTCAAAGCTCTCCAGGATCACGCCGCAGAGGTGACCGATCTTGCCCAACGCGGAATGGTTGCGGCGCATGAGGCCATGATGAAGAACGGCAGCGGCATGATGGGGCGCGGCATACGCATGCGCGGCCGCATGGTTGAACCGCAGTACGACGACTGAGCCATAGGCACTGGGATCGACAGGCTGCGTTAGAGTTGGCCATGAGAGTTCTTGTCTTCGCCGCCAGCCACCCGATGGCCCGAGTGCAAAACGAAACAAAAGACAAGAACTGATTTCACGTCGCGGCGCCACGATGGCCCGAACTCATGGAGCACCGGCGGTGTAAAGGCCGAATCCCTTATGGCCGTGAGGCGAATTCCTGACGCTTGGCCTCAAGAACTGTTTCTATGCGGGCAAGAATGAGATCGAAGGCAGGTTGATGGATATCATCAATACTGCCATCGAACAGAAGTTTCGAGGTAACAGTCACGAGCTTGTCGATCTCCTGTTCAACCTTTCGATCTCGGTAATGGACGTTGCGGCGCGCGCCTTTTCCATTAGCTCCACCCAGAACCAATCGCTGAGCCCGCTTAGAAAGCTTGTTTCCTCCGCATCGTAGTAGGTGGCGGCGCCGGGATGCACGGCGAAGGATTCGCCTCTGTCCGTCGATAGCTTCTCAACACGCCCTGCTTCGGGATTTTGGGAAAGAAGCGCATGGCGCAATGAAGGAATCAATACAAGACGAACTGATGAGCCAGTCGTTGATCGCCTGAATGAGAAGATCGATTACTGCGTTGACGCGATCGAAACACCGATGATCCATGACGACCTGCGCGTATTTCTGTTTCCCGACGAAAACATAAATCCGCGTTCGAGAGCCCCTCAATTTTGTCTCAGGATCGATCCATGTGACCTGACGGTTATCAGCGCTTGATAGCGAGATACTTTTCCGTAGCGCCTACCGTCGTGAATGCAGATCGAGCCGATCTACGTCTGCGGCCAGATAACATGCTGTCACACGCGGCACGGGGCCGCGTAGGTCGAACCAAATCTGCAACCAACTATTAACCCTGATCATTAATAGTGTGGCGTATTGCAATGGGTCGGCGTCAATCCCTCCTTTGACTCAAGCCTTTGCCGGATGTGCATTGTGCCCGTATGGCGGAGTCAGGCTTATGAATGCCCTCGCCAATCGGCGTGATTGGTGATGGGAACGCCAGGATGGTGAGACCAGCAAAGCGCGGCGACAATGCAGGGCGCTGTCGTCGACCTCTGCTTCTATCGACAGCGATTGTCACGCTTGTCGCTGTTACTGACAGCGTGCAAACGGCATCCGCACAATCGGTCACAGGCAGCGGCGTGAATCCGGGCGGCATTGTATCGCCGAACTGGTCAGTCAGCGGTGATCTCCAAATTGGTACTCCAGGCGGCGGTACGCTGAACATCACCGGCGGCGGCACCGTGACCAATGACACCGGTCTTATCGGCAACGGCGCCTCAGATCAGGGGACGGTTACCGTCTCGGGCCGCGACGCGAGCGGCAATGCCTCGACTTGGACCAATAACGGTGACCTCGTTGTCGGTCAGGACGGCAAAGGCACGCTGAATATCGGAAGTGGTGGCCAAGTGAGCAATGCTGACGGCTATATCGGCTCTGGGGCCGGCAGCCAAGGCAATGTCACTGTCTCCGGCCACGACGCTAGCGGCAATGCCTCGACCTGGACCAGTACCGGCACGCTTTATGTCGGCGAAAACGGCCAAGGCTCGCTCGCTATCCAGGACGGGGGGGTGGTGAACAGTGCACTGGGCTCGATCGGTAACAGTAGCGGCGGCGCCGGCACGGTCACCGTCTCGGGCCGCGACGTTAACGGCAATGCCTCAACCTGGAACATTACCAACCAGATCTATATTGGCGCTGACGGCACGGGCACGCTCAGCATCTTGAATGGCGGGGTGGTGAACAGTGGACAGGGTCTCATTGGCTACAATAACGCCGGCTCCAACTCGGTCACTGTCTCAGGCCGCGACATCAACGGCAATGCCTCAACCTGGAATGCTGCCAACAATATCTATGTGGGTTTCTCAGGCAGCGGCACACTTAACGTCGCCGACGGCGCCGCGGTGGCCACCAGTGCAACTGGGGGCGGCGCTTCTACAGTCTATATCGGGCTCATGAACGGCAGCGTGGGCACGGTCAATGTCTCGAGTAGCACTGGCAACGTCTCAAGCTTGACTGCAACCGACCGCATTGAGATTGGCGAAAGCGGCTCCGGCACGATGACAGTTGATAAGGGCGGGTTCGCGAGGGCTGGTAGCAACGTCTATATCGCAATCAACAACACGAGCAATGGTACGCTTCATCTCAACGGTGACGCCAGCGGTCGCGGCGTTCTCGAGACCGGCTCTGTGATCAAGGGAGCTGGCACCACCGCACTCCTCGACCTCAACGGCGGCATTCTGCGTGCGAGCCGAGATCAAGCCAATTTCCTGAATGGCTTCACGGCACTGACGGTGGCAGCCGGAGGCGCCTGGTTCGATACCAATGCGCATGACATTGGCATCGGCACAAATTTCTCCGGTTCATCGAACTTCAACAAGCTCGGCCTCGGTCAGCTGACCCTGACCGGGGACAGCTCCGGCTTTACCGGCGCGTCAACGGTGTCGGCCGGCACACTGGCCGTGAACGGTGTGCTGGGCGGCAACATGCTGGTCGACACCGCCGGACGGCTCGTGGGCACGGGCAGCGTGGGCAATGTCGTCAATACCGGCATCGTCGCGCCGGGCTATGGTAATGCCATGGGCACCCTCACCGTCCAGGGTAACTATGTCAGCACTGGCGGACGCCTCGAAATCGCGACCGCTCTCGGCGACGACAGTTCGCAAACCAGCCGCCTTGCGGTGAACGGCACGACCTCGGGCCTTACGCAAGTCAGCATCATCAACCGTGGCGGCCTTGGCGCGCAGACGGTGGAAGGCATCAAGATCATCGATGTGACGGGTGCGTCCAACGGCACTTTCGTGCTCAACGGCAACTATGTCTTCCAGGGCGCACCGGCGGTGATTGCCGGCGCTTATGCCTATCGGCTCTATCAAGGCGGCGTTTCCACGCCTGCGGACGGAGACTGGTATCTGCGTTCCGCCTTGTTCGATTCCGGTCAACCAAGCGGACCGCTCTACCAACCGGGCGTCCCGGTCTACGAGGCCTACGGCGCCAATCTGCAATCGCTCAACGCTCTGCCAACGTTGCAACAACGTGTCGGCAATCGCAGTTGGGGCCCCGGCGCCGATGGCGACGGCAACGGAATTTGGGGCCGAACGGAAGGCACCCACGGGCGCTTCAGTAATGCTGCAGTGTCAACGACCGGTTTGGATCAGAACATCGATACCTGGAAGATGCAGGTGGGGGCTGATCAGGTGCTTGTCGATACCGACACGAGCGGGCGTCTGGTGGCAGGCGTCAACATCTCCTATGGCGAGGCCACCAGCCGGATCAACTCGGTATTCGGCAACGGCGCGCTGAAGACCAACGGCTATGGCCTTGGCGCAACATTGACCTGGTATGGTGTCACGGGCGTCTATGTCGACGGTCAGGCGCGGGTCAACCGCTATAGCAGCGACCTCAACTCCGAACTTCTCGGTTCACGCACCCACGACAATGGCGGCAACGGCGAGGCGTTCAGCATTGAAGCCGGCAAGCGGATCTCGTTCGGCGAGAGGTTTGGGATCACGCCGCAATTCCAGATTGTCTATTCCAATGTCCGGTTCGATCGGTTCGTTGATCCGTCGGGTGTCGACGTGGCGGCAGACAAAAACGACAGCCTGAAAACCCGCTGGGGAATCGCGCTCGATCATCAGGGTACATGGGACGGCGGCCGCAGCCGCATCTATGGAATCGCCAATGTCAGCTATGAATGGCTTGACGGCATGCGCACTCTGGTCGCGGGAACACCCATCATCAATGCCGACGAACGGCTGTGGGGCGAACTCGGCCTCGGTGCGAGCGTAACCTTGGGCAAGGATCTTTCCTTCTATGGCGAGCTCTCCGGCAACACACCGTTCCGTGGTTTCGGCAACAGCTACATCCTCAAGGCCAACGTCGGTCTCCGCGCGCAATTCTAAATGCCAGCATCAGCCGTCGCAATCTCTGCGCTAACGGCACAAGATCGAAAACATGCTCGGCAGGCTCAAGGATTGGCGATGCATCCACACCCGCTACGACCGATTCGCCCACACCTTCATATTTGCTATCTGCGTCGCAGCAGCCCTCATCTTCTGGCTCAAATCGATGATTCCTGCGCATAGTCGAAGGATGACTTCCCAACCGGCGCCATTAGCTCAGGGAATCTCGCTCGCCATTCCATAACGGCTCATTACGCGAATTCGGCCGCCCCACGTCGGCCAGACGAATACACATAGCTCGCCTGCAGGATCGTAGCACCATCTTGAAAATTTAGGGATTGGAAAACTTTTCGGTGCACGATCAGAGTGCGCGCGTAAAGGCGGCGGCCTTCGGGGATCGAAAGCCGCAACACGGGATGTGATGCCTGACGTGCCGATCCGGGCGGGAAGCCCGATATGAACGTCCTGGGGGATCCAGGATCTCCAAGCCATCATTGGTTTAATTTTGAAGTCGCGGTGTCCGCGACCTTTAACCCTTGAGGAAACACATGCAGAATCTTCGGATTGAGCAAACGCCGATCCATGCTCTTAGAAAGCAGGATCGCAATGCTCGCACTCATTCAAAGCGGCAAATCCGTCAAATCGCCGATTCGGTGAAGCGGTTTGGCTTTAACAATCCTATTTTGATGGACGACGACCTACAAATCATTGCCGGCCACGGCCGGCTGGAGGCCGCCAAGGTTCTCGGTATGACGGCCGTGCCGTCTATCCGGCTGTCCCATATGACGGAAGCGGAAAAGCGGGCTTATGTCATCGCCGACAACCAGATTGCCATTAAGGCGGGGTGGGATCGAGAAATCCTTGCGATCGAGTTGCAAGGCTTGATCGATATCGGATTCGAAGTCGAACTGACCGGCTTCGAGCCAACCGAAATCGATCTCATTCTAGAGAATTGGCAAGAAGCTTCGACGGAAGCGAACGCCGAGGATGAGCAATCACGCGAGGTTGGGAGCAACCCCGTTACTCGCACCGGCGATGTCTGGATTCTTGGAGAGCACCGGCTGCTGTGCGGAGATGCTAGATCGCCAGGAGCATATGACAAACTAATGGGTCCTGATCGTGCTGATCTCATATTTACCGATCCTCCATACAACGTGCCCATCGCGGGTCACGTATCAGGATTAGGAGCAGTCAAACACCGTGAATTTGCGATGGCCTCCGGCGAGATGACCGAGGACGAATTCACAAACTTTCTCTCAATCGTCTTCGGTGTAATGGCGGCAGCCTCACGAGATGGCGCGCTGCACTACATTTGCATGGACTGGCGGCATCTCTATGAGACGCTTTTGGCCGGACGAGCCGCCTACTCCTCATTAATAAACCTGTGTGTTTGGAACAAGAACAACGGTGGAATGGGCTCGTTTTATCGATCAAAACACGAGCTAATCCTGTTGTTTAAAAACGGGACCGCCTCCCATACCAACAATGTTGAGCTCGGCCGCCACGGCAGATATCGCACAAATGTCTGGGACTATGCCGGGGTGAATACATTCCGGGCCGAGCGGCTCGACGAACTCGCAATGCACCCAACCGTCAAACCGGTGGCAATGATCGCGGACGCAATCAAGGATGCCACCAAACGGTCAAACATCGTACTCGATCCCTTTTGCGGTAGCGGCAGCACCATCATAGCAGCGGAGAAAACGGGCCGTTGCGCTCGTGCGATTGAGATCGATCCTGCGTACGCCGACGTATCCATCCGTCGGTGGCAAATTTACACCGGGAAATCGGCACGACTCCAAAGCTCCAACGCAACTTTTGATGAAATCAACGAACAACGCGAGGCAACGTCAGATCGGTCTGCGTTTGTTTTAAGTGAGGGGGAACATGCCCATTAAAGAGCGCAATGATTTCCGGACCCGGTTCCAGAAGGGACAGTCCGGAAATCCCAGCGGACGTCCGAAGGGTAGAAAGGATAGTGGGCTCCTGCTTCGCGATACGCTGATGAGAAAGGTCCGCATCAAGGATAATGAGAGCGTCCGTGAAGTGCCGAAGTTTCTAGCTGCGGCAGAAGTCTGCTTGAACAATGCGATCAAAGGCGATCTTAAATCGTTCGCTAAAATAATGGAGCTTGCCGACAAGTATGGGCTGTTTGAGCAAGCGCCCATAGGTCAAGAACCGGTGACGCTTATCAGGCGCATAATCGTCGACCCCAAGCAGCCTGATGAAACAAAGGAGTATGCGGGAAAGTAAGCGAAAACCGCCCCTTTCTTGCGCAAGAAGCAATAAAATTGCTCGGTTTGAACTGGACTGCGTGCCCTAGCAGAGCGTGTGTGTGCACACCATAGGAGCATGCAAAATGACTCACGCCCCTTCACCCAGCAAGTGGGTCGATCCAGCAGTCGAAGCAGAACTGGATCGGCTGACGACAGCACCCATCGTCGAACTGCGGAAACGTTACAGAGAGGTATTTCTAACCGAACCACCGAAGGCATTCGGTCCGGACTTAATGCGCCGGAGTGTCGCGCAGCGCGTTCAGGAAAAGGCCTATGGTAGGTTGTCCGGTCCGACCCAGCGCCTCCTCGATCAACTTGTGAAAGCCATCGCGGCCAAGTCCAGCGGGCGACTCGAGCTACCGCGCCAGATCAAGCCCGGCTCGGAACTGGTCCGAACATGGAAGGGCAAAACGTATCGCGCCGTGGTTCAACCGGATGGCTTTGCCTATAACGGCAAGACCTATGCTGGTCTCTCTGAGATCGCGTCCCTGATTGCAGGTACCAACTGGAACGGACCGCGCTTCTTTGGGCTACGATCAAAGCCTGCGAAGGGCGCTACTGATGGCAAGTAGCATTCCTAAAAGCCTGCGCTGCGCCATCTACACCCGCAAGTCGACCGAGCATGGTCTGGAGCTGGAATTCAACTCACTCGACGCTCAGCGCGAAGCCTGCGAGGCATATATAAAGAGTCAGGCCTCACAAGGCTGGAAAGCACTTCCACAGCGCTACGACGATCCGGCCTTCTCCGGCGGCAATCTTGAGCGCCCTGCCCTCAAGCGATTGTTAGTCGACATCGAAGCAGCCAAGGTCGATGTGGTTGTCGTCTACAAGATCGACCGCCTTACCCGCTCGTTGGCTGACTTCGCCAAGCTCGTCGAGGCGTTCGATGCCAGATCGATCTCATTCGTGGCGGTGACCCAGCAGTTCAACACCACAACCTCGATGGGCCGTTTGACTCTCAACGTCCTGCTGTCCTTTGCTCAGTTCGAGCGCGAGCTCTCGTCCGAGCGAGTCCGGGACAAAATCGCGGCGTCTCGCGCCAAGGGTAAGTGGACCGGCGGCAACATTCCGTTTGGCTATCGGACCGAGAACAAGAAACTCGTAATCGACGAAAACGAGGCCAAGATCGTTCGCTACATTTTCAAGCGCTATCTCGAACTCGGTAGTTTTGGTCCGCTGGTGATTGACCTGGATGCGAAAGGTATTCGGTCGAGGATAAAGAGGGCAAAAAGCTCAGACGCGCGCATCGCGTCGCGCTTCACGTACGGTCCATTGGCTTACCTGTTGAACAGCCGGATCTACATTGGCGAGGTACCGCACAAAGACAAATGGCATCCGGGCGAGCATCAACCCATCATCACCAAAGCCATTTTCGAGGCCGTGCAGGCAAAACTTGCGTCCAACTCAGTCACTCGAAAAAATCGACGGTCAGAAAGCGGCGCGCTCTTGATGGGCAAGCTATTCGACGACCGAAATAACCGAATGAGTCCGAGCTACTCGACCAAGATGGGCGTCCGCTATCGGTTCTACGTCAGCGCGGCGCTGTTGCGGGGACGTAAGGCAGAGGCCGGGTCTCTCGCGCGTATCTCTGCTACGGAACTTGAATCGACCGTGCTTCAGGCGGTGCGCATGGAATGCGATCGACCAGACCCTGCTGTGACTTCGGATGCGGAGTTGATTGAGATCCACGTTGAACGCGTCGTCGTCTCGAAGAATGCGATTACGATCGTCTTCCCGCCTCAGATTGCCCTTCAGAATTTGACCGTTCCTTGGATCAATACCGCGAGTGGCACGACATCACCGAAGTATCGGGCCACGGACAGCACTGAGGCCGATCCGATCCTTGTTCATGCCGTCGCCCGGGCACATGCCCGTATCCAGGATTTGACGGGCGGTCGCTTCGAGACAGTTGAAGCGCTGGCTGCTTCAGCCAAGGCTCATCCGAAAATGCTGCGGCAGGAAATGCGGCTGGCGTTTCTTGCGCCCGATATCCTCACGGCGATACTGCAGGGCGACCAGCCCGCTGGCCTGACGCTGACCGCGATGCTACCCACCCTGCCCTTGTCATGGGCCGCGCAGCGACGCGCCATCGGCCTTTGATCACCTCGCCATTCGCCGATCGAATGTTATGGATTATTCGGTCTCATCTCGGTCAGGCTTCTAATTAGAATTCAATGTACGCGATCTTAGATCAGGTGGTGCGTGGCTCACGTCACATTTACAGCTGCCACCTAAGCTTGTCAGCCTTGCGCATCAGCGCTTCGCCCTCAGCACGAAGTTCTTCGGACCACTGAGGAAGAATGCCGGACATCGCGCGCGATTTGGATAGCTCTTTCGACGACGCCGGAGTTTGCGCCGATCTATTCCGATCTCGGTATCGCGTTCGACGGATAGCAAAATAATCTTGGTCTAACCTTCTTCGAAATCGTACTTGATCGCACGGGAGGACTGCCAAACGATAGGACGCTTCCCTGAAGCAGAAAATATCGCCTGCTTCGCTTCGCTAAACCTACATCTCAAAATTTCAGACGCTGTCTGAATGTTGCCGTCCTTTATATAGTTACTAAACACCCGCTTGTTAGAAAGTCGCGCAGATGCCTCGCTCTCCAATTTTCCAGCTTGGTCTGATCGTGTCGAAAAAACGATCTCCCAGTCAGAATGTCCGCCGTAACGTTCTGCGCGAAGTTGGCGTTCCCGTTGAGCTAAGTCGCTTGCCGTTCCCAGTTTGACGACGCGGCCAGACTTCGATCCCGCTATATAGACATAGCCGGGTGAGCTGTGGCGGACTTGAAATGCAATGCGCATCGGCTTGCATTGAAAACAATGACCTGCCCGAGTCCTGATGCGATGACTTGAGTCCGTCCTACATCGAGCACTCGTCAAGATCAGGTCCTTGCCAGCTTCCTTCGCTGACATTTCACGACCGATTTTAGTCTCTAAACGACCGTCGTAGACATCATCTTCAGATAACCCGTGACGGGCGAGCAACGTAATTTCGCTGCTCCTGAATGTTGACGTCATCCAAATGCTCCCATTGGTTGGCTAAAAGCCCGGCACAGGCCCCGACACTTGGAACGTTCCATGGCCGGTGCTGTCCACATTTGTAAGAATAATGTCGACCGTCCCGTTGCGCATCTTAAGCTGCGTCTTCCTCGCCGACTGCGCCTTCATCAGCAGCAGCATGTCGGCTTCGATGGTGCCGTCAGCACTCTTCCAAGTGTCACCCTGAACAACGGTCATATCGTATTCCGCAGGGCCAGCTTCGACACCCTCAATCATGATCGATCCCGTTCCAGCGGGGTTGCCCAAAACGCGCATGGTAAGTCCTCCTGTTCGACCGATTCGCGACCAGCCATAACATTACGCCCTTGACCCTATCCGGTAATGTTCTTATTCTGTTCTCTACACTGATCAACAGCCATCGCCATGTTCCTCCGCATCGAGATCGAGCGCATGCGGGTGCAGATACGCCGCCAGCGGTTTGACATTCAGAACCGCGCAGGCATCAGCACGACCGCCTCCGAGGAATTGCTGATGAGGATGCAGAACAAGACCGACGAGTTGTCCGCCGAGCGTGATCGGCAAGTTGGTGAAGCGCGCGTAACTACGTCGGGGCTAACGAGGTGATTCGAGGTCCTGTCCGTCGCGTTGAGAGGTAAGTCAGCAGACCTGACCCATAAAACTTGTTCCCATACCCTTGATCTAGGTGTTCCACGGCTTAGGTGATCAAGACTTGGGGTCTGACATGGGTGTTTCTCTCGGAATGAGCCTGTCGGAAGATAAAGCCGCTGACCTTCGGGTTAAGCACCTGGAGATGTTGCAAGCCATCATCACGCGCATGGCCGGGTATGGCTCGTCCTTCAAGGGGTACTGCATCACGGTCGTAACGGCGGTTTGCGGCTTCGCGCTGACGATGCACCGACCGGCAGTCATCATGCTGGCCTTCCTTCCATTGATCGCGTTTGCAATCGCGGACACGCAGTATCTGCGCACAGAGCGCCGCTTCCGGCTGCTCTACGACGAAATTCGCACTGACGACTGGAAGACGATGCCGACCTTCGCCGTCAGCCTGAAGAACGCGCCGAAGTCATCGTTTTGGTCGGCTGCGTTTAGTTGGTCGATCCTGAGTTTCTATACGCCGTTGGGGATCGGCGTGGTCATCGCAATCATCGGAGCAAGGTGGGGCAATGTCTAACAATCCATTCGACAGCAAGAACATGCTGCTAGCCGCTCTTGGCGCACTGCCGGACTCATCGTCATCAGCATTCGGTAATCTCTCGCCGTATGCAAAGCCGCCGGAGCCATCAGCCCACAGTGCGCGAGGTCTTGCTGCGCTGGTCGAGGCGCTAGGCAGCAATCCGTCAGGGAGCTTTGGCTCCGGTGTCGCCAACCCCCAGTTTGGCAGTCTCGCGCCAGCGCCAAACTCTGCATCTACCATCGCCGAACTTCTCAACCCGTCAACGCCACGATCACCGCTTGCGGGCCTGAGCGATTACTTCACCGGCGTCGCTGGCCCGCAGACAGGCCCGTTCTCGCCTTTCGGAGTTGCGCCGCGGATGCCAGTTGAGAAACCGCGCTATTCATTCGATGATCTCATCAACCCACCAGCTTCTGGGTTCGGCTCGGGTTTGGCCGGTCTCGGCATCCCGTATCAACCGCCCAAGCTGCCGGTTGCTCCTCCCGTCTATGCACCGCCACTTGTCAAACGACGTTCGTATTTTGCGTTCAACTACGCGGACGTTCGGCGCTCGGTGATCGTGCGCAATGCTTGGCGCTTTCAGACGAAAACGGGACAAGATCGTGCGTACTTCGACAGCAGCATCTGGGAAAAGACGAAAGTCACTGATCCTGTTCGACTGCGGAAGATCATCACTGCGGGCATGAAGAACAGTTCCGCGGTCTGCGTTCTCGCTGGCTCCGAGACATACCTGCGGCCTTTCGTACGTTATGAGATTGCAAGCGCAGTCATCGACGGTCGCGGCTTGCTGACGGTCCACATCAACGACATTCCGCACATCGACGGCGGACTAACCCATCCTCGCGGCCCAAACCCTCTCGACTATAAGGGCGTGATGCGTTGCAAAGACGGTCTGTTTCGCTTGGCTGAATTGAACGCATATGCCGATGGTCGTGGTGGCATCTCTTGGCATTGGGAAGCATACAGTGTTCACACGAGCGCGGTGACGTGTCCGCCCGGGCTACCAAAGCCGGACGTCGGTTATGTGATGCCGCTTTCTGCTGGCGCTGACGAATACGACTACACTGCGGGCAACGGCCATAAGAACATCGGCAGTTGGATTGATCGCGCTGCACGACGCGCGGGGCGCTGAAACAGATGGCTAGATGCACAGCACCAGTGGAAGGCCATCGCTCATCGAGCGCTGCAGCGAACTGCCCTGCATGCCGTGGCAGTAGCCGCTATGGCGGCCGCTACAGCAGCCACGGGTCGTACTCGTCCCCGTCCTACTCGTCCCCGTCCTATTCTTCGTCGGGGAGCAGCGGGGGCAACCGGAGCGGCGACGGCGGCAGGAGCGTAAAGCCGCGCTGGTCGCGAGCCGGTTCGTCGGTGTTTTACACACCTGCCGAGGTGCGGGCACTCACGCCGGTGCGCGAAAACATCGAGAAGCAAGCGTCCCTTGACCTTCGGGACGTCTTTCTTTGCCATGCGTGGGACGACCGGCAGGGGGCCGCCAAGGAGCTGCACGATCTGCTGGTGTCACGCGGTGTCAAGGTCTGGTTCAGCGAGAAGGACGTTGGCCTCGGCGTGCCGTTGCTCCGCGCCATCGACAAGGGCTTGGCAAACTCGCGGATCGGGCTCGTGCTGGTGACCCCTGCGCTGCTGCGCCGCCTCCCCACAGAAAGCATCGCCGACAAAGAGCTATCGGCACTTCTTGCGGGTGAGCGGCTCGTTCCCATCGTGCACAACACGACGTATGAAGCTCTCCGCGAAGTCAGTCCTCTGCTCGCCTCGCGAACCGGCCTGAGCACAGCAGAAGAGCCTATGACGGACATCGCGGCCAAGCTCGCCGAGTTGGTCGCCATCTAGCTAAACGCAGAATTATTCAGAGCGCCTGCAGGACGCGAAATTGACTTACGCGACGACGAAGTAGTCGCCGATCCGCTCCTCGAAATCGGGAATGCTAAAATTCGCTTCGACTGATTCCCTCACCGTGTAGTGGATTATTCTCCGGTCTCCAGAGACAGTCTCCAGAAAACGGGAATTTTCCAGTAGATATCCGGAGACTATCGGGAATTCTCGCCGCAAAAGTTCGACAATTGGTATCTTGGAGACTCACCGACGTTAAAGAAGCCCGCATTTGGCGGGCTTTTCCGGTGCCTAAGAAGGATATTCTCTAAAAGAAGAACTGGTTGGCTGGGGAACTAGGATTCGAACCTAGACAAACAGAGTCAGAGTCTGTTGTGCTACCGTTACACCATTCCCCAATCGATCGCGGACCTGATCTTGCGCGCGGCGAAGCCCCGTGGCGGATCGCGATCCAAATCAGCAAATCGATGTCGCGCGCAGGATATAGAGCGGTGCTGCGCCGCGGTCTACCCCTGCCTTGCGCTCTCCACCAGCCACGCTCAAAAAAGCATCCGCCGGAGCTTCCCGCCGGGCTGGACGATCGTCCATTAGCCCAAGGTAAACAAAGACTTAATTCCAAGAAAACCCGCCCGCGGACCCTCGTGGACCAATATCAAAATACCCCTTCAACTTCGGGGCCTTAGCCGACCGGGGAATCTCAGCGGTTGCACCACCGTATGGGCACCACCTCGCAGAACCGCACAAAGTCACCGGCGCATTTAACAATTCCTGCAGCAAGCCTTTGTACAGTCGAGGAAATTCAGCAGTTCAGACAGGCCATATCGCTCTATGTTGACTTCACCGCAGCCAGCCTCGCTCGGGCGCGTCATTTCGGTACGCGGCTCGCAAGCCCGTGTCGGCCTTGTGACCACAAGTCAGATCAACGATTCGAATGTGCGCGCCACGGTCGGCCAGTTCTTCGGTATCCGGACCGCCACAACCATCATCGTCGCGATGATCACCGAGGTGAGCCGCGAAAACCTGCCGCCCACCGACAACTACATCGCGATTGCCTCGGTCGACCTGCTGGGCGAGATCGCCGCAGGCCCTTCCGGCCGCTTCCAGCGCGGCGTCACGAGCTACCCGACCATCGGCGACCTGGTGGACGTACTGACCAACCAGCAATTGCGGACGGTGTACGCGCCATCGAAAGCCGAGCAGATCAATATCGGTACGCTGCAGCAGGATCCCTCCGTCATCGCCTATGTCGATGTCGAGGATATGCTGAGCAAGCATTTCGCCGTGCTCGGCTCCACCGGCGTCGGCAAATCCAGCGGCGTCTCGCTGCTGCTGAACGAGATTCTGCGCGTAAGGCCGAACCTGCGTGTATTCCTGCTCGACGTGCACAACGAATATGGCCGCTGCTTCGGCGACAAATCGCTGGTTCTCAATCCGCGAAACCTCAAGCTGCCGTTCTGGCTTTTCAATTTCGAGGAATTCGTGGACGTGATCTTCGGCGGACGCCCCGGCGTGCCCGAAGAGCTCGAAGTCCTCGTTGAGCTCATCCCGGTGGCGAAAGCGACCTATACGCAATATCAGAACACGGACCGCGTCGGACTGAAGCGCATCGATGCCAAGACTGTCGGCTACACCGCCGATACGCCGGTGCCCTATCGTCTGGTCGATCTGATTTCGTTAATCGATGAGCGCATGGGCAAGCTGGAAAACCGCTCCTCGCGCATCGTCTATCACAAGCTGATTTCGCGCATCGAGACCGTCAAGAACGATCCGCGTTACGCCTTCATGTTTGAAAACGCCAACGTTGGCGGCGACACGATGGCGGAAGTCATCAGCCTCCTGTTCCGGATGCCGGCCAATGGCCGGCCCATGACCGTCATGCAGCTCGCGGGCTTTCCCGCTGAGGTCGTGGACTCAGTCGTATCCGTGCTGTGCCGCATGGCGTTCGATTTCGGACTATGGAGCGACGGCGCGTCACCCATGCTGTTCGTCTGCGAGGAAGCGCACCGTTACGCGTCCGCCGATCGCGGCGTAGGCTTCGGGCCGACGCGCAAGGCCGTGTCACGCATCGCCAAGGAAGGTCGCAAATACGGCGTCTACCTTGCGCTGGTTACGCAGCGCCCGGCGGAACTGGATGCGACGATCATTTCCCAATGCAACACGCTGTTCGCGATGCGCCTTGCAAACGAGCGCGACCAGATGCTGTTACGCTCCGCGGTCTCGGACGCCGCAGCGAACCTGCTGTCGTTTGTCCCGTCGCTGGGCACCCGCGAAGTGCTGGCGTTCGGCGAAGGTGTTGCCTTGCCGACCCGGCTCCGCTTCAAGGAAGTCCCGGCGCATCAGTTGCCGCGCAGCGAAGCGACCATCGCGACAACGCCATCGGCTCTTAGCGGTCACGACATTACCTTCGTCAGTTCCGTGCTGGAGCGCTGGCGCGGCGCAACATCGCATCGCGAAACGCCAAACGATCCGACGTTCGACCGTGGCGGCATGGATCGGCCCATTCCGCGCGCGCCGGAAGCACCGATGCTGCAACCGTCGCTGGGCCTCGATCCCGACCGCTTCTCACTGCTGAAAAAGCCCCTGCGCTGATCGCCACGCGCTGCGAGGGACTGCCTTGCGGCTGCACCCGCTTTGCGCCGGTGTCTTCCTCGACTATGGTCGGCGCAAACGCTCCCGCCGCCCGCATCGGATCATCAGCATGACCACACCGTCCATCAGCCGCTTTCCTGTTCCTGCGCTCAACGCTCTGCCGGATGATATCCGGACGCGCATTCTCGGTGTGCAGGAGAAGTCAGGTTTCGTTCCGAATGTGCTTCTCGCACTGGCTTACCGGCCCGACGAGTTCAGGGCGTTCTTCGCCTACAACGACGCGTTGATGGAAAAAGACGGCGGACTGAGCAAGACGGAGCGTGAAATGATCGTGGTCGCAACCAGCGCGGCCAATCAGTGCCATTACTGCGTCATCTCGCACGGTGCGGTGCTGCGGATTCGCGCGAAGAACCCGCTGATCGCAGATCAGATCGCCAATAACTACCGCAAGGCCGACATCACGCCGCGCCAGCGCGCGATGCTCGATTTCGCCGTCAAGGTTTGCCTGGAATCGCAAAAGACGTCGCCGCAGGATTTCGAGGTATTGCGCGGCCACGGTTTCAGCGACGACGATATCTGGGACATCGCGGCGATTGCGGCATTCTTTGCGCTGTCCAACCGCATGGCGAGCGTCACGGACATGCGGCCGAACGACGAATTCTACATGATGGGCCGCGTGCCGAAGGCATAACACCGCCGGTTCCCGGCTATCCTTTTTGACATCCCAGCATTACGGTGTTGTCCGCAGACAAATTTGTTCGGTGGGCTGATATGCTTGCGTTGATTTGGAGCCGTTACCGATGACCGACGGCGAGCATCGCATACTGAAATTCCGCCCACGTACGCACACACCGCTACCGGCGGTTCAACGGTCGGGCAAGTTCGCGCCCGACCTTTCCCGATACGAGCAGGTTGGCGAAAGCCCCGACGACTATCGTCAACGCATGATCGCAAACGCCGCCGCCATCGCCTTCACGGCGCTGCTGACCGGCGTCGGCATTTGGCTTGCATTGGCCCTCGCCGACCTGCGCAACACGCAGGATTGCGTCCTGATGGGTCGGCGGGATTGTGCGCATATTTCGGCGCAGAAAACCGATATGATTCGCCACAATTAGGCTCGGAAACCAGCTCTTCTTCCACCCTGCTGTGCCATTGAACTCGGGTCATGGCTCCGATATACGGGGTTTCAACCCGTCCCGAGGGGAACGCGGCACGGTTTCAAGCCAGCGCCCCGCGCCAAGAAATGGCATTTATCTCAAAAATCTCAAAGGTTTAGCATGTCGTCTACATTCGATCAGGTCGCCACGATCATTGCGGAAACGTGCGACATTCCCCGCGACACGATCACCCCGGAAAGCCATGCAATCGACGATCTGGGCATCGACAGCCTCGACTTCCTCGACATCGCTTTTGCCATCGACAAGGCGTTCGGCATCAAGCTGCCGCTGGAGAAGTGGACCCAGGAGGTCAACGACGGCAAGGCCACGACCGAACAGTACTTTGTCCTGAAGAACCTCAGCGCGCGCATCGACGAATTGGTCGCCGCCAAGGGCGCCTGACGCGCCCGCCATGCAGCTCGAATACTTCCAGATGGTTGACCGCATCACCGACCTCGACGTCGGCAAGCGGACCATTACGGTCGAGTCGCAGGTTCCCGAGACCAGCACCGTCTTCGAGGGGCATTTCCCGGGCTATCCGCTGATGCCGGGCGTGCTGCTAACCGAAGCGATGGCGCAGACCTCGGGCTGGCTTCTGATCGCGCTGCTGAAGTTCGAACGCATGCCGTTCCTCGCCAGCGTCAAGGAAGCCAAAATGCGCGACTTCGTGAAGCCCGGCGAGTTGCTGACGATCGATGCAAGTCTGGTTCATGACGGCTCGGGCTACGCTGTCACCGACGCCAAGGTCCGCGTTGACGGCAAACTGAAGTGCAATGCGACGCTGACTTTCCGTCACACACCTTTTCCGCATCCCGATTTACGCGCGCACATGGAAGCGGTGGCGAAGCGGATCGGCTTTCCCGAACAGGTAATCGCTCATGGCTGAGACTTCTTCATCGACCCGCGGCCCGCGCGAAGCCTGGATCACGGGCATCGGCCTTGCGACGTCGCTCGGCGAAGGTCTCGACGCGCACTGGGACGCGTTGAACGCCAAGACAGTCAATGTCGACGAGACAACGTTCGCCCCCTACGTCGTCCATCCCATGACGAAGCTGGTCTTCGATGCGCAGATTCCGAAAAAAGGCGACCAACGCCAGATGGAAGCGTGGCAGCGGATTGGCACTTATGCAGCCGGTCTCGCGCTCGACTCCGCCGGCATCAAGGGCAACACCGACATTCTTTCGCGCATGGATATGATCGTCGCTGCCGGTGGCGGCGAACGCGATCTCGCCGTGGATTCCGCGATCATCAATGCCGACGTTCAAGGCAATGCAGCGCCCGGGTTTCTCAACGAACGGCTGATGAACGATCTGCGCCCCACCCTGTTTCTGGCGCAACTGTCCAACCTGCTCGCCGGCAACATCTCGATCGTCCATGGCGTCACCGGATCGTCCCGCACGTTCATGGGCGAGGAAGCTGCGGGCGTCGATGCCGCACGCATTGCGCTGGCGCGTATCGTTTCAGGTCAAAGCGACATTGCCCTTGTCGGCGCCGCACAGAACAGCGAGCGCAAGGAAATGCTGATGCTCTATGAGTTCGGCGATTTCAATCTGAAGGGCAAATTCAAACCGGTCTGGGAGCGCGACAACGGCTTTGCGCTGGGCTCAGGCGGCGTATTCCTCGTCATCGAATCCAAGGAACACGCGCAGGCGCGCGGCGCCAAGCCATATGCGAAGCTTACGAACGTGATTGCTGACCGCGCCAAGCGCAAGACTGATGGCGATGTGACCGCAACACTCGATGGCCTGTGGGCGAAAATCGGAACTGTCGGCCAGGACAGCGCAATCATCACCGGCGCGACCGGCGCTTCGCCCGTCACGGCCGAGGAGCGCGCATTCCTGGCCAAGCATCGTGACACCCCGGCCCGCGCGACCGGCACTGCATTCGGGCATGCCGTGGAGGCGCAGTTTGCACTCGGGATCGCGCTCGCCGCCCTGTCTATTTCTCGCGGCGCGCTGTTCCCGGCGAACGATACCACCGGTGTCGAGATTGAAATGACGAAGCCGCCGTCCCAGATTGTTGTGATCGGGGCTGGACACTGGCGCGGCGAAGGCATGGCGCTGGTCGAAGCTGTATAAGCCACATATGAGGGCACGATGACATCGACTCGCGACAAGTTCGGACGGCCTATCGTCGTCGTCACCGGCATGGGCCTCGTCACCTCCCTCGGCGCAGGCAAGTCCGACAACTGGGCCAAACTTACCGCTGGCGAATCCGGAATCCGGACCATTACCCGTTTCCCCACCGATGGTCTCAAGACCACGATGGCAGGCACGGTCGATTTCATTCCGGTCGAGCCGTTCTCGTCGACGGTTCTGTCCGAGCGTCTTGCCGACGTCGCAACCGAAGAGGCCGTTGCGCAGGCCGCTATCGGCTCCAAGGGCGACTTCCCCGGTCCGCTGTTTTTGGCCGTCGCACCGGTCGAACTCGAATGGCAGCCGCGGCAGGACATCGCCCGCGCCACTGGCATGAAATCCGGCATTGACTACGACGCGCTGCTGAAAGCCAGCGGCGGCGGACGCTTCGCCAATCTGCATCGCCGGTTCATCTTCGGCTCTGTCGCCGATCATCTGGCCGACACCTTCGGTACGAAGGGCTCCCCGATCTCTCTGTCGACCGCGTGCGCGTCGGGCGCGACCGCGATCCAGCTCGGCGTCGAGGCGATCCGCCGCGGCGAAACCGACGCGGCGCTGTGCGTCGCAACCGACGGCTCGGTCAACGCGGAAGCCTTGATCCGCTTCTCGCTGCTATCCGCTCTCTCCACCCACAACGATCCGCCGCACGCGGCGGCGCGCCCCTTCTCCAAGAACCGCGACGGTTTCGTCATGGCGGAAGGCGCTGGCGCACTGGTGCTTGAAAGTCTGGAAGCAGCAACTGCGCGCGGCGCGAAAATCCTCGGCGTGGTCGCGGGCTGCGGCGAACTCGCCGACTCGTTCCATCGCACCCGCTCCAGCCCCGACGGCAAACCGATCGTCGGGTGCGTGCGCAATGCGCTGGCCGATGCAGGTGTCGGTATCGAGCAGATCGACTACATCAACGCTCACGGCACCGGCACGCCCGAGAACGACAAGATGGAATATCTCGGCATCTCGATGGTGTTCGGCGAGCGCGCCAAGGAAATCCCGGTATCGTCCAACAAGTCGATGGTCGGGCATACCCTCTCGGCCGCCGGCGCGGTGGAGGCTGTCGTCTCGCTGCTGACCCTTGAGCACCAGCGCATCCCGCCGACCATCAATTACGACGTACCCGATCCTGCTATCCCGTTCGACGTGGTGCCCAACAAGGCCCGCGACGCGCGCGTGAGCGCGGTGATGTCGAATTCGTTCGGATTCGGCGGCCAGAACGCGTCCCTGATCCTGACCCGCGAGCCGATCTAGCAGTCACGGACGCAGCTTTCGGCGGTTGACGGCTTCCGCCGAACCGGCGATACGCAGCCTAACAGTCCACAATCCTTCGTGCCGGAGACGCGATATTATGCGTGCGCTCAGTCTTGTTGCCGACCGCCAGCTGGTGGTCGCGGATACACCGCCTCCCCCGCCGCCCGGCGCGGGCGAAGTGCAGATCCGCGTCAAGGCCGTCGCCCTCAACCATATCGATGTCTGGGGCTATCGCGGCATGGCATTCGCCAAGCGCAAGTTGCCGCTCGTGGTCGGCGCTGAGGCGTCCGGCGAGATCGCAGCGATCGGCGAAGGCGTAACCCGCTTCAAGCCGGGACAAAAGGTCGTGATGTACGGCGCGCTGACCTGCGGCGTTTGTCCCGCGTGTCAGGCTGGCCGCGACAACCTCTGCGAAAACGTCGCCGGCATCATGGGCTTTCATGTCGATGGCTTCGCGCGCGAGTTGATGAACCTCAACGAACGGCTGGTGATTCCGGTGCCGGACGGGGTTTCCGACCGCGACGCCGCCTGCGCGCCGATCGCATTCTCGACCGTTCAGCACATGCTGTTCGACAACGCCAAACTGCTGCCGGGTGAAAGCGTGCTGGTGCATGCCGGCGGGTCGGGCATTGGCACGGTCGCGATCATGATGGCCAAGGCGATCGGCTGTACCGTCATCACCACCGTGGGCGACGATTCCAAGATCGAGGGCGTGAAAGCGCTCGGCGCCGATCACGTCATCAACTATCGCAAAGATCGTTTTGAGCACGAGGCCCGCAAGATCACCAAGAAGAAGGGTGTCGATGTCGTGTTCGAGCACGTCGGCGCTGACACCTTCAACGGTTCATTGCTGGTCCTTAAGCGCGGCGGGCGGCTGGTCACCTGCGGCTCGACCTCTGGTCCCACCACCACGATCAACCTGATGCAATTGTTCCAGCAACAGTACCGCATCTTCGGATCGTTCGGAGCCACGATACGCAACATCGCCGAGAGCCTCGACAAGATGGCTCAAGGCATGAAGCCGGTGATCGACACCGAAGTGCCGATCGAAGATGTCGCCCCCGCGCTCAAGCGAATGGAAAGCCGACAAGTGTTCGGCAAGATTGTCGTTACGTTCTGATGCGCCGCTTGCTCCTCCGCACAAGAGCCATCCTGCGCGATGCGCTGAAGCCTGTGACAGGAGCAATCCTGGGCGCGATTGCCGTCGGCCTGTTGCGCGTCACTCGCTATTTCGACCCGGACCGCACCGCGAACTTTTTCGCATCGGTGACGCGTGCCGTCGGCCCCTGGCTGCCCGAACACAAGATCGGTCGCGCCAACCTGACCGCCGCATTCCCGGACAAGACATCTGCCGAGATCGACACCCTTCTCATGGGCGTCTGGGACAATCTCGGCCGGGTCGGCGCGGAGTTCGCACATCTCGATCACATCTGGAACCTCGATCCCAATCATCCGGATAAGGGCCGCATCGAATTGGCACCCGACGCAACGGCAAAGTTTGAAGCGCTGCGCGATGACGGTAAGGGTGCGCTGGTGTTCGCGAGTCATCTCGCCAACTGGGAGTTGCCTGCGCTCGCAGGTCCCGCCTACGGGCTGGAATCGGCGGTGCTGTTTCGCCGCCCCAACATCGCCGCCGTGGACCGCGCGATCCAGGAAATTCGCTCCGTCAACATGGGGACGATGATCGCGACCACGCACGACGCGCCGCTGCGGCTGGCGCAGGCGCTGCAGAAGGGCGTGCATGTCGGCATGCTGGTTGATCAGCATTTCGGGCGCGGCGTCGATGTCACGTTCTTTGGCCGCGTCACCAAGGCCAATCCCTTGCTCGCTCGCCTTGCACGGCAGGTCGAAGTCCCGATTTACGGCGTACGCATCATCCGGCTGCCGAACCACCGCTTCCGCGCCGAAATATCCGATGAGGTGAAGCCGGTACGTGACGCCGATGGCAAGGTCGACGTGCAAGCCACGACGCAGGCGATCACCACGGTGCTCGAGGGATGGATTCGCGAACATCCCGAACAATGGTTGTGGCTGCACCGCCGATGGCGATAATCACCGTCCCGTCTTCACCCGCGTCCACAACCGATTGATGATGCGCTGGGTGGCAGGATCGCGCGCGGTGATCACGAACAAACGGTTCAGCGTCGCCTCATCCGGATAGACAGTCTTGTCGTTGTAGATCTTCGGATCGACCAGCTTCTGACTGGCGAGGTTGCCGTTGGCATAAGAGAGGAAGTCCGAATTCTTCGCGGCGACATCTGGCCGATAGAGATAATTGATAAGCTCATGGGCCTCGGCGACGTTCCGCGCGTCCGCCGGAATGGCGAAGTTGTCGAAGAACATCTGCGCGCCCTCTTTCGGAAGCGCATATCCGATCTCGACGCCGTTCTTGGCCTCGGCAGCACGGCTCTGGGCCTGCTTGATGTCACCCGACCAGCCGACCACGAAACAGATTTCGCCCGTGGCGAGCGCGTTCAGATACTCCGATGAATGAAACTTGCGCACATAGGGCCGCACCTTGCCGACCAGTTCGGCGGCCTTGTCCAGATCAGCCTGTTTCGTGGTGTTCGGATCGAGGCCAAGATAGTTCAGTGCGGCGGGCAAGACATCGTCAGCAGAATCCAGCATGTGAATTCCGCAGTCCTTGAACTTCGCAAGGTTCTCGGGCTTGAACACGATGGACCAGGAATCCATGACAGAATCGATCTTGGCGTCGTTGCCAAGGATCTCCTGTACCTTCTTGACGTTATAGCCGATGCCCGTTGTGCCCCACATGTAGTTAGCCGCAAAGGCGTTGCCGGGATCGTAAATTGCGAGGCGTTTGGTCACCTCGGGCCACGCATTGGCAAGATTGGGAAGCTTCGACTTGTCGAGCTTCTGGAAAATGTTGGCCGCGATCTGGCGTTGCAGGAAATACGCCGTCGGCACCACCACGTCGTAACCGGACTTTCCGGCCAGCAACCGGGTCTCAAGCGTCTCGTTGGCATCGAACGTGTCGTAGGTGACCTTGATGCCGGTTTCCTTGGTGAACTGTTCGAGGACACCGGGCGCCATGTAGTTCGACCAATTGTAGAAATTCACGCTGCGCTGCTGCGCCTGCGTGAATGATGCCGAAGCCAAAAAAACACCTGCAACGACTGCTGCGAGGGTCAGTCCCCTCTTCATGCGAACGGACACCGGATTTCCCCTTAACCGTGAAGAACGTGCGTGAGCCGCTCCAGCGCCGTGTCGAGCGTTGCATCCTTCTTGGAGAAACAGAACCTCACTACCGAAGTAACATGGTTCTCTTCATAGAAGGCCGACACCGGGATAGCGGCAACCTTGTGCTCGTGCACGATACGCTTGCAGAAGGCCACGTCGCTTTCATTCAACCCGAGCGGCGCGAGATCGACGTTGAGAAAGTAAGTCCCCTGCGATTGCAGCACTGGGAAACCTAGGTTGGACAGGCCTTTGCTCAGGCGATCGCGGCTCCGCGCAAGATCGGCCCGCATCTGCAGGAAGTAATCATCAGATTTTCCAAGACCGTAAGCGACCGCGACCTGAAGGTTGGGAGCGGTTGTGAAGGTGATGAACTGATGCGCCTTTGCAAGCACGCGCAGGATGTGTGGCGCGGCGCAGACGAAACCGACTTTCCAGCCGGTCAACCCGAACATCTTGCCTGCAGAACCGATCTTCACGGTGCGATCGCGCATGCCCGGAATCGCAATCAGTGGGATGTGCTCGCGTCCGTCGAACACGACATGCTCCCAGACCTCATCGCAGATAGCGATCAGGTTGTACTCCTGACAAATCCGCCCGAGCATCTCGAGTTCCTCGCGCGGATAGACCACGGCCGCCGGGTTGAGCGGATTGTTGAGGATCACGTAACGCGTCCTGGGGGTGATTGCGGCGCGGATCGCCTCTTCCGGCAGGCGCCAGTGCGGCGGCTCCAGACGCAGGAACTTGGGAATGCCGCCGGCGAGCCGGATGATCGGCACATAGGAATCGTACATCGGCTGAAAGACCAGCACCTCGTCGCCGGGCTGAACCAATCCGAGGATCGATCCCGTCAAAGCTTCGGTGGCGCCCGAGGTCACCATCACCTCGCTCATCGGATCAAGCTGCACGCCGTGCCAGTGTGCGTAATGCGTGGCGATGGCCTGGCGCAGTTCCGGTATCCCCATCATCGAGGGATACTGGTTGTAGCCGTTCAGGACGGCATCCGCGGCCTTCTCCCGGATATCGAGCGGGCCGGGATCGTCCGGAAAGCCCTGGCCCAGATTGATCGCGTTGAGATCGCGGGCGGCCTGCGACATGACGTCGAAAATGGTATTCGGCAGGTCCGCGAAAATCTTGTTCATCGGAAGATCAGCCGCCGGTTTTGGACGGCAGCCCGGCAGCCTTCCACGCCAGCATGCCACCTGCGAGATGCGAGTCATAAGGCTTGCCACCGGCTTGTGCGGCCAGCGATGCAGTCACCGAACGCTTGCCGGAGCGGCAGGCGAAAACCACTATTTTGCCCTGCGGGTCGGGAATTTCCGCCGGATCGAAGGTCGAAAGCGGCAGAACCACCGCGTCCGGATAAGCCTCGACGGCAACCTCATTCGGTTCACGCACGTCGATCAGGAGATAGCGCCCCTGCGCAATGCCCGCAGCAACCTCTTCCGCCGTCAGATCGTGAACTTTTTCAGCCTGTGACACATCAACCTCCACCGGGGCAATCCGAAAAGCGCTCGCGGCTTTTCGAAAAATCACGCGCCCCGAGATTACGCGCGAACGGCGCACAACCTCTCTTTTTGCAGCAAGAAAATCAAGCGCGGCAGACCGCCGATTGTCCTTAAATGGTGACCTGCGTACCGACTTCCACCACCCGCCCCGTCGGGATCTGGAAGTAGTCGGTGGCGTCGTTCGCCGACCGGCTCAAGGCGATGAACAGATGGTCCTGCCACTGCGGCATGCCGGATTGCGCCGCTGGCTTCAGCGAGCGCCGCGACACGAAGAACGACGTCGACATGATGTCGAATTGCCAGCCGAGCTTGCGGGCAACTGCCAGCGCCTTTGGCACATTCGGCGATTCCATAAAGCCGAACGACAGCCGAACGGTGGAGAATTTGTCGCTGATCTTCGCCATCCGCACACGATCCGCCAGATCGACACGCGGCGTTTCCGCTGTGTGGATGGTCAGGATCACATTGTGTTCGTGGAGAACCTTGTTGTGCTTCAGGTTATGCAGCAATGCGGTCGGCACATACTCGGGATCGCTGGTCAGAAATACCGCAGTGCCTTTGACGATATGCGGTGGGCGTTTCTCCAGGCTCTTGATGAGATCGAGCAACGGGACCTCGGTGCGCCGGGTCTTGTTGGTCAGGATCGCGGCTCCACGGCGCCACGTCCAGATCAGACCGGCCATCAAGACTCCGAACAGCACCGGTACCCATGCGCCCTGCAACAGCTTCAGGAGGTTCGCGGCCAGGAATGTCAGATCGACGATCACAAGCGGCACGATCAGCGCTGCCGCCGTCGCAGCCCGCCAGTTCCAAACCTTCCAGATCACGACGAAGCACATGATGCCGTCGCAGACCATTGTCGTGGACACCGCGATCCCGTAGGCCGATGCTAGGTTACTTGAGGTGCGGAACAGCCCGACCAGCAGCAAGACACCGATCAGCAGCAGGATGTTGACCCGCGGCAGATAGATCTGTCCCGCATGAGTCTCCGATGTGTAGCGAACCTCGAACCGCGGCAGCAGGCCGAGTTGAATCGCCTGCCGCACAAGCGAAAACGCGCCGGTGATGACAGCCTGACTCGCGATCACGGTGGCGGCCGTCGCAAGACAGATCAACGGCACCAGGAATGTTTCCGGCACCATGCGATAGAATGGATTTTCGATGGTGCCCGGATTCGCCAGAACCAACGCGCCCTGTCCGAAATAATTCAGCAGCAGGCACGGCAGCACGAAATAGAACCACGCCGCCTGAATCGGTTTGCGTCCGAAATGCCCGAGGTCGGCGTAGAGCGCCTCGCCGCCTGTGACCGCGAGGAATACCGCGCCGAGAATCACCAGCCCGATCACGCCGTGGGTCAGCAGGAAGCTGACGGCATGCAAGGGATTGATCGCATAGACCACCGTGGGATCGTCGCTGATGTGCATCAGGCCCATGACGCCCAGCGTCAGAAACCAGATAATCATCACCGGGCCGAAGGCGCTGGCGACCATCGCCGTTCCCCTGCTCTGCACCGCGAACAGACAAATGAGGATGACAATAGCGAGCGGGACGACAAAGTGTTCGAGCGCGGGCGCTGCGATCTTCAAGCCTTCGACTGCCGAGAGCACCGAAATAGCCGGCGTGATCATCGCGTCACCGAGGAACATCGATCCGCCGATCACGCCAAGGGCAAGGAGCAACCAACTGCGCCGCCCCAACGCTCGCTGGCCGAGAGCCATCAAAGAGAGCGTGCCGCCTTCGCCGTTGTTGTCAGCGCGCAGCAGGAGCAGCACATACTTGATGGTGACGACAACAATCAGAGACCACAGGATCAGCGACAGCACGCCAAGCACGATCTCGCGGGAGACGGGGCCACCATGCGCCGCGTTATGGACCGCCTCGCGAAAGGCGTACAATGGCGACGTACCGATGTCGCCGAACACCACCCCGACACTTCCGAGAGTGAGAGCCCAAAAGCCGGTGGTTACCGGCACCTCTTGGGGCGTATCGGCAGGTGAGTCGCTGGCAGCCATGATCGAGGGAACGCCCTGACGGTGTCATTGATCCCGGCAAGCCCGGTAATCACTTTGGAGTGGCGCTTCTTATATCACTGCCATCCGATGTCCACTGCGACAGGAAGCCGGAACCCGGAACATACGGTTAAATGGTATAATAATACAGCTGGATCAAGGCTTGAGGTTCGGAGGCAACGGCGGATCCTCCCTCATCAACGTAATGGTCACACGGCGGTTTGCGGCCAGCGAGGGATCGTCCGGAAACAACGGCTGGGTATCCGCCTTGCCCGCGACAGAGAACACGTGCGAGGCCGGCAACCCCTCCTGTTCGAGGATCTGGCGGACAACATTGGCGCGGTCCGCAGACAGGTCAAAACCGTCATACCCGGATCGCGTGGGCATGAAGCCCGCAGAGGTGTGGCCGACGATGGCCACACGCAGCGGCGTCGCCTTCAGCGGCGAGGCAAGTTTTTGAAGCAGGCGGCGGGTTCGCTCCAGCGGCTGCTTCGAGCCATCCGCGAACATCGAGCGGCCGTCCTGATCGACAATTTCAAGATTCAGCCCCTGCTTGGTTTCCTCGAACAGGATGTGCTTGGACAGTTCGGAGATTTCCGGCAGATCCTGCAGCGCCTGGCGCAGCGAGGCCGACGCGAGCGCGAATTCGCGGTCGGTCTTCATGCGCGCGCCGGCAGTCTTGTGCTTGTCTTCCTGATCCGGCGTCGGATTGTTCGACGCCTCGTCCGGCGGAACGTGGGCCGTGTTCTTCAGCCGCGCCCGCGTGGGGAGCCCGTCAGACTCAATAATGCCGGAGAAGCGAGATTGCGTCTGAACGCCGAATGCGTCGCGCATTGATCCGGCGACGATCTTCAGCTTGTCGGAGTCCTGATTGGAGAACGCCACAAGCATCACGAAATAGCTCAACAGAAGAGCCATCAGGTCGGCAAAGGTCACGAACCAGCCGTGACCTCCATGCTCCTCTGCGCGCTTTTTCTTGGCCATCCTGGTGGATCCGTTTCCGCAGCCGTCGTTTAAGCCGGAACCGGCTCACCCTCTTCGTGGCGATGTTTTTCCGGCAGGTAGGCCAGCAGCATTTCGCGGACGAGCGTTGGAGATTTCGCATCGCGGATCATCAGGATGCCGTCGATGATCAGCGTGCGATTGGTCTCCTCATCGAGCACCTTGACGTGCAGCTTGTCTGCGATCGGCAGACAGACCAGGTTCGCAACCAGCGCGCCATACAGTGTTGCTAGCAGTGCCACCGCCATGAATGGCCCCAGCTTGGAAGGGTCCGACATGTTGGAGAACATCTGCACCATGCCGAGCAACGTGCCGATCATGCCGAATGCTGGCGCGCAATCTCCAATCGCGCGATAGATCTTCGAACCCTCGGTAAGGTGCATCAGAAAGTTATCGCGATCACGCTCGAGATTGTCTCGAATGAACTCAAGATCGTAGCCGTCCGCGATGTAGCGAATGCCCTTAGCCAGAAACGGATCGTCGGCTTCGATTTTTTCAAGGCCGACCGGCCCCTGTTTACGGGCCACTTCGGCGATGCGCGCCAACTCATCGACGAGATCGCGCGCGGTCAACCTGCTCAGCGTGAACGCGTATTTTGCGCCAAGCGGCATGCCGTGAACGATCGCGGAAAGCGGAAAACGGATCAGGGTCGCGGCAAAAGATCCGCCGAAAATAATAATGACGGCATGAATGTCGTAAAACATCCGGAAATCGCCGCCCATCAGAACCAGGGTGCAAAGCACTGCAATGCCCACGAGCAGACCGACACTTGTGGCGAGATCCATGGAAAACTCCGACGCAACTCAACGGCGCACTCGTTCTGAGGGCGCATCGAAACCCTAGCGTCGGGGCCATTAAGGTCGGGTAAAGGTTATCGAATTGATGCGCGACTGCGGCGAGATTGTCGGCGAAAACAACGGCAGCGGTCAAATGGTAGCGATCGGCGCCGATAACGGCACCGCCGCAGCATCGATCTGAACAAATTTCAGGATATCATTAACCATACGGCCATGCGTCGCCGCAGTCAGTTCAGACGTGGCGGCCGGTTTTCTTCCACAGGATCAACTGCCACGTTGAAATCCGGCGCGGTGGGGCTCGCATGGCCCGGTTCGCTTCCCGCCGCGGCTTCGCGGGCGCGGCGCTCATGCGCGCGATACGACATCCAGCCGATGGGAAGACTAAGCAGATACATCAGCGAACCGCCGGTCAGAAGCTGCCACGGATAGCTGATCAGAACGGCGATGAACAACACGACCAGCACGACCACCGGCAGCACCATGTCCGGCGCGATCTTGCCGCCAATCATCTTGCCGGAGAACACAGGCAACCGCGACACCATCAGGAACGCAATCGACAAGGTGAACACTGCCGTGACCGGGGCCGGCAACTGCGGCGCGCCGATAAACACCAGGTACATCGGCAGCAACACGCAAAGCGCGCCCAGCGGAGCCGGTACGCCCGTGAAATAGTTCGCGGCGAACGGTGGCTTGTTCGGGTCATCCATGGTGGCGTTGAAGCGAGCCAGCCGCAATCCGCCGCTGATTGCAAAGATCATCGCTGCGATCCAGCCGACGTTCTTCAAATCATGCAACTGCCAGAAATACAGAATGAGCGCGGGCGCGACGCCGAAATTAACGAAGTCCGCAAGGCTGTCGAGTTCCGCGCCGAAACGGGACTGGCCCTTGATCATGCGTGCCACGCGGCCGTCGATGCCGTCGAGGATCGCCGCGAACACGATCGCCGCGAGGGCGAGTTCATTGCGGCCTTCGATGGACAGCCGGATCGCAGTCAGTCCGGCGCAGATCGCCAGCAACGTGATGACGTTGGGCACCAGCATCCGGATCGGAATCTGGCGAAACCGGCGGCGGCGCAGGTCGGGCGTTCTGGGATCGGGAAGCATGGCCATGGGACCTTATATAACAAGCCCCACCCTGCTTCGCCATTGTGGCGGAAAAGCCTACGGGATGATCGCAGGCTTGGTTAATCCACGCGGTAACTCCGTCCGCCGTCGCCCAGCTTGAAATCGGCCAGCACGGTTTCACCGGCGATGGCAGTCTGGCCCTCCGACACCAGGGCTTTGGCGCCTTCCGGAAGGAAGATGTCGAGCCGCGAGCCAAAGCGAATGAGCCCGAACCGCTCGCCTGCCCCAAGGACCTGCCCCTCCTTTACGAAGGACACGATGCGCCGAGCCACCAGACCCGCGATCTGGATCACCCCGATCCGGCCCGCCGGCGTCGAGATCACCAGCGAATTGCGCTCGTTATCCTCGCTGGCCTTGTCGAGATCGGCGTTCAGAAACTTGCCGGGACGGTACGCAATACGGTCGATACGGCCAGCCACCGGGCTGCGGTTCACGTGGCAGTTGAACACGCTCATGAAGATCGAGATGCGCGGCAGTGGCTTGTCGCCAAGGCCGAGCTCCGCCGGCGGCACGGCCTGCACCACCATCGACACCCGACCATCGGCTGGCGACACCACGATGCCCTCGCGCACCGGTGTGACGCGCACCGGGTCACGGAAGAACAATGCGCACCACACCGTCAATCCGCATCCGATCCAGCCGAGCGGCGTCCAGATCCAGAACAGGATCAGGCTGGCGAAGGCGAAAGCCCCGATGAAGGGATAGCCTTCCGGATGGACCGGGGGAATTTGCGCGCGAATGGAATTGACGACGGACATGAGTTCAAAGACCTGCGTTTAATGTGACCCAAAACTATTCGGCGGCAGCGGGCGTGACCAGTGGATCGTTGACCGGCGGCGGCGCGCGATTGGGCGCGATGTTCTCGTCGGCCATCATGGCCAGCTTTTCCCGCGCTTCCTGAGCCTCACGTTGCCTGTTCCACATGCTCGCGTAAAGGCCATTTGCCGCCAGAAGCTGTGAGTGGGTGCCGCGTTCGGAAATGCGTCCCTGATCCAGCACGATAATTTCGTCCGCGCCAACGATCGTGGACAGCCGGTGAGCGATCACCAGCGACGTTCGGCCGCGCGCGACTTTCTCCAGTTGATCCTGGATTTCCCGCTCGGTGTGACTGTCGAGCGCAGACGTTGCCTCATCCAGCACCAGAATCGGTGGCCCCTTCAGAATGGTCCGGGCGATCGCAACGCGCTGCTTTTCGCCGCCAGACAATTTCAGCCCGCGTTCGCCAACCTCGGTCTCATATCCGTGCGGCGACATGCGAATGAATCCGTCGATCTGCGCCATCCCCGCAGCAGCCTCCACTTCCGCGTCGGTCGCATCCCAGCGGCCGTAGCGTATATTGTAGCGAATGGTGTCGTTGAACAGCACGGTGTCCTGCGGCACCATGCCGATGGATGCGCGCAGCGACGATTGCGTAATGTCGCGGATATTCTGACCATCGATGGTGATCTTGCCGCCGCTGACGTCATACAGCCTGAATAGCAATCGCGAGATGGTCGACTTTCCCGCGCCTGATGGGCCGACGATAGCGACGGTCTTGCCCGCCGGCACCTCGAACGAGAGCCCTTTCAGGATCGGTCGCTCCGGATCGTAAGAGAATTGCACGTCTTCGAAGCGAACCGTGCCGGCTGAAATCTGCAGTGGCTCCGCGCCCGGGATGTCTTTCACCTCCGGATTGCGCGACAGCACGCCGAACATCTTTTCAATGTCGATGATCGCCTGCTTGATCTCGCGATAGACCATACCCATGAAATTCAGTGGCTGATAAAGCTGGATCATCATGGCGTTGATCATGACGAAATCGCCGACCGTGTTGGTGCCGTTGCGGATACCGACCGCGCACATCATCATGGTTGCGGTGAGACCGAAGGTGAAGATCACCGCCTGCCCGGTGTTGAGCACCGCGAGCGACGTATAGGTGTGAACGCTGGCGCGCTCGAACCGCTCGATGGACTTGTCATAGCGCTGCGCTTCACGCTGTTCCGCGCTAAAGTATTTCACGGTTTCATAGTTGAGCAGCGAGTCGATCGCCTTGGTATTCGCCTCGGTGTCGGATTCATTCATCCTGCGGCGGATGTCGATCCGCCATTCCGTCGCGTAGTAGGTGAAGGCCATGTAGATGACGACGGTGACGAACGTCACAAGTACGTACCGCCAGTCGAATTGCCACAACAGCACGCCCATCATCAACGCCAGCTCGACAATGGTCGGCGCGAGTTGAAGGATCACCATCCGCACCATGGTCTCGATGCCGGTTCGCCCGCGCTCCAGAACGCGTGTCAGACCGCCGGTCTTGCGCTCAAGGTGAAACCGCAGCGACAATTCATGCATGTGCACGAAGGTGAGAAAGGCCAGCTTGCGCACCGCGTGCATCGCCACTTTGGCGAAAAGACCGTCGCGCCATTGCGTCAGCACCATCATCACGATGCGGATGGCGCCATAACTGAGCGTCATGATCAGAGGCGACGCGATCAGCCACAGCATCCAGTTCGAGGACTGAACCGGCGCGGTGTCAGCGCCCGTCAGGGCATCGACGGCCCATTTGAATGTGAAAGGAACGAAGAGAGTTGCAGCCTTGGCGATAAGCAGCAGCACCATCGACCAGACGACACGCATTTTGAGGTCGTCTCGATCACCCGGCCAGATATACGGCCACAGATGAGCGAGCGTTCCGAAGAGCGTTGCTTTCTCGGCATTCAAATCAGCAGGCGTCGGCGGCTTGGCATCGTCCGACGCCTCATCGGGCTGGGCAGGATAGAGGTCGGCCATTAAACGTCAGTCGCCTTGAGGCCAAGCGGAGCCTGATGCTGCGCGGGGCGCCCGTTCGTGATTGCGGTCATGACCGTCATATAAAGCGTTTGCGCAATTTTCGCACCCTTCCCCGCCGATTCTTTTCCCCAAAATGGCCAGTTTGGAGAACTATCCACCTTGCACTGCGAGACACACGTCTTGAAGATGTCGTCACAAATCGCCACATAGCGGGTATGAGTACAATTAAGAACGTATGCGTCTATTGCGGTTCCGGTCCCGGTACCAACCCCGAATTCGTCAAAGCGGCCACAGCCTTCGGCAAGACCCTCGCCAAGAATGGCGTCGGCCTCGTCTATGGCGGCGGCTCCATCGGCCTGATGGGTGCTGTTGCGGCCGGTGCCCTCGACCATGGTGGGAAGGTCACGGGCATCATCCCGACATTTCTGACGAAACGGGAGCATGTGCTGAAAGACGCGCAGGAACTCATCGTCACCAAGGACATGCACGAGCGCAAGCAACTGATGTTCGAGCACTCCGATGCGTTCGTGGCGTTTCCCGGCGGCGTCGGCACCCTGGAAGAATTGGTCGAGCAGATGACGTGGTCGCAACTCGGCCGCCACAGCAAGCCGATTCTGCTCGCCAACATTGAGGGCTTCTGGAATCCCCTGCTCGTGCTGATCGATCACATGAAGCAGACGGAATTCATCCGCGCGAACCTGTGGGTCGATGTTCTCACCGCAGATCGCGTCGAGGACATTCTGCCTACGCTTCAGAAGGTTGCCGCGCAGGTTCCCGAAGCAGCCAAGCTGATGGACGACACGGTCGCGAGCCGGCTGTAAGCGGTCCACTCACGCCACAGTTTGATCGCCCTTTAGGAACGTCACCACCTCGATGCGGTTTCCGTCGGGATCGGTGACGAACGCTGCGTAATAGCTCTGGTGATATTCCGGGCGTGGGCCGGGAGCACCGTCCGACCGGCCACCCGTCTTCAATGCGGCACCATGAAACGCGTCTATCTGAGCCGCCGTCCTCGCGCGCAGGCAGATATGCGTGCCGCTTTCCGGCGAGACCGGTGACATGCCCGCACGAAGGTTGATCCAGAACTCCGGATAAGTCTTTCCAAAGCCGACGGTTGCCGGCCGCTCAATCAATCTGGTCAACCCTATCGGAGCGAATGCCGCTTCGTAGAATTTAGCGGCCCGCTCAAGATCTGCAACGCCCACCGAGACGTGATCAATCATTGAGCCCCCTTTCCCGCTTTCGGGATCAGCTATGCTGGCGCGTTCGATTTCACCAGCTTGTAGACGACCGAGTCCATCAGCGCCTGAAACGACGCATCGATGATGTTGGGCGATACGCCGACCGTGGTCCAGCGCTCGCCAGCCTCATCCTCGCTTTCGATCAGCACGCGCGTGACCGCCTCCGTGCCGCCATTGAGGATACGCACACGGTAATCAACCAGCTTCAGGCCTTCGATGTACTTCTGGTACTTGCCGAGGTCCTTGCGTAGCGCGACGTCGAGTGCGTTGACTGGGCCGTTGCCTTCCGCCGCCGAGATCAGCATTTCGCCGGCGACATCGACCTTCACCACTGCCATAGCCACGGTGACGCGCTGGGCCAGCGCGTTGTAACGCTGCTCGACATTGACGTCGAACTGCACGACGCGGAAATAGTCCGGAACCTTGCCGAGCGTGCGCCGCGCCAGCAGATCGAACGAAGCATCCGCGGACTCATACGCGTAACCAGCGGCCTCCTTCTCCTTCATTTCCTCGACCAGACGCGTCAGCTTCGGATCGTTCTTCTCAAACGGAATGCCGGCACGCTCCAGCTCGGCGATGACGTTGGAGCGCCCCGCCTGATCGGAGACCAGCACCTTGCGATGATTACCGATCGCTTCGGGAGCCACATGCTCGTAAGTCTGCGGATCTTTCAGCACCGCCGAGGCATGGATACCCGTCTTGGTGACGAAGGCGCTCTCACCGACATACGGCGCATGGCGATCCGGCGCGCGGTTGAGAATGTCATCCAGCGCGCGCGAGGCATGGACCAGCGTCGCGAGCTTTTCCTGCGACACACCGATCTCGAACTTGTCAGCAAATTCTTTCTTCAGCTTCAGCGTCGGGATCAGCGAGCACAGATTGGCATTGCCGCAGCGCTCGCCAAGCCCATTCAGCGTGCCTTGTATCTGCCGCGCGCCGGCGCGCACCGCGGCCAGCGAATTCGCCACCGCCTGCTCGGTGTCGTTATGGGTGTGGATGCCGACGTGATCGCCGGGAATGTGCTTCACAACCTCGCCGACGATGCTCTCGATTTCGTTCGGCATTGTGCCGCCGTTGGTATCACACAGCACCACCCAGCGCGCACCGGAGTCATACGCCGCTTTGGCGCATGCCAGCGCGAATTGCGGATTTTCCTTGTAACCATCGAAGAAGTGCTCGCAATCAAGCATGACCTCGCGGCCCGCCGCCTTGGCGGCGCCAACGCTGTCACGGATCGACGCGAGATTTTCCTCATTTGTGGTCTCCAGAGCCACCCGCACCTGATACTCGGACGACTTCGCCACGAAGCAGATCGCGTCAGCCTTCGCCTCGATCAACGCCGCAAGCCCCGGGTCGTTCGATGCCGATCGGCCAGGACGGCGCGTCATGCCGAAGGCGGTGAATTTCGCATGCTCGAATTTCGGCTTGGCTGCGAAAAATTCGGTATCGGACGGATTTGCGCCCGGATAGCCACCCTCGACATAATCGATGCCGAGATCGTCGAGCATATCGGCGATGATCCGCTTGTCGTGCAACGTGAAGTCGACACCGTTGGTCTGCGCGCCGTCGCGCAGCGTGGTGTCGAACAGATAGAGGCGCTCGCGGCTCATGATGGCCTTCCCGGCATTTCGCCTCGCGGCGCATCGCCGCCCAGTGACTTTTTCATTGTCGTGTTGGCGAGCCATTCGTCGCCGACCGACACCGTATTACGTTGCTGGCTGATGTAGCCGCGCTTGACGAAGAACGGCTCGGCGGTATCACTGGCTTCGACTGTCAGCGCCGTTGCTCCTCGCGCTCCGGCTAGTTTCTCGAGCGCATCGCAAAGCGATGTCGCAACGCCCTGCCGCGCGAAACCCGGCAGAACATAAAGAAGATCGAGGTGATCCTTGCCTTTCAGCGAGGCAAAGCCGACCGGCGAGCTTTCGATAGTTGCAACCAGCGTGAGCTGGCCGGCGAGGCGCTTTCCGAATTTGTCCTCGTCCTCGGCACCACCTGCCCAGGCCTCGCGCTGCGCATCCGAATAGTCTTCCTCGGCGAGTTCATCGATACTGGCGACGAAGATCGCCGCGAGCACCGGGGTGTCCTCGGGGAGAAACGGCCGCAGGCCGACTTTGGGCATAGATTGTCCCATCGGACTAAAAAGCTCCAAACAGCTTGAGCGCGATCACGACCGCCGCGACGATCACGACCCACTTTAGGACGATGTAGTAGCGCCAGTGCTTTGGAAAAGGCGTGTCCGGCCTGGTCATCGCGCGATCTCCCATGTGGTGCCGTCCTTGGAATCCTTGATGACCACTCCCATCGCCGCGAGCTCATCGCGGATGCGGTCGGATTCCTTGAAGTCCTTGCGCGCACGGGCAGCGGTACGATCAGAAATCAGATTGTTGACTTGCGCTTCGTCGATGCCGCTCGCAATCTGCTTGCGCGACTTCCATTCGGATGCACTCTCAGAGAGAAAACCAAGCAAGCGCAACGACGCTGCAAACTCACTGCGGCGATCATCGTTTCCAGCAGCTGCAGCATTGCGCAAGCTATGCAATGAAGCGATGACTTGCGGCGTATTAAGATCGTCAGACAACGCGGCGGTCACAGCACTCGACGGGCGGCCTCCGTTGTCATCAGCAGCGACCCAATACCAGTCATCGAGAGTCTTTGCGCTTTCCTCTAGGCTCTTCAGCGTCCAGTCGATCGGCGAGCGATAATGCGTCTTCAGCATGTTGAGGCGCAGCACCTCTCCCGGCCAATCGTTCAACAGATCTCTGATCGTGACGAAATTGCCGAGGCTCTTCGACATCTTGTCGCCTTCGACCTGCAGGAAGCCGTTGTGCATCCATACATTCGCCATGCGCTCTTCATGGAAGGCGCAGCATGATTGCGCCAGCTCGTTCTCATGATGCGGAAACACGAGATCGATGCCGCCGCCATGAATGTCGAATTGCTCGCCAAGATGCTTCCACGCCATCGCCGAGCATTCGATATGCCAGCCCGGACGTCCCTCGGCCTTGATACCAGCCGGAGACGGCCACGATGGTTCGCCCGGCTTCGAAGGCTTCCACAGCACGAAGTCCATCGCGTCGTGCTTGTAGGGTGCGACATCGACGCGCGCGCCCGCAAGCATCTCGTCAAGCGAGCGGCGCGCGAGCTTTCCGTAGTTCGGATCGGACGCCACCTTGAACAGAACATGGTCCTGCTCTGCATAGGCATTTCCGTTGGCAATCAGCTTTTCGATGATCTCCCGCATCTCGGCAATATGCTCGGTCGCGCGCGGCTCGACGGTCGGCCGCAGGCAGCCGAGCGCATCGACATCAGCGTGAAACTGCTTTTCAGTCTGCTCGGTGACCTTGCGGATCGCTTCGTTCAGCGGAATCCCGGGGAAATCCCGCGCCGCGCGATCGTTGATCTTGTCGTCGACGTCGGTGATGTTGCGGACATACTTGACGTGATCCGCGCCGTAGACGTGCCGCAGCAGCCGGAACAGCACGTCGAATACGATGACGGGACGCGCGTTCCCGATATGCGCGAAGTCATAGACCGTCGGCCCGCACACATACATGCGCACGTCCTTGGGATCGAGCGGCCGGAACGGCTGCTTCTCCTTGGTCAGCGTGTCGTAGAGCTTCAGCTCCATGGAAATAGAATCCCTTGCCTTGCGGCCGGGTCGTCCCATGATCTCGAGTGAGAAAAGACGGCTCCAGCCAGCGAATCGCTAGCTAATAATCTCGCGGCAAATGCCGAAAGTGGAGAGAGAACCGTTCATGGGCCGCACAATGGTCCAGCCGGGGTGACCGCGTCAAGGTCACACTCCATGGATTTCGGCCTCTTTAGGTCCGGTCCGCCACTGAATCGCCGTCCTTAATCATTCTTAACCGTTCGGGCTTATTGATGGAGGCGCCTGTGCTTCTCCCGAACTGGTGCCACCATGCGATTCCTGTTCACACTGACTGCCTGCGTATCTCTGATGGCCGCGGCCGAGACCCGCGCCGACAGCCGTGTTTTCATCGTCGCCAACCAACCGGATGGCTACGGCGTCGATGAATGTCTGGCCAAAGGTGAAAAATGCGGAGCCCCTGCTGCACGAGCTTATTGCCAGTCGCGGGATTTCGCGCAGGCCACCGGTTACCGCCGCATCGATCCCGATGAGGTGACCGGCGCGATCCCGGCATCGACCGGCACAACCGGAAGTCATGGCGAGTTCGTCGCGATCACCTGCCATCGCTGAAGCGGGCCACCCCAGTTCCACGGGGCTTCTTTTCGTCACGATTCTCTGCCTTATCTTCGTCCCTGAATCGACGTGACCTTGCCGCCGGAAGCTAGTATGTGAGCGTCCGTCGGCCGCGCCGCGGTCAGCCAGCCGGATCGGGACAGCTTGCCGAATTCTTCGTTTTTGCGATGGACTTTTGCCAGCGTTGCGCTTGTAAGCGCGGCGATGCTGAGTCATGGCGCCATGGCACAGCAGGGATTTCCGCCTCCGCCGCCAGGTCAGCCCGGGGCCGCTAATCCCATCTGCCAACGGCTCGTTGGCCAGTTGTCGGCAATCGACGGTGGCGGTGGCGACAGCGCCAAGGCGGACCAGATACAGCGTTATGTAGAGGCCCAGAGCCGGCAGCAGTCCGAGCTTGAGCGCGTTCAGGATCAGGCCAAGCGTCAGGGCTGCGACAATTCGGGGTTTTTCTCCCTGTTCAGCGGCCAGTCCGCGCAATGCGGGCCGATCAACACGCGTATTCAGCAGATGCGGTCCAATCTCGACCAGATCACCGGCAATCTTGAACGATTGCGCGGCGGCGGGTTCGGCGGTTCGGAGCGCGACAACCAGCGCCGCTCGGTGCTGATGGCGCTCGCGCAGAATAATTGCGGTCCGCAATACGCGGCTCAGTTGCGCAACAGCGGCGGCGGCGGTTTCCTCGAGAACCTGTTCGGCGGCGGCAACAACAATACCGGCGCGCCGATGGACAACGGAGCCGCCTCGGGCACCTACCGAACGGTCTGCGCGCGAAGCTGCGACGGCTTTTATTTCCCGATCTCTTTCGCCACGGTGCCGGGCCGCTTCGCGGACGATGAGCGCACCTGCAAGGCACTCTGCCCCGCCGCGGACGCGACGCTCTACAGCTATCGCAACCCCGGCGAAGACATGAATCAGGCGGTGTCGATCAACGGCCAGCCGTACGCTCAGTCTCCGAACGCATTCAAATATCGCCAGGCGTTCGACAAGTCGTGCAGTTGCAAGGCCGTGGGCCAGACGTGGTCCGACGCGCTGAAGAACATCGACGACAAGGCCACCGCCGCCCAGCAGGGCGACATCATCGTGACCGATGAGGCCTCGAAGAAGATGTCGCAGCCAAAGGCTCCGGTGCCGGCGGCAGCCCAAAAGAAAGCGGGCTCCGTCGCAACGCCGACGAATGCGCAACCGCTGCCAACTGGCGCACCGGCCGCGCCCTCCGATTCCGGCGACAAGCCGATCCGCTCCGTGGGGCCGACGTTTATTCCGGCGCGCTGAGGCGAGCCTAGCCTTCGAACGCTTCCGCTGAACCCCGGCTCGATCGCGTCACGAGCGAATGATCAGGAGCGGCTGGCGCCTTTCCCGTGTCCCGGAATTTGTTGATGATCGGATAGCGGCGGTCGCGGCCGAAATTCTTGCGCGTCACCTTCACGCCCGGTGCGGCCTGACGACGCTTGTACTCGGCGATATTCAACAGCCGGTCGATGCGCGTGACGGTCTCGCGATCGAAGCCCTCCGCGATGATTGAGGCCAGCGGCTCCTCGCGCTCGACCAGCCTCTCAAGAATGGCGTCCAGCACATCGTAAGGCGGCAGCGAGTCCTGATCGGTCTGGTTCTCGCGCAGTTCCGCCGTCGGCGGACGCGTGATGATGTTCGGCGGAATGACTTCGCCGGACGGACCAAGCGCGCCCTCGGGCTTCCATGAATTGCGCAACGCCGAAAGCCGGAACACCTCCGTCTTGTAGATATCCTTGATCGGATTGTAGCCGCCGTTCATGTCGCCGTAGAGCGTGGCGTAGCCGACCGACATTTCGGACTTGTTGCCGGTGGTCACCAGCATCGAACCGAACTTGTTGGAAATCGCCATCAGCAACACGCCGCGCGTGCGGGCCTGCAGGTTTTCCTCGGTGACATCACGTTTACGCCCCGCGAATGCCGGCTTCAGGATTTCCTCAAACCCTTGCACCGCCGCCGCGATCGGGAGCACCTCGTACTTGATGCCGAGTTGCTTCGCGAGCTTCGCCGCGTCGTCCAGCGATTCCTGCGCGGTAAACCGAAACGGCAGCATGACGCCGCGCACCTTGTCTGCGCCGAGCGCGTCCACGGCAATGGCAGCACACAGGGCTGAATCGATGCCGCCCGACACGCCGAGCAGCACACCGGGGAAGCCGGTCTTGCCGACATAGTCGCGCAGGCCGAGTACACAGGCTGCGTAGTCGCCCCTGTCGCCATCGAGCACCGGGGTTACCGGTCCCTTGCAGCTCCAGCCGCCCTCGCCTTTGGTCCACCCCACCGTCGTGACGTCTTCCACGAACCCCGGCAACTGAAAAGCCAGCGAGCGATCCGCGTTCAGCGCGAAGGACGAGCCGTCGAACACCAGTTCATCCTGCCCGCCGATCTGGTTGAGATAGATCAGCGGCAGCCCGCTTTCGGCCACGCGGGCGACGGAGACCGACAACCGCATGTCGTTCTTCTCACGCGTGTAAGGAGAGCCATTCGGCACGATCAGGATTTCCGCGCCGGTCTCCGCGAGACATTCGACGACGTTCTCATAGTCTTCGGATTCTTCCATCCATGTGTCTTCACAGATGGGCACGCCGACCCGCACGCCGCGGATCGTGACCGGGCCGGACACCGGCCCACGCGCGAACACCCGCTTTTCGTCGAAAACGCCGTAATTCGGAAGGTTGACCTTGAACCGCAGCGCCGCGATCCGACCGTCATCAAGCAGCGCGCAGGCGTTATAGAGCTTGCCGTCCTCGACCCACGGCGTGCCGATCAGCACCGCCGGGCCACCATCGGAAGTTTCCCGCGCCAGCGCTTCAACCTCGGCACGGCATGCTGCCTGAAACGCCGGCTTGAGTACCAAGTCTTCAGGCGGATAGCCCGCCATGAACAGTTCAGGCAACACCAGCAGATCGGCGCGGTCTGCTTTCGCCCGCGAGCGGGCTGCACGGGCCTTGGCAGCGTTGCCCGCGACGTCGCCGACGACGGGATTGAGCTGCGCGAGCGTGATCGTGAACTGGGATTTGGTCATGATCGCTTTTAGCCCGCCGACTGCGGCATCCGCAATTGCTCAATATGAGCACAATTCAGATGAGACCTATGCGTTCGGCGATCGCAAACAGCCAGAAAGCGCCAGCGATCAGCAGCATCACGGCGACTGCCGCCGATCCCATGTCCTTGACGCGGCCGATCTGGGGATCGTGGTCGGTTGTGAGACGGTCGGCGAGCTTTTCGATGGCGGTGTTCAGGAGTTCGACCACCATCAGCAGCAGCACGACCATCACAAGTTCAAGACGGCGGACCGGCGTGACGCCAATCAGCCAAGCCAACGGGATCGCCAGCAGGAGCGCAATCAACTCTTCGCGGAAAGCCTGTTCGGAACGGAAAGCAAATGCCAGTCCGTTCCGGCTGTTGATCGTGGCGCGGCACATCCGCGACAGCACCACTCGCACCATCAGAACCCCGCGACGGCCGGCATCGGCTTCACCTTACCGACGCGCTCCTGCTTGAGAAGCTCGGCGATCAGGAAAGCCATGTCGATCGACTGCTCGGCGTTCAGGCGCGGATCGCAGACCGTGTGATAACGGTCGTTAAGATCCTCGTCGGTGATCGCGCGTGCGCCGCCGATGCATTCGGTGACGTCCTGCCCGGTCATTTCCAGATGAACGCCGCCGGCATGGGTGCCTTCAGCGGCATGGATCGTGAAGAACGACTTCACCTCCGACAGCACGCGATCGAACGGCCGGGTCTTGTAGCCGGACGTCGACGTGATGGTGTTGCCGTGCATCGGATCGCACGACCAGACCACGACGCGGCCTTCCCGCTGCACAGCGCGGATCAGCTGCGGCAGGTGAGCATCGACCTTGTCCGAACCGAAACGGTTGATCAACGTCAACCGGCCCGGCTCGTTGTCGGGATTGAGGACGTCGATCAGCTTGATCAGTTCATCCGGCTTCAGCGACGGACCGCACTTCAGGCCGATCGGGTTCTTGATGCCACGGAAGTATTCGATGTGACCGTGATCGAGCTGACGCGTGCGATCGCCAATCCAGATCATGTGACCAGTGGTCGCGTACCAGTCGCCGGTCGTGGAATCGACGCGCGTGAAGGCCTGCTCATAGCCGAGCAACAGGGCCTCGTGGCTGGTGTAGAAATCGGTCGCACGCAATTCGGGATGGCTCTCGAGATCGAGGCCGCAGGCGCGCATGAAATTCAGCGCCTCGGAAATCCGGTCGGCCAGCTCCTTGTAACGGCGAGACTGCGGCGAATCCTTCAGGAAGCCGAGCATCCACTGATGCACGCTGCCCAGATTGGCGAAGCCGCCGGTTGCGAACGCACGCAGCAGGTTCAGCGTTGCCGCCGACTGCCGGTAAGCCATCAGCTGGCGCTGCGGGTCAGGCGTGCGAGACTCTTTCGTGAAAGCCATGTCGTTGACGATGTCGCCGCGATAGCTCGGCAACTCGACATCGCCCTGCTTTTCCATCGGCGAGGAGCGCGGCTTCGCGAACTGTCCGGCGATGCGGCCGACCTTCACCACCGGCAGCGCGCCGGCATAGGTCAGAACCACCGCCATCTGCAGCAGTACGCGGAAGAAATCGCGGATATTGTTCGCGCCGTGTTCGGCAAAGCTTTCGGCGCAGTCGCCGCCCTGCAGCAGGAAGGCTTCGCCAGCCGCGACGCGGGCCAGCGCCTTCTTCAGGTTGCGCGCTTCACCTGCAAAAACCAGCGGCGGAAACGTTGCAAGCTGCGCCTCGACATCGGCCAACGCTTTCGCATCGGGATAATCCGGCACTTGCATAACTGGCTTCTTGCGCCAGCTGTCGGGCGTCCACCGCTCGGACATGACTGAAACTCCTCAGGAAACGACAATCGCGTGATAGCGCCGGGTTATACACAGGTGGTCCCGGTCTTGCCAGTTGCAAATCGGCATGCCGAATCAGGGACTTGCCGGCTCAGACAAGGCTGCCTTGGCGGGTGCTGTGCCGGTTTTGGCGAGATTTCCGGGCCAACCGTTTGGTCGAGCCGGACCCGGGCCGGCTATTCCGCGGCCTGGCGGACGTGGCGTGCACTTGGGGTGCGCAAGGTCACAAGCTCTTCAGCGGCAGTCGGATGGACCGCAATCGTGGCGTCGAAGTCCGCTTTGGTCGCCTTCATTTTCACGGCGATGCCGACAATCTGAATCAACTCGCCCGCCTCCGGTCCGACGATATGGCAGCCGAGAATGCGGTCGGTCGAGGAATCGACGATCAGCTTCATCATGATCCGGGATTCGCTTCCCGACAGTGTCGATTTCAGCGAACGGAAGTCGGTCTTGTAGATATCGACGTGAGTATATTGCGCCCGCGCCTCGGCCTCGTTCAGCCCCACCGTGCCGACCTCGGGCTGGGTGAACACGGCCGTCGGAATGTCCGCATGGTCGACCCGTATCGGCCGTTTGCCGAACACCGTGTCGGCGAAGGCATGTCCCTCTCGGATCGCGACGGGGGTCAGATTGATACGATGCGTGACATCACCGACCGCATAGATATGCGGGACATTGGTCTGTGAGAATCCGTCAACCGCGATCCCGCCATTGACCGGGTTCAGCGCAACGCCAGCCTTCTCCAGCCCAAGACCTTTGACATTCGGATGCCGGCCGACCGCGAACATCACCTGATCGGCGGCAACACTCGATCCGCTCGACAGATGCGCCGTGAAAGCTTCACCGTGCTTGTCGACCTTGGTGACGATGCATCCGGTCAGCACCGTGATGCCGGATTTTTCCATTTCGCTACGCACATGCTTTCGCACGTCGTCATCGAAACCACGCAGGATATTCTCGCCGCGATAGATCACGGTCACATCCGCACCAAGACCGGCGAAGATGCAGGCGAATTCCAGCGCGATGTAGCCCCCGCCCTGAATCACGATCCGCTTCGGAAACGTCTTAAGGTGAAACACCTCGTTGGAGGAGATCACATGCTCGATACCCGGAATGGCCTCGCCGTGGCTCGGCGCGCCGCCCGTGGCGATCAGAATATGTTTTGCACGTACAGTTTCGCCGGTCGAAAGGCGTAGCGTGTGTGCGTCCAAGAACGTCGCGCGTGCTTTTAGAATTTTGGCGCCGGCCTTTTCGACATTGAATGTATAGGCCGCCTCGAGCCGGGCAATTTCCCTGTCCTTGTTGGCGATCAGGGTCGGCCAGTCGAACGTCGCTGATGGAATGGTCCAGCCGAAACCCGCCGCGTCATCCAGTTCATGACGAACATGGGACGCGTAGACCATCAGCTTCTTGGGCACGCAGCCGCGGATCACGCAGGTGCCGCCCATGCGGTACTCCTCGGCGACCAAAACGCTTGCACCGTAACCGGCGGCAATCCGGGCAGCACGTACGCCGCCCGATCCACCGCCGATCACGAACAGATCAACGTCCAGGTCCGCCATTGGAATTCCCGATCGTGCTTAGATTTCCTTGCCGCGCTTCTTCATTTCAGCACGAAACTTGCCGTTGATTTCTTCGCCGAACTTCTGCGCCCACTGATCCATATACTGGCGCGCGGCATTGAATGCCACCGGCTCCTGCGCGATCACCTTGACGCCAAGCGGCGACTTGTAGAACGCGGCCAGTTCCTTCAGCTCCTGCTCGGTAAAGGCGGTGGCGTAAATCCGCGCCATTTCCTCGCCGATTTCCTTTTCGCGGCCGGCGAGATCCTTCGCGACCTGAACGGCAACTTCGTTGAGGTCCTTCTGGTAGTTCAGGTTGGCCTGCAACAACACTTCCTTGGTCCGCTGCACGAGACCCGGGACTGCGCCCTGATAGATCGAGCTGACATTCTTGGACGTCAGTACTTCCTTGGCATAGCCGATGGCTGCTGCGGATGGCGGCTTCGGAGCCTGCGCCATCGCGCTACCCACCATCAGGGCAAGCGCCGCGCCGGCTGCGAGCAACACGTTCGAAAACTTCTTCATCTCAATTCTCCTCAATTGCGGCGCAAGGGCCGTTCAATAACGCGAATACCCTGGGGGCCGGCGAGCACGACCGTGCGTGCGAGACCGATAAACAAACCGTGTTCAACCACACCCGGAATCGAATTCAGTGACACCGCCAATCTGGGGGAATCCGGAATTTGGCCAAGGCGGGCATCGATAATCCAGTGGCCGCCATCGGTGACGAAAGCATGGCCATCCTTGGCCTTACGAATATCCATTTGGCCGGAAACGCCATTTTCAGCAAAGACCGCCTCGATGGCCCGGCGCGTCGCGCCGAGGCCAAACGGGATGACTTCGATCGGCAGCGGAAAGCGCCCGAGGGTTTTGACCCACTTGGACTCGTCTGCGATCACAATCATCCGGTCTGAGGCAGCCGCGACGATCTTCTCGCGCAGCAAGGCCCCGCCTCCGCCCTTGATGAGTTCGAGATTGGGGTCGATTTCATCGGCGCCGTCCACGGTAAGGTCGAGCCGGTCAACTTCTTCGAGCGTGGTGAGCGGTACGCCACAACGCTCGGCATCGGCCCGCGTCGCTTCCGAGGTCGGAACGCCGATAACCTTCAGGCCTGCCTGCACACGTTCGCCGAGCAGTTCGACGAAGTGCTTGGCGGTAGATCCGGTGCCGAGCCCAAGCTTCATGCCATCCCGCACCTGCTCGACCGCACGCGCAGCAGCCTGCCTTTTCAGATCGTCCATCGACATCATCGCCCTCGACGTTCCGTTCCCGTGGAACGCGAGGCATATAGCGCGGTTTCCGCAGCGGTGGATACGGCCTTCCGGGCGAAAAAACTGCCAAAACGGACCGGCATAAGACCAATTTCGCTGCAGGCCTTGCATGATCCTGCCCCGCCCGCTAGCGATCCGCCATGACCACTTCCCCCCTGATTGTGTTCGATCTCGACGGCACCCTTGTGGATACCGCCCCCGACCTGATTGGGGCGCTGAATTTCGTGCTTCAACGTGAGGGCCTGCCACTCGTGCCGGTTGCATCGGCGCGCGCCATGATTGGGGCCGGCGCACGCAAGCTGATTGAGCGCGGTCTGGAACTGGAAGGCCGGGTCATGAGCATCGCGGATGTTGACCGGCTGACAGCCGACTTCATCGCATACTACAAAGACCATATCGCCGACGCGTCGCGCCCGTTCGACGGTCTCCATGCCGCCCTCGACAAGCTTGAAGGACGGGGTTTCAGGTTCGCTGTCTGCACCAACAAGCTCGAGGGCCTCTCGAAGCTTCTGCTCGACAAGCTGGATATGACCGGGCGATTTGCGGCGATCTGCGGGGCCGATACGTTCGGGGTGGCGAAGCCCGATCCCACTATTCTGCGCCAAACCATAGTGCAAGCAGGCGGGGAAGTTTCGAGATCAATCATGGTCGGCGATTCCGGGCCGGACGTAGGGGTCGCGCGGCGAGCCGGCATTCCGGTGATCGGAGTTGAATTCGGCTACACGGAAATCCCGATTGCAGAACTGAAGCCTGACACGGTCATTGGTCACATGCGGGAACTGCCCGACGCTGTTACAAACCTTCTGGAAACAGACATAAGGCATTGATATTGAATATATTTATGCCATCTCAGATTTCAGACTCTGTGTTAACCTTCTCTTAACGAATACAATGCGACCCGTTGCGCGGGCGGAATGACACTTCTAAGGTCCGCGCGGGGACTATGCGGCTATCACCGCATCACATGACGGATGCACCATGCGTATCATTGTTGTTGTCGCGGCGGGTCTTGGTCTCGCGGGCTGCTCATCGTTCTCCATGCCTGATATGCTCAAGTCGACGCCGCCGAGCGCAACGATTCAGCTTGAATCGCTACCCGCCGGTGCTGAGGCGCGCGCCTCCAGCGGCGAAACATGCAAAACCCCCTGCTCGCTCTCGGTCGCTGCGGCTGAAAATTTCTCTGTGACCTTCTCGCTGCCGAAGTATCAGCCGGAAACAGTCCCTGTTCAGATCATCCGTGACCCAAGTGGCCCTGGTGTCGTCGTCGATCCGAATCCGGTCTACGCCGAGTTGCAACCGGCGCTTCCCACCAAGAAAGGCCGGGCAGCCCCCAAAGCCGCGCCAAAAGCCAAAAAGCCACCCGCACCGGCAGCCGCTGAGCCGGCTGAGGAACCGAACTCCCCCTTCCCGCCGCCACCGCGTCGCTGACGGTTTCCTGCAGACAGATTCATTGTGTCCGCAGCCGATCATCCCTAGATTGTGACTGGCATACCAAGCCCATAACGGTTTGGCATCGTGCGACAATCAAGGCCCGCTGAATGACCGGATCGCTTCCGAGCTCCATGGCAGAATCCACCACCTCCGCGATGACCGATCCTTTCGGGCGGACGATCAAGTATCTGCGCGTGTCCGTGACCGACCGCTGCGATCTGCGCTGTTTCTATTGCATGTCGGAAGACATGACATTCCTGCCGAAATCGGACCTTCTCTCGCTCGAAGAACTCGACCGGCTGTGCTCTGCCTTTATCGCCAAGGGCGTTCGAAAACTGCGCCTGACCGGCGGCGAACCCTTGGTTCGGCGCAACGTGATGTCACTGGTGCAGTCGCTGTCCCGCCATCTTGATACTGGCGCACTCGACGAGCTGACCCTGACAACGAACGGATCGCAACTCGAGAAGTTTGCCGTCGAGCTCAGGGATCACGGCGTGCGGCGCATCAATGTCTCGCTCGACACTCTCGACCCCACGAAGTTTCGCGCCATCACGCGCTGGGGGGATCTCGACAAGGTACTGCGCGGCATTGAAGCTGCGCGGGCTGCGGGCCTGAAGGTCAAGATCAACGTCGTCGCGCTGAAGAACATGAACGAAGACGAGATCCCCTCGCTGATGGAATGGGCGCACGGTAAGGGCATGGATCTCACCCTGATCGAGGTGATGCCGATGGGCGATATCGGCGAAGGACGAATTGACCAGTACCTGCCGCTCTCGTTGCTTCGGGCTCGCCTCGCCACCCGATACACGCTGACCGACCTCGCCGATGACACCGGCGGCCCGGCACGTTACGCTGGCGTCAGCGAGACTGGCGGAAAGCTCGGCTTCATCACACCGATGACCCACAATTTCTGCGAATCCTGCAACCGGGTTCGCATCACCTGTACCGGGACGCTCCACACGTGCCTCGGCCATGAGGATGCCTCCGATCTGCGCAAACCGCTGCGAGCGTCCAACGACGACACCCTTCTCGCCGCCGCGATCGATCGGGCAATCGGGCTCAAGCCGAAGGGGCACGATTTCATTATCGATCGCCGCCACAATCGGCCCAGCGTCAGCCGGCACATGAGCGTGACCGGCGGCTAGCTGCTGCGAATGTTGCTCAGGCCGCTCGCTTCTTTGACAAAAATTTCCCCGTTCTTGAGTTGGTCATCGTTTCGCAGCGAAACCGTCAAACTTCCAATTGACGGCGGCGTAAGTCGCTGAAATGGTGCCGCCGCGTCATATTGCCTCTGCCAACAAGGCTGCCGCTTGCGTCTGCAAGACGAGATTAAAGGCAAGTGCATGAATACCTTTTCGGGGGGGATACGGTGGACATCGTCAATATCACGCGCGTGATCGATCGCATTAGCGATGCCGCCGGATATGTCGCGAAGTGGTTGGTGCTGCTCGCCTGTCTCGTGAGCGCCGGCAACGCCGTCGTTCGTTACCTGATCAGTTATAGCTCGAACGGACTGCTCGAAATCCAGTGGTACATGTTCGGCGGCATTGTGCTTTTGGGTGCGGCTCAAACGCTTCGTCTAAACGAACACGTTCGCGTCGACTTGCTGTACTCCAATGTTTCCGACAGGACTCGCCTCTGGATCGACATCCTCGGCTTCACGGTATTCCTGCTACCGGTGATGGCCTATCTCGTTTACCTCACGTGGCCCTTCTTCTTCCTTTCGTTCAAGACTAACGAAATGTCGATGAACGCCGGCGGTCTTATCCTTTGGCCGGCAAAGGGCCTGCTGCCGCTCGGCTTCGCGCTGTTGTTCCTTCAAGGACTCGCAGAGCTCGCCAAGCGCGTCGCCGCGCTCGCTGGCACGATACGCATCGATACGCATTACGAAGCTCCCCTGCAATAATTCACGAGCTTGCTGAACAGGATCAATGGATGTTTTCGTTTGGCGTTTTCCCTCCGCTGATGTTCGGGACGATGATCCTGTTCATGCTGATCGGATTTCCGGTCGCATTTTCGCTTGCTGCGGTGGGATTGTTCTTTGGAATTCTCGGGATCAATACCGGCCATTTCGATCCGTCGTTCCTGCAGGCTCTTCCCTTCCGCTTCTATGGAATCATTTCAAACGACCTGCTGCTGTCGATTCCGTTCTTCACATTCATGGGCGCGATTCTTGAGCGATGCGGTCTCGCGGAGGACCTGCTCGAGGGCACCGGACAACTGTTCGGAAAAATTCCGGGTGGTCTCGCCTATGCCGTGATCATCGTGGGTGCCATTCTTGGCGCGATCACCGGCACGGTGGCTGCCTCGGTCATCGCCATGGGTGTTATCTCGCTGCCCATCATGATCCGCTACGGTTACGACATGCGCCTCGCGACCGGCGTCATCGCTGCGTCGGGAACAATCACACAGTTGATTCCTCCGTCGCTGGTGCTGATCGTGCTCGCCGACCAACTCGGCCGGTCCGTCGGCGACATGTATCTCGGCGCGATCGGTCCTTCGATCCTGCAGGTCGTGATCTTCCTGCTTTACATCGTCGGCGTGTCGCTCCTGCAGCCCCACAAAATGCCGCCTCTTCCAGAGTCCGCGCGAGAGCCAATGGACTGGAAACTCGTCAGCCGCGTGCTGTGGGGCATGATCCCTTCAATAGTCCTGATCTTCCTCGTACTCGGCACCATCGGACTCGGTCTTGCGACACCCACCGAGGCCGGCGCCATGGGCGCGGTCGGTGCGATGGTCCTCGCTGCGATGCACCGTCGCTTGACATGGCCGCTGGTGGAACAGGCGATGACGTCCACGATGCGGCTGACATCCATGGTGGTGTTCATTCTCGTCGGCTCGACCTGCTTCAGCCTCGTGTTCCAGGGCATGGATGGCGCGCGCTGGATCGAGCATCTGCTCACGGGGCTGCCGGGCGGCGCCATCGGCTTCCTGATCTTCGTCAACATCTTCGTGTTCTTCCTGGCGTTCTTCCTGGACTTCTTCGAGATCGCCTTCATCATCATTCCGCTGCTTGCGCCGGTCGCCACCAAGCTTGGCATTGACCTCGTGTGGTTCGGTGTCCTGCTCTGCGTCAACATGCAGACGTCATTCATGCATCCCCCGTTCGGCTTCGCGCTGTTTTATCTGCGCGGTATCGCTCCACCCGAGGTGAAGAGTTCGGACATCTATTGGGGCGCTATGCCCTGGGTGCTGATGCAAGTTATACTGGTGGTCATAGTCATCTACTGGCCAGGTGCGGTGACCTACTGGATCGACACCACCAAGGTCGATACCACCAATATCAAGATCGAGATCCCGCAGATCGAAATGCCCCAGCTCGACCTCGGGCCGTCGAAGTAAACGACGACGTGACAACGAAATAGCCCGGCCTCGTGCGAGGCCGGGCTTTCGTTTGTGCCCTTGAGTGACGAACGATCAGGTCCGCGTGCGGGACCGGATCTGGAAGCTGTCGAAGCCATATTCCGCAACCTGCCACCACGTGTACTGGTCGTTACGAAACGCGGTCATCGCCTCATAAAGCTTCTTGAAGTTCGCGTTGGTCGCCGACGTCTCGGCATACACCTCGTTCGCGGCCTTCAGCGACGCGTCCATGATTGATGCGGTGAACGGACGCAATTGCGTTCCGCTCGCCACCAGCCGCTTTAGAGCCGGCGGGTTGTAGGCGTCGTAGCGTGCCTGCATGGTTTCGTTGGCGAGCGACGATGCCGTCTTGATGATCGACTTGTAGCCGGCCGGCAGCGATTCCCACTTCGGAAGATTGACGATGTTGTGCAGCGACGGGCCGCCTTCCCACCAGCCGGGATAATAGTAGTACTTCGCAACCTTCTGGAACCCGAGTTTCTCATCGTCATACGGACCAACCCACTCCGCGGCATCGATGGTGCCTTTTTCCAGCGACGGATAGATATCTCCGCCGGCGACCTGCTGCGGCACGACGCCGAGCTTGGTCAGCACCCGCCCGGCGAAACCGCCGATGCGCATTTTCAGACCGCTGAGATCTGCCGGCTCCTTGAGCTCCTTCCGGAACCAGCCACCCATCTGGCAACCAGTATTGCCTGCCAGAAGTCCCACAACATTATGCGGCTTCAGAAACTCGTTGAAGAGTTCTGCGCCACCGCCGACCTGCAACCATGCCGTTTGCATACGGCTGTTCAGTCCGAATGGCACAGCCGTGCCGAACGCAAAGGTCGGATCCTTGCCGATATAGTAGTAGGCGGCCGTATGGGCCATTTCCACGGTGCCGTTCGACGCGGCATCAAGCGCCTGCAGGCCGGGAACGATTTCGCCGGCGGCGAAAACCTGAATCTGGAACTTATTGTCGGTGGCTTCTGCGACGGCTTTCGAAAACACCTCGGCCGCGCCGTAAATGGTGTCGAGAGACTTCGGGAAGCTGGACGTCAGGCGCCATTTGATTTCAGGCGATGACTGGGCAATGGCAGGTGAAGCAATCGCGGCACCGGCTGCGCCGATACCCGCGACTTTGATAAATTCACGACGTTTCATGAATAACTCCCTGGATGTGATTTTCCGTGTCCGCCTTTCTTTCCGAGGCTTTGATCTCAGCATGGAACAAGCGGTTCCGAATATCCACGCCGATTTCCTTGACCGCACTGCAAAAGAAAAGCCCGGCCTCCTCACGGAGACCGGGCTTGCCCATAGGGTAGATGAAGCGGGATCAGCCGCGGGTGCGCGACCGGATCATGAAGCTGTCGTTGGT